>JAFXFO010000023.1 GCA_017520425.1 Lachnospiraceae bacterium | reverse complement strand
TTCCACAGCTTTGATTGCTGTTACTCTTTAAGAATTTTCAGGGTTGCATTACTGTTTATTTATCAATGTACAATGGAACTTTATCAAAAGTTACCTGCGCTGTTTCTTACGCGACAGCTTACTTAGAATATCACATGCTTTTCGCTTTGTCAACAGCTTTTTTAAATTATTTTTTCGCTTCTTAAAACCATTGGTTTTCAAAGCGAAAAAAAAGAAATCTCAATCTCTTAAGATTCTTTTTTGGTATTGGTAAAAGCGGAGAAAGAGGGATTTGAACCCTCGCGCCGCGTAAACGACCTACACCCTTAGCAGGGGCGCCTCTTCAGCCTCTTGAGTATTTCTCCATGTTCTGAACTACGTCCTTACCAATATTCTGTTTCGTCTCCAAATCGGTGACGCAAAAGTTATTATACCTAATGGTATCTGCTTTGTCAATTCCCTTTTTTGATTTTTTTGAAATTATTTAACCTTGTAAGAATTCCTTATTGTTTGCGGTATTCTTGAATGGCACTTTCGTACAAATCGGCACCTTTACTGTCTATTACCACAATAACAGGAAAGTCTTTTACTTCCAATCTGCGAATCGCTTCCGTACCCAAATCATCATAAGCTATCACTTCAGAACTTACAATAGATCGTGAAAGTAATGCGCCTGCTCCTCCCACCGCCGCAAAATAAACCGCATTGTTTCTGATGATAGCATCCTTTACGGCCTGACTTCTCTTTCCCTTGCCAATCATTCCGCGCAGTCCCAAATCCAATAATACAGGAGCATATTTATCCATTCTGCTGGAGGTAGTTGGACCGGCAGAACCGATAGGTCTGCCTTCTCTTGCCGGAGACGGACCCATATAATAAATCACATTGTTCTTTATATCCAAAGGCAAAGTGGCCTGCTCAGCCAAGGTCTCATACATTCTCTTATGAGCAGCATCTCTGGCCGTATATATGGTTCCTGTCAGATATACATAATCTCCTGCCTTTAAATCCGTAGCTTCCTCAGTGCTAAACGGAACCCTTAAATGCTTTTCCATCAAACTCTCTCCTCTTGTTATATCACTCTGACTGCATGCCGATTTACGTGACAGCAAATATTTACCGCCACAGGTAATCCTGCAATATGGGTAGGATATGTCAGTACGTTAACGGCCAATGCCGTAGTCGTTCCTCCCAAGCCACCGGGACCGATTCCGGTATTGTTTATTTTCTCCAACAGCTCTTCTTCCATCTCTTTGATATACGGAATCATCGAACGCTCATCCACAGGTCTCGTGAGTGCTCTTTTTGCCATTAATGCACACTTCTCAAAGGTACCACCGATACCCACTCCCACCACCATGGGGGGACAAGCATTAGGGCCGGCATCCCGCACAGCTGTCAGCACAGCTTCCTTCACTCCTTCTATACCATCAGCAGGCTTCAGCATAAACACACGACTCATATTTTCACTGCCGAATCCCTTGGGTGCCACCGTAATCCTTACTTCATCTCCAGGTACCATTTCATAATGAATAATAGCCGGAGTATTATCCTTGGTATTTTCTCGAATCAAAGGATCCTTTACCACGGACTTGCGAAGGTAACCTTCCACATAACCCCGACGCACGCCTTCATTTATGGCATCTTCCAAATAACCGCCCTCAAAATGTACCTCCTGACCAATCTCCATAAAGATAACTGCCATTCCGGTATCCTGACAAATAGGTATCATATCCTCGCCGGCAATCTGCAGGTTCTCTTGCAATTGTTGTAAAATCCGCTTTCCTAAAGGTGCTTCCTCACATGCCGTTGCGTGCTGCAGTGCCACTTTCATATCCGGAGACAAAAAGTGATTTGCCTCTATACACATTTCCCTGATGTTTTCTGTAATGGTGTCTACATGGATGGTTCTCATAACCTTTGTTTCCTCTCTAATGCCGATTATACTTCAGCTAACAATTCTTTCACCGCTACCAATTCTTCCGCCGGAACCTCCTGAGGTTTCCAATTAATCTTCTGAGCATCATCACTATATCGGGGAATCAGGTGCAAATGATAATGGAGCACAGTCTGTCCTGCCACTTCCCCATTGTTCTGAACCACATTAAGGCCATCGCAACCTAATTTCTCTTTCATATTTTTTGCAAGCTTCTTTGCCAACACCAACACCTTAGCAGCGGTCTCATCCGGCAATTCATACAAATTGTCTGCGTGCTTCTTGGGAAGGATTAAAGCATGTCCCTTTGTAGCCGGTGACAAGTCCAAAATTACATTAAAATCCTCATCCTCATAAATACTGTTGGTGGGAAATACTCCGTTTGCCAATTTACAAAATATACAATTATCCTTCATACCCTTATCTCTCCTATAATAATTATCCTTCAAAAACAAATAGCTGGTCCAGATTACGCAATGCAGCAAAATCGCCCTTCATCTTCATAACTCCGGACATAAATCCGCGTTGGAAGGTCATTCTTCCCGCCAGGATATCTTCAAATACTTTTTGTTCCATTACCATTTCCACATTGGCATCCTGTATATTTTCATACGCACACTGCAAATTCTCACCATTCACAACAATGCTCAAGGCAGGCTTACCTTCTATTTTCAACAAATACTTCCCCTGAAAACCGGCTATGGGACGGAATACTTTATGCAAAGCTGCTACATAACGTTCCTTTGCCTCTTCTGCACTTTCGCTCAACATTCCCTTAAACAAATCTGCCAATTCCTGCAAATCCTCTTTTTGACGCTGCACATAGCTGTCATCGGAAACATACTCTGACAACTGCTGACTTTCCTGGGGAGTCAAATCAATATTCTGTGTGGTAGATATGCTTTGCTTTACTGCCTGATTGCTGGCAGGGAAACTTGCTACCTTCTGCTTAATAGTGCGATACATATTTTCCGCTTTTTTCTCAATAATATTGTTATAAGCCTCATTCATCTCCAAGGCGGTAGCATCTGCAATGTATCCGCATATACCGCTACACGGTCTTCCGCCCAGAATTTCCCATGCGGTGGTCAGTGTGAGCTTGCCTTCACGCTCTCCGTAAGTGGTGGACATTACAACCGGACACATATAAATTCCGGAGATAGCCTCTTTATCTCCGTATAACCAGCAGGCATCCAAAAACTGCTGCATATATCCGCCAATCCCATACCATTCTACGGTAGAAGCAAGGATTACACCATCTGCCTCCTTCAAGGTCTGGGGCAGGGTAACAATGGAATTCTTGCTTTCGTGCAAGTGATAGCGATTTACCTTTACATGCAACTCCTCCAACACTTCCTGCATCTTATCAATTACATATAAGGTAGGGTCTCCGATCAGCCCTCTTCCTCCATAATAAATATTAATATTCATACCGTCACCTCTTACCTTCTATATACTCCCTTTCTCTTTGCGTTCATACAGATACAAATAACTGCTCCCAACACAAATCCTAACAGCAAACCGCCCACATGTGCAGCATTGTCGATTCCATTATTCGAAAATCCGCTGTACACAGACAAAAATATCACCAAAACCACTCTGGCAATCGGAAGATCCATATCATCCTTCCTAAATAATACCATTGCCAGAAGCAATCCGTCCAGTCCAAAGACCGCTCCGCTGGCCCCTATGGAAACAGACCAGTCATACTGATACCATTTCACCCATAAGGAAAACAGACTTGCACCGATACCTGATACAAAATAAACCAATCCGTACTTTATGTGCCCCACCTGCTGTTCCAGCATGGAACCCAAAAACAATACAATAATCATATTGTTAAATATATGTTCCGCATCACTATGCAAAAACATAGTCCATAAGACTCTGGCATAATCTTTACAAAGAAGTACCTGGTAGATACCGCTTCCCCCTTTATCATAAATCTGAGGGAATATCATACACAATATAAATACCAACAAATTAATACCTACTATGGTGATGCTGACAAAAGGGTATCTTGGAATCTGCTTCCAAATTAATCGAATCCTGTCTCTCATACACGCCTCAATTCATAAAACCTATTGAGAAAACTGTACCACTCTTTTACCCCTTTCGTCAACCTTACATTAACGGTAAACATACTCCGTCTTACCGAATCTCAGCTCATCCCCCACCTCCAGCTTACGTTTTTCGTATGGCTGGAGCCTGAGACCGTTTTTGAAGGTGCCGTTGGTGCTGTTCACATCTTCGATATACGTTCCGCCCTCCTCTCTGATAATACGGGCATGTACTCTACTGGCAGAATAATCATTCAGCACCAAATCTACAGCTTCTTTTTTCTTACCTATGACAAAAGGAAACTTCTCCAGTAATGTCACCAACTCACCATCCAATTTGTATAAACCGGCAGTCCTTATCTTTGCAGTTTCTTCTATATATATAGTCTTTCCGAATTCTTCCTCAAAACTGACTTCTTCTGATTTATTATATTTCACGGCTTCGCACACTGCATAACCTGACATTTCATTCATGCTTCTTCGTAAAAGCTCCCGGTACTCTTCCTTTTTGGCCTGCTTGTTACGCTTTCCGTCTAAGAAAAACCGCAATCCCTTCTTTCCGCCTTCTCTTCCCGCCACAGGCATTCTATCCTGCAATACGGGAGTCTCCGCTTCCGCCTTTTGGATAACTGAAACCCTATTTTCTTCATTTTTGATATCTTTCCGGTTCTCTTCACTCTCCAGCTTTTCGAAATCCTCATGAATTTGATGATGCAAATACTCTATTCCTATTTGATTTATCTTTTCATGCATCCCATACACAAATTCCACCAGACGCTCATCCTCATATGTCACCCGCTCTACCATAAAATCAAGCAACTCCGAAAGTCCGGTCTCTCCTTGGAAATAAGGAATGTACAAAAAGGAAAAATCATTCTTCTCCAAGTCCTGATAAATATGTTCCGGACTCCAGATAATATGCTCTTCTTCTAACAGGAATCGGTCCAACTCATACCTCAGTTGCTTCATCCCCCACAGAAAATCCTTCATCCAGCTTCTGTCTATTTTTCTTTCCCCAAAGACCTTGATCAGATTCTGTGTGGAGGAAATATCATAATATAAATAGGCTTTATTATCCATATATCGCAAACTACAGGGGAGCAAATAGCGGATGCCGCCCCTACTCAAAATGCAATACTGATATCTTTTGTCCTCCGGCTTCTCTTCCAATAGTATTCTTTGATAATTACAATTACAATTTCTTACATATTCTGATTCCAACATTTACTCTACCTCTCTTTCCCCCGTATCCGGGTTCCTATCCAACTTGCGCTTTCCCCTCAACCACTGCTCCGGTTCTATATGCCACATTTCATAAGAAACACCCACTTCACCCATACTGCCTCCTTCGGCACGTCCAACCACTTTCAATGAAAGCATACCTTCTTCCCAGGTCATCTCCTGAGAATGAAGCCGTATATACTTATCCTTATCCCATGTCACCTGTTCTCTCTGATAAGTAAGCTTCGGCTCTTTACTTGCAGCACTTCGTAACAACACGGTAGCCGCATCAAACTCCAGCATACACCGGTCATACGCCCAAACTGCATATTGTATCAGAAATAAATACACCATTAATACCAACGGCATAATCATACAAGCCTCCACTGTCATATACCCACTAATGTACCTTTTCATCCCACGCCTCCTGTCACTATCAGATATCCCAAAAGCAAGAAGGGTAAAAAAGCAATCTTCGTCTTTCCGTTACCCTTCTTTCTGATTAGTAGCATCACACCAAACAAAAATACTCCGCCAAGGCTTAGTAACCATATAAGCCAGACTCTCTTCGCACCTAATAAGCCTCCCAATACCAATAAGGCCAATCCGTCCCCGCTTCCCATTTGCTCATGGAAGACCACAAAAACCAGCAAAAACAATGCTCCCGGCAAACAGGCCCATAGGCATTCCCTCATCGCTACCGTATGGGATACACATTCATATATCATACAACCACATGCCGGCAACAATCCCGATATCATCCATGCTACCGGGATTTTCTTTTCCCGAATATCCCAGAATGTTCCTACCGCCAGAAAAACGCCTGCCATCAACCATCTAATTATCATATATCCTATTCCTCTCCTGTACAGCGGCTGCACGGACTATATGCCAAGTCCTCTTCCCACAGAATCGCCCGTATATAACGCACCAATGCCGGACACTCTTTGGAACGGTGATACCTGTCACCCTGATCTGTATAATAAGTTTTCGCTCCCTTTTCATCCTCCCTGCAAAGTTCACAAGCACTGTATCTGCTGCCGTTTGCATTACGCAATCCGCTGATGCCGCTCCAATCCGTCTCTCTGATGACATGATGAATATGGGTACAGTCCAAACTTTTATGCCACACCTCACCATATACCGTCACATAAACAAACCTCAGTTCCAATGCATTGTCATAACCATCCCAAACCTTCCCATAAAAGCGATTTACCAAACGGATATCTCCTATGGGGAACACACTGATTTGCGGCGCTACCGAATAGCTTATTCCGATGTCAATACACCCCTCATCGTAATCAGACGCCAGATAATTGATACCATTAGCTCCTGTCTTTAACGGTGAGTTCTGCAGATACTCCTTGCCCAAAAACTTTTCCAGTCGACTTTTTACATATATATAAGAAACAGCTATATCCGGAATCTCCCATTCCGCCTCATCAGGCATGGCTGCATAAACCGTCAGTTCTTTTCCGCACTCCCATAGTCCAAAGGTCAACTTACCATGTAGCCTCAACATCTCCACAGCACTCATAATATGCAGGAAGAAAAAGAGTAAAAGCGGTAATACTACTGCCGCCTCCACGGTCATACTTCCCCCGATTCCTTTTCTTCCTTTATAGGTGAACACAGAAATCCTCTCCATGAAAGATTGAAAGCTTTTTTTATATACACGGGAGATTTGGTTGATTTCAACCTGATATAACGTCGGAGAAGGCGTTTTATTTATTTGTTTATAGTTACTTTTCTTCCATGAAGAGGACATCTGTATTCACCTCCTTTAGTGATATTCTTTTTTCCGGTCTATGCTGTAAGCATATCCATAGCGGGAACCCACTGTTGCTTCCGCTCCTACCGCTTCCACACAGGCATCCATCCGGAAAGATTCATTTCCGAAAGTCATGCGAATATCCATTTCCATCAAATCCATAAAGCGGAAAGCACTTTTCTCCGGATTCTCCAAGTACAAAAGCACTCGTAGATAATCCTCATAACTCATTCCCCTTCCTGTATTTTCATCTATTCTTATCTCATCGGAGGAAAGGAAGCTGTCCAAATCATAATGCCAATCCTCATCCTCCTTCATCAGGGGTACTTTTCCGCCTGAAAGCAGCACCTTTGTATCGTATAAGCTTTCCAGATACCCCCATCCTAAAATAAGCGAATTCTTAAAAAACGGCTGGGCCTCCGGCGTAAAGATGGCGTAGGCCAATATCTTGGCAACTAAATCTGCCGCATCTGACTTTTCTTTACTATTATTCAAATAGATGACATTCGCCACTTCCCGAATTCCGCTTATGGTCAAAGCCACATTTCTCAGATTATCCGTATCCTTGTCTTTGCCGGCGATTACATATTCTACCTGATATTGCAGGAGGCTCCCTTCCTTAGGTGCACAATAGTGACCGCCATACCGTAGCATATACTCACGAAACAGGGACTCCTCCAAGACGGACAGAGTAACCTCTTGTCCTCCGTTCCCCCGGTTCACCTTGCCTCGCTTTTGCCGGGAGGATATATATTGGGACAAATCCACCTTTTGTCCGGACAAAACAGTACCATCCTTAAGTACCCAGATCAGCACTCCCCGGGCACGCATCCGATTGATATGCTCTGTAGGATTCTTTATTTCTATCACAATCCATTCATTTTCCGTCAGTTCCACTTTGCGACCGTTAAAGGAAGCCAGCTGTGCATCCACAGCCTGCTTCTCCGCCTCCAGGTCCCGTTCCATCAATCCGTTATCCTGTATGGTCCGTACCCAATCCGTAACCTGCTCTAAGGTTTCCATCCCGCTATCATTCCAAATCGCCTCTGCTGCCCGCTTACGGAACAATCGACCATCCATGTCCGTGGCCAATACCACCTCGTTCACCCAAACATTTTCAACCTCCAATGCCAGCATATCCTTGAACAGGAAATTCACATACGGCATCCCTTTTCGTTTCATGTTTTCATCCAGATAGTACCGTAACCGCGCTTCTGTATTGTAATAAGAAGGATGTCCGGAGCCATAGGAGCTGTCTATGTAAAATAAATTATATTGCCGGAACATTTCCCGATGATATTCTGCCATCACACTACTTAGAGCCGTGTCCATCATACACTCCGTTTCCAAACGGATGGTATTACGCCTGGCTCCTTCTATCAATGTGAGGCACAGGGATATCAGTACCGCCATGGACAATGCCACATATATGGTCAGATATCCTCCCACAGTTTTTCTCTCCATGACATCCTCCCCATCGGCTATACTCTGCTACTTTGTCTGGTAATCTTTTCAAAGATTTCTTCTACCAATCCGGTAATCTGCTCCTTAAAAATAATGACCAAACCGATTAAAACCACTATAATCAAAATGATTTCCACCGTTCCCATTCCCTCATTCTTTTGTACCAGAAGGGTTCTCATTTCAATCATCTTTTTGTCTAACCAACGGTTCCATTTACTTCTTATCATATTTTTCTCTCTCCTTATGTTTATTCAAATGCGGAAAAGGCCGGCAGCATAACCATAATCATTACGATCCCCAACATCATTACCATGGGTATCAAAAGCTTGGTTTCCGCCTCTTCTCCTATTTTTTTACGAAATTGCAGGTCCTCCTGCATGGCTTTGTCCGCTTCTTCCCGCAACCGCTGCAGCAATGCGGAATTGCCCTTTTTCAAATTTTGTCCCAACATAGTGGCCAGGCGTGCATATTCCTGCAAGCCGCTTCTGCTTCCAAACCGTTCATATACCAGTCCCTCAGACACTCCGGCATGCAATTCGTTACAGGAAATGTGCATTTCTTCATAAACAGGACTCTTGCTCTTTTCTGCAGGTTTATTCAGCCCCTCCGCTGCAATCTTAAAAAAGCTTCCCCGCACCGTCATGCCCGCCCCCATATACAATACAAACTTATTCAGAACGGCCGGATATTCCAGCTTCAAACTCTTCTTTCTTTCTTGCACCTGCTCATGTAAATCCTTATCCTTCAGAACAAAAACACCCACCGCGGCTAAAAGGGTCAGCCCTAAGAAGAGGGGACTGTTTTCTGTCTGTATCCTCTTCCACAAAACTTCTTTACCGTCCAATTCCTCAGGCAGAGTCATACTTTCCTCATATTTACTGCTTTCATCTTGTTGACGTACGGCTTCCTGCAATTGCTTTTTCAGTGTTTCTTCCTTTGCTCCTTCCCCAATCTCCACCCGGAAATCCTGCTCCATCCGGCTTTCCCCATAATAAAGAATGGCTGTCAGGCATACTCTTTCCCCCTCCCTTCCTTGCACGTTACCCAGGCTTCCGCCGGTACTAATCAGTGTGGTATCACTACTTTTCCAGAGGATTTCAAAAGGATACCCCTCCACTCTGTCAGGCAAGACCAAATCTGTCACAATTGCATCCAAGGCTTCATTTTGTCCCAATATCAGCCGCTCTAATTCCTCTCCGCAGGCTTTCCCCAAACGCCGGACTTCCTTTTGTTCCAGCTGTCTCTCTCCCACCAGAATATGTAATTCCTCTGTTTGCTCTCCCACTGTGGCAGCAAGCAATACTTCCTGTTCTCCCTCACCCACTTGTCCTCTGGCAATAGCCCCAATCCCTCCGCGATTCTCCATGGCCGTTTTGACGCAAAGCAGCATTGTCAAAAGACTCCCCACCAGCAACACCGTAAGAAACAAGCGAAACTTGTTTATATAATATTCCATCAGCACTTCCCTTTTGGCAGCGCCCGGATAAAGGCGTTCCAAATCCGTTCGCACCTGTCCCTTTTCCACTATGGGCAACCGCCGCATGCAACAAAGCTTAAACAAATAAAAACTCATACGGGTCAGCATCTCCCCCTCTTCCCTTCGGGAAAAATAAGCCAACACTAAAAGCAGCAACAGAATTCCTGCGGTGATACCAAACACCATACTCCTTCACCTCCTTATCCATATACTTTTTCAAAGATTTTCTCAGACATTACATAGGCCCCCAGATACACTCCCAGACAAGCGGTCATGATTCCTATACCGGCAAGATTGTGATACATCATGTCGAAATATCCCGGATTTGTCAGTCCCAAATATCCGACTATCAGAAACGGCATCACATTCATTACCCTCTGCTCCAGTCTTTTGGCTGCCAGTAAGGTTTCCAGCTCCGCCATCAGCTCCAGTTTGCCGCTGATTATTCTGCTGTAAAGCTCCATAACCGCTGTAATATTACCACTGTTTTTCTTAGCGATGGAAAACACCTCAGCAAACTCCTCTACTTCCGTCAACTCCGTCCTTTTCCCCATCTCTGCCAGTGCATCTTCCAAGGGGGTATTGTTCCTGACTCCCCTGCAGACTATACGGATTTCCTCCGCCATCCTGCATTCCCGACCATACAAAACTTCTAAATCCAAAATACTTTCCGAAAAGGCATTCTCCACCGCATAGCCTGCCTTCACCGCACTTGCCACAGACAAGCTGCACTCCTTAAACTGCTCCAAATATACCAGTCGCATTTTCGTCCTTCGCTTCTTTCTCCGGTCATGAATCATAAAAACTCCTACCGGCAGCATGGGGACAAATGCCCATGCACTTCGGTAAAAAAAGTATGCAAAGAAAATGGTCACTCCCAATCCCCACACCGCGTCCGCAACCGTAGTCCCCTTATATATCCTTAATACCTGCTGCCTTAAGCTTTCCCATGTGGACCATAGCCGCTTTTTTTTGCAGACTCCCCCGCACCCGTCCGTTCTCATCCTCTCCCTCCTCTTCAAATTGATACAATGTATTCAGGCAATACTCCTGCTTTTCATACCCCACCACCTCCACAATTTCCAATACCCGCCTGCTCTTATCACGTAATCTTCCCAGATGTACTATTACATCAATTCCCGAGGCAATCTGGCGGCGTATGGCCTCTAAGGGAATATCCATGGCCATCAATATCATATTTTCCAGGCGAGACAACATGTCCTTGGCACTGTTGGCATGACCGGTGGACATGGAGCCTTCGTGACCTGTATTCAGGCATTGAATCATATCCGCTGCCTCACCTCCGCGCACTTCGCCCACCACAATCCGGTCAGGCCGCATACGCAAACTGGCTTTTATCAAGTCTCTTATGGTTATTTCATGACAGCCCTCCACATTACTGTTTCTGGTTTCCAGACGTACCAGATTGTCAATCCCTTGTAACTGTAGTTCCGCACTGTCTTCAATTGTTATCACTCTTTGGTCTTGGGGAATAAATCCTGACAAAACATTCAGAAAAGTGGTTTTCCCGCTTCCGGTGCCGCCACTTATAAAGATATTGTAACCGGCTGTTACCAGCCGTCTTAAGAACTCCGCCACAGCGGGCGTAATGGATTCGTATCGGATAAGTCCCTCCATGGTAATGGGGGTATCCGGAAATCTTCGTATGGTTAGGATGGGGCCGTTTAAGGCAACGGGCGTGAGTACAATACTTACTCTTTCACCTCCCGCCAGTCTGGCATCCACGATAGGGGATGCTTCATTAACAACTCTGTTGCAACCCGCCACAATCTGTTGTATCACATCCTTCAGCTTCTCTACCGATTCAAAGCCGGTCTCCAGCCGGGAAAGACGCCCCTCCTTTTCGATAAATACATGGTCCGGTCCGTTTATCATGATTTCCGTGACACCCGGGTCCTCCAGTAGCCCCTGCAACACATCCAGCCTTCGGAGACTGTCAAACAGATCGTTTCTTAACTGATGGCTTGTACTGACCGGCAGAAGCCGTAGCTCATCCTTTTGTAAAATCACCTCATCTATCTGCTCAAATACCTCCTCATCCGTCATTTCCCTTCCGTAGTCTATGACTTCCAGGATTTCTTTGCGCAAGGTCTGTTTCCACTCTGCTGAATTCACCGAACTTCCTCCTCTCTTCGCAACATCCCTCTGATATAATCCGCCAGCTCTCCTTTGGTATATTGCTCCAGATGCTCCGGGAGTCTGCGAAAGACCGGAAGCTTACACTTGGAGGTCTTTTCTTTCACATCCGGGTACTCCTGTAAGAGTAGCAGCTGTTCGTAGGCATTTATTTTCTGAAGTGCACCCGGCTCTTCTAAAACCATGGTATAGATATGGTCACAGGCCCTGAGAATTTCAAACAGACCTTGTATGTTCTCTGACAAATCCAACACCACATACTCATATTCTCCGCAACAAATCAGATTATCCAAGAGTTTCTTCCACTCCTCCGGTGTGACATACAACAGATTTTCTCCGTTGATCATGGGTACCACACAGTCCAGATTGCCTTCCTTTCTCACCAAGGTCTGCAAATGCATCCCCTCCAGCTGTCCCTTATTCTGCCGGTGATATAAAAGAGTAGATAAATCCTGCCTCTTACAATCCTTCCATTCCTCCAACCCGCAATAATATTCAAAGCTGAGATACAAGGTCCGATGCTTCTCTGCCAGCAACTGACTGAAGGTCATAGCGAAGGTGGTTTGCAGACAACGTCTCACCGGGGAATACATGCCGATAAGCCTGCCACGCCCTGCACCCGGCATTCTCACAGAAACATCCTCCGTATGCTCCATATAGTGATACAGCATCTCCATACGCACCTTTTCCGCGGGCTGATATTTGTCTATATGAACTACTCCCGGCGCCTTTAACACGCCGGACTCACTCAAAATAATGGGAAGCCTGACCTTAAGTTCCTGTACGAAATCACCATAGACACTTTCTGCAATCAGCAGAATCTCCATGCTTTCTTCCCGGGCAAACTCCAATAACTCTTTTTTTTCCGTAAAAACCCGAATCTCCCAAACAGCGTCTTTTTTGCGACGCAAAAAATCAGCCATGTGTTGGGCATAGTCCTTCTCCGGGTCGCACAAAGCCAATATCTTATGCTCCAATGTACCCTCCTGTTATTTAATTCTATCCTGTGGAAAATCTTTCGAAACACAGAACTAAAAGAAATAAGATTTCAATTTCGGAAGCTAGAAGTACTTCCGTTGATTTGCATTATAGCATGCACCTTTTGGTTTGTCCATAGGGAAAATAATTTTCTTGACTGGTATATTTTAGAAACCCTTTGGCTATACTTGTAACATAAACAATATGTAAGACCTAGGGTCAGAATGGAGAAATATGAAAGTATTCTTTAAAAAGGCTTACGAAACTCCGGAGGTTCTGGAGGATGATATGAAGATACCATCTATCCGTGAGGATTTGGAAAAAACCCGCCAGGCACTGGAAAGAGCCTATGCGGGTTTTGATAACGCTGTAAATCCTGATATGATTGATTGCTATATTTATGAAATCAATGCTTTGCAAAAACGCTACAAGCATTTAAGCGACCTCTATGTTTTGCAGGAAAAGCAGGTGGCAGAATCATATGAGCATGCCACGATTCAAGCTTTGCCCGGACACGTCTTCAGCTAAATCTGCACTTTTTCCGTAGGTCAATCCACTGTACACGGTCTGGGTATTGCTCATGACCGGTGCGGCGGGATTGGCCGCTGCGACCTGCCCATATGCTTCCTTCAGCTTGCTTAATATACCGCTGACCTCCTTCAGCACCTCTGCCTCCTTGCGGACTTCTGCGTATGCCAGTCTGCGAATACAAAACAGATAAAGTCGTAAAAGCTTGGGTGCCGGGTCATACTCCATATGCAGGGACTGAATCAATTCATTGATGCAACCTCGCGCCTTGCGTATTCCTTCTTTGTAGGCTGCCATATCTTCCTTCTGAAAGGACTCCGCAGCTTCTTTCAAAAAAACATCCGCCATTTCGTACAATATCACCACCAACTGTGTGGGATTGGCTTGCGTAATCCGTAACGTGAACTGCTGCTTTACTTCGTTTGTCATAGGCTAACCTCCGTTACTGTAACAGCTGAAGCACCTGTGAGGGTCTTTCATTGGCCTGTGCCAGCATGGAAGTACCTGCCTGGGTCAGTACCTGATTGGTGGTATAGTTGGTCATCTCCTCAGCCATATCCAAATCCATGATACGGGAGTAGGCTGCCGTCATATTTTCACTGGTAATATCCAGACTGTTTACCGTAGATTCCAAACGATTCTCATAAGCACCCAATCTGCCTCTTACGGAAGACACGAAATCCAATGCCCCTGCCATACGGGAAAGTGCGTCATTGGCACCGTTTGCGGTACTCACATCGATATCATCTATTCCCATGTTTCTTAAAGAAATGGAAGGTATCTTCATGGACAGAATCTGTCCTTCATTGGAACCAATCTGCAGTCTCATGGGGCCGATTTCCGTTACATCCACCTTCATGCCGTCATAGCTTCCGGCTTCTGCCTTCTTCAAATCCAGCTTCAGTTCAAAGCCATTCTTTCCCTTTAAGGTCAAGAAGCTGTCATCCACTTCCGCTTCTTCCATTCCCACCGGGAAATTCTCTCCCAACTCAATATCGGTCACGATTTTTCTGATGTTACCATATTCATCTGTCTCTTCTGCCACGGTCAGACGTTCAAAGGTATATACCAGGGGAGGAGTCTGCTCGCTGAAATCATTTACTGTAATGCCTTCTGCATCGGTATAACCTTTGGCAGAGAATTCACCATTTAATAAAGGCTGACTGTTAAACTCCGTGGTCTCCGAAATACGGGTGATTTCCTCCTTCAGCTGTGCCACTTCCGCCTGTATCACTTCTCTGTCTTCGTCCAATAAGGTGCCGTTACCGGCCTTCACACAGAGCTCATTCATACGCTGAAGCATCTCGGTAATCTCCGTCAATGCTCCGTCAGCAGTTTCGATTACGGAAGTTCCGTTGCTGGCATTTTGATTTGCCATATCCAAGCCCTTCAACTGGGCATTCATTCTCTTAGCAATCGCCAAACCTGCCGGATTATCCTTTCCATGATTGATTTTTAAACCGGAGGACAATCTTTCCAAAGACTGTGCTAAGAGGTTGTCGTTGTTTGCCAATGCATTATTGGTAAGCATGGCGGAAACATTGTAATTAATTCTCATATTCTACCTCTTTCTATGCTTCGCCCATTCCCTTCACTGCCTGCAGGAAATTCTTCGCCAGCTCATATAACTGACCGTTGCTTACAGACACCTTAGAGGACCTCCTTGTCCAATCCATGGGGATATCATTTGTTTCACTATATACATAATCAATTTCGCAAAACGTCCATTCTTTGCGAATGCTACTGTTAATTATATCGGAGGAATTTTTCAGTTTCATAACCGTATCCCGGTTATTTCCTACAAAATAGCCCTCCGGACCTTTATCCGTCACCTTGATTTGGCCGGCCAGCTTTCCTGCTTCCCTGCTCTCTAAGCTGATGCGTACCATGCCTTGCTCTGTTTCACTGCTGACAAACTGCAAATGAACACCGGTCACTTTTCCGTCAATTTCCATAGGGAAGAAGTACTCCTCCCGTGCTGACAAGGCCTGCATAATGTGAAGCTGCTTATGCATAAGCTTCCTGAAGCGGATATCCACTTGGGTCTCCATTGCTTCCAAGGATTCCTCTTCCAACTGTCCGATTTCTTCCCGGACCTCCCGGGAATAGGCTTCCGCAAAGTCCTCTTTCTCATCCAGCTTCTGCCAGTTCTCCTGCCTTTTCAGGTTCTTACGATTTGGTGCAAACAACTGCTCAAACAATACAAATGACTGCTTTTCCAAAGCATTTGCCGCCACTATATTTTCTGCTGTAGGGGAAACCTCGCCTCTTTCCAGCAGACTGTAAGCTTCCTCGCCTGCTTCAGTAGCTTCTTTCATTACCTGTCGGCTCCGGGTACCCTGTTCTTTTACAAATGCCTGTTCAATCTGCTCGGAAATGGAGAACTTCATAAGGGCATCCTCTGTCAAAGCGCCCACTGCATCATCCACTTTCACATCCATGGAGCGGAACTTGCCGCTACGAATGGCTGTCAGAAGATTGCGGAAATTCAGCTCGCCTCCCATATTTACCAGTGCACCTACTGCTGCACCGTCGGTCTTCTCCAGCTGATTCATCAGCCGGTAGCAACCGATGAAAGCTTCTCTTTCCTGCGGTGTAATCTCACCCTGATAATCCAATGCATACAAGAATTTGCTATACTTCAGAGTATTCTGATGATATTCCTCCGGAAGCTGTTCCAGATATGTATTCAACTCCTCCAAGGTGCTCTCTAACGGATTTTGGCCATCTCTTATCATCTTCAGCACTGCTGCCGGAGTCATGTCACGAATCACTTTATCCACACTTTGCTGAATCTTCTTAACCTCTTCCACATGCTCGCCGGTCATAGCCATCCGATTGTATCCCAGTGCGCGAATGGCCTTTCTGTTTTCCTCGGTGGCTTCATAGCCCAAATCCTTCAATATCTCATCCACATTTGCAAAGGCCTTTTTCATCGAATCGCCCAAATCACTTCTGGGTGTGGTCATAAGTGTTTCATAACGCTCCCCTGCTGCTTCATATGCCTTTGCCAGCTCTGCACCCTCCGCATGGAAGACTGCAAGAGTACCACTTTCCAGTCGTCCCACCCATTTAGCTGCCGTAGCAAGGGGCAATCCGGGCAATTCTTTTAACCGCTGATTGGTATCTTGAAGAAGTTCATATCGTTCCACGGGATTCTCAGTACCCGGGAAATATTCCTTGGCCAATTCCTGATGTGCCCTCTTCAAAGCTTCTATGGTTTCTTCGATGGGCGCCGTATCTATGGAAAATCCACTCTTTAAAAGCTTCACATTGGCTTCCACGGTCATGCGGAGGCGAATCTCTTCCAACTGTTTTCTGTCCTGAACCAGCGAAAGTCCTCCCTCTCCCTGATACAACTCGAATAATCGCCCTGCCTTCTGATAACAGCTTTCCGGTTCCGTAAGCTTCCTTGCACCTACCTCCACTCCGTCCGCAATGGCTGATACCGCTGTTTCTATAACACATTGCGGTTCCAAGGGAAACTTCACTGCAAAGATATCCTTCATACGTCCCAATGTGGGAGCATCAACTTCCAGTCCATTGTCTACCAGCCAGCCCGCCAGTTCCAATGTGGATTCTTCGCCGGGTATGCCCAAACGCTCCAACAGCTTGCCGATTTGGTCTTCCATATCTCCACTCTCTGCTCCGCTTATATTTCGGGTCACATAGCCACTGTCACCTGCACTAAAATATCCTGTGGTCTGCACCTGCTCCGGTCGGGAACCGCTGGCTCCTGCCAAGTAAAAATCGGTCAACGTAGCTTCCATACCGTTGGCAGCCATATAGTAATAACTTCCCTCCGTAGGTTCCTTTATCTGCTTGGCAATATCCAATGCCCAAACCACCTGCTCCACATTCTGCGGTTCTGCGGGAATATCCTGCCTAGCAAAGGTTTCTGCAAGGGTAGCCGCCAATCCTTCACTTCCTACCGCTGCAGCCAGCGTATCCATGTTAATACTGTCCGTAAAACCGGCCACATTGGTGCCGGCCTTTAACAATTCTGCCTTTATCTTATCCAGAATAGTAACGGCCTCGGTGGGCTCCATCTCAGAAGGGTCATAGCCTTCCTTTTGCAGCTTGGCAAAGTCTTCATCGGACATAGTATGTGACAGTACTGTCATCTGGTTGCGCATATTCTGTACCTGAGTCTGCACTCCTTCACCGGCTACAGGCAATTCGTTCTTTCTTTTGGTGGCCGGTGCGGTGCCAAATCCTGCCCGCTCCTTCCCGTCAAATGCCACATTTATATATCCCGAAATACTTTGGGAAAGCTGCTTTACCTCCGTAGCCTTTCGGTTCTTCTCTGCTATATGGTCTGTTGCTGACGCATGATCAAAAGTAATTTTCATGTACTTCCTCCATGAACTTTATTTCCACAAATCAATTTCCCATCATTCAAAAAAATAAGCGAGTGCATCTACACTCACTTATTTTTTCGACTTATTTTCAGTTTTTCTTAACCATTATTCTTAGAATACGTAAACAACCGCTGCATAAGCCGGCAAATGAAGGGTGACACTGTAGCTATCAGTTCCCAGTGCATTCAGCTCTTCCGGTATCAGGTTGCCGTTTCCGCCGTACTCGAAATCGTCACTGTTTAACAACAGGCGATACTTTTTCTTCTTCGGCACTCTCACCCGATAATTATCCCAGCTCATGGGCGTCATATTGATAATGAACAATAAATTGTTACGTCCTGATTTGGACTTCCTTACAAAGGAATAAGTACTGTGATCTGCATCGTCTGCATTCATCCACTCAAAGCCTTCCCAACTCTGGTCTCTTTCATACATACAGGGATACTTCTTATAAAGTTTCAGCAAATCACGAACAAAGTGATGCAGGCCCAGGTTCAATTTCTCTCCCAAGAGATACCAATCCAGTTCTCTTTCCTCGCTCCACTCTCTATCCTGACCGAAATCCTGTCCCATGAACAACAGCTTCTTACCGCTATGTCCGAACATATAGGCATATCCGGCTTTTAAGTTGGCAAATTTGTCCCAAGTATAACCCGGCATTTTATTCACCATGGAACATTTCAGATGAACCACCTCATCATGGGAAAGGGGCAGAATATAATTCTCGCTCTCATTGTAGCTCATGGCGAAGGTCATGGCATAATGATTATTCTTTCTGAAATAAGGGTCCAGCTTCATATATTCACAGAAATCATGCATCCAACCCATATTCCACTTAAAGGTAAAGCCCAAACTGTCCGTACCGATCTCTCCGGTTACATTAGGCCATGCAGTGGACTCTTCCGCAATGGTGATAAAGCCCGGATAAGTGCCTCTCACCACGGAATTCATATGCTTGAAGAATTCGATTGCCTCCAGATTCTGATTGCCGCCGTATTGATTAGGCAACCATTGCCCTTCTTTTTTGCCATAATCCAGGTACAGCATGGAAGCCACTGCATCCACACGGATACCATCCACATGAAACTCCTTAATCCAATACAGTACATTGGCAATCAGGAAGTTCTTCACCTCATTCTTTCCATAGTTGAAAATCTTGGTACCCCAATCCGGATGCTCTCCTCTTCTGGGGTCCGGATGCTCGAAAATACACTGGCCGTCGAAGCATCCCAATCCGTGGGCATCCGTAGCAAAATGTGCCGGCACCCAGTCTAAAATCACACCGATTTTATTCTTGTGCAATTTATTAACCAAATACATAAAGTCCTTCGGTGTGCCGTAACGGGAAGTGGGTGCATAATACCCTGTCACCTGATATCCCCAGGAGCCATCAAAAGGATGCTCTGCAATACCCATTAATTCCACATGGGTGTATTGCATTTCCTTCAGATACTTTACGATGCGGTCTGCAAATTCTCTATAATTGTAGAAGCCTTCTGTCCCGTCCGGATGCTTCATAAAGGATCCGATATGGCACTCATAGATGGACATGGGCTGTGCAAGTACGTTCTTGGTGTCTCTTTCACTGATCCATTTCTCATCTTCCCACACAAAACCGGAAAGGTCAGCTGTAACGGATGCTGTGCCGGGACGGTACTCCGCATGATTTGCAAAGGGATCTGCCTTGTACAGTTGTTCCCCCTTATCCGTGGTAATCAGGTACTTATACTTCTCGCCTTCTCCCAGACCCGGGACAAAAAGCTGATAAATCCCCCCGGGGCCGATTTTCTCCATGGGATGGGAAGTGGTGTTCCACTCATTAAAGTCACCCACCAAATGAACACACTGCGCATTGGGCGCCCACACAGCAAAGAATACACCTTCCTGTCCGTCTTCTGTTGAAATATGTGCACCCAGCTTTTTATAGATATCATAATGGGTCCCCTGTCCAAAAAGATAGCTGTCTGCTTCGGAAATAAATACTGTTTCTCTCAGCTGCTTCTCTTCTTTTCCGAGTTGTTCCTTGCCCATGCTACACCTCCGTAAGTTCTTTGACTATAACAAATCCTTCTCATGGATAATAATCATATCTTCCTCATCATAGCGCTTTGCAGTAAGTATATCAAAGAAATGACCAATACTCTTTCTGCCGGCATTGTCCATGGCGTCATCCATGATTTCCTTTACTTCCATGATAGTCACTGCATGATCATTGGTCTGTCTGTCCGTGATAATCTGATGCAATGCCAACACTGCCATTTCGTCCATCACAAACTCATTCTCTCTTACATATTTCTTACAAAATGCCACCAATGCCGCATCACTTAATGCTTCCATATCCACTCTGGCGGTAAAACACTGTGCCAGCTTTTCATACTGCTCCAGGAACGCATTCATGGATTTTTTGGTACCTTCCAAAATCACCAGAATACCGGTGTTTTCCTGCTGCAATGCCTTATAAAGGTCTTCCGCAGTCTTCTCATTCATGTTTGGTGCTTTCTGAATAATCAGGGCGCCGTTCTGCAGACCTGCAAGTACCTCATCCACCTTACGCTTATTGAACGCATCTCCGGAAATTTTGGCTGTCTTGCCGGAGAAATTGCTGTCGGTGACCTGCACGTCCTCAACAATACTTTTTGCCAGGCCTAAGGTATCCAGGCCCTCCTCACCGGTAACAATCACATTGCCGGTATATGCTGCCATGGAAATATTATCAATCGCCTGAACCAGCTGTTCTTTGGAAGAACGTCCCTGAATATAGGGACCAAATAACTCTCTTTCTTCCTTCGTCAGACTTCTGAACTTTTTACCATGCATTTTACCTTCCGGCTTCTCGGAAGCTTCTGCTCCATCCTGAGATTCTTCCTCAGAATCTTCAGAATAATAGCTAATTCCCGAATCACTTATTCGATGAGACGCAATATTCGAAGGAAAGGTCATTCCCCTGCTTTTAATAAATTTAGTATTTCT
>JAFXFO010000022.1 GCA_017520425.1 Lachnospiraceae bacterium | reverse complement strand
TTTCGGTTTCACCGGAGAACAGTATGACCCGGTAGCAGGTCTGTATTATCTGAGAGCCAGATTCTACAACCCTGTCATCGGAAGATTCATCCAGGAAGATACCTACTATGGGGATGGCCTGAATCTGTATGCATATTGTGGGAATAATCCGGTTAGGTATGTGGATCCGAGTGGGTATAAGAAAGAATGTCCGATTGTTACGGATATATGTAAGCAATTAGAAGCACTTGGACTTGGTGAAGTAGATATTAAGAAATTAAAAGATAAATTGGCCGGAAAGTGGAAGACAACCAAGGAAGGGCTATTAGAGCAAATAAAAGATGCTGATGGTGATATTGATATAGTAAAGCAAGTCCTAGATGAATTTTACAATAAAAAGAAATCAAGGGATAGTCAAATATTAAGCAGAAATCTGATTAAGTATTTCAAGGAAAAGGGAATTCCGATACCAGATTTTCCTAAAGCAGCACACCATATAGTAGGAATACATGCTAAGGCAGCAAAAGCAACAAGAGATTTGCTGAAAAAGTATGGCATAGGAGATAAAGAGTTAAATTCTGCTATGAATGGAGTCTTTTTACCAACAGATCCTCTCTTTAATCCTAAAGGTTCTACGCTTCATATTGGTTCACACAAAGGTTCTTATCATAATAAAGTATATGAGTATTTAAGTGAACATATTGCAAATATAGAAGCTATTGAAGGCAGAAAAGCAACGACAACAGAAGTATACGCATTAATTGATGATTTGAGAAATCAATTATTAGATGGTACATTATCACTAAATTAATAGGAGAAAAATAAAATGAAACTTTACAGAATTAGAGTTAATGATAATTTCACTTCATATTCAATGAAGGGATATGATGAACATGAAGAGTGTAAGGAAGTTAAGCAATTAGCGGACAAATGGGAAACAAAGAAAATGACTGAAACATATAAGAATAAAGATGCAGATTTAGCATTTTGTTGGCTTCCTATGAGTCATTTATTAATGAGTGAAGATTCAGTGGAAAGGATAAAGGAACAAATAAATTTTGATGAAATAGAATTGTTACCAGCTAAAAAAGGGAAAAAATTATTTTATCTTGTACATGGAATCAAAGCAGATAAATTAACATGTAATTTGCAAAAAGGAATAGAAATGCATTATGTATTTAATGAAGATGAGCTTAGTGCATGTGGGATTGATAACAGGCTTGTTATTAAGGCAGAAATGAATCATGGTGTTTTGTCGCCTTTATTTTATACAGAAAAGTTTGTTTCTCTAATAAATGAATTGGGAATGCAAGGTGTGAATTTTGAACTTGTATGGGATTCGGAGGCAGAGAATTAGTGGAAGGCATATTGCAAGCTATTTTGGAAAGTGTTGATACTTTTTGTGAAAAAATAATGGAATATCCGGATGATAAAATATTCGAAGTGTTGGTTAACCTGTTTGATGATGGTGAATTTATTGACTTGGGAGTACGAGTGACAGTATGTGATAAAAATACTGATAACTTTAGGGATGATTATTATTCATTTACTGTACACGATGAAAGGCTAAAGCCAATGATATTAGAGTATTTGAAGGCATTCGGAAGTAGTAATAGATATGCACAATTAAAGAAACTGGCAAGAGAAACGAAAAAAGTAATAAAAGAAAAAGGAAAGTATGTTTCGAAAAAAACATATTTTTCTGTAGAAGCGTACGATTAAAAGAATTTCTACGACCTGGCAGGCCGTAGAATCCATGCCCTGACCATGGGTGGCAGTTCTCAGAGCTACCGCTATGATGCCATGGGCAATATCATAGGACTGACAGACGGAATGTCCAATACCACAGGCTTTATGCTGGACAGCTGGGGCAGGATTACGGGCGTGAAAAAGCCGGATGGAACCATGGAGAAGTATGCATACGACTACATGGGCAATATCCTGCGAGCTGAGGACGGGGAAGGCCATGCAGTCCTATACGGCTATGACTTAAATGGTAACATGATATCCCGCATAGACCAGCTGGGAGCCCGTGAAAGCTTCGGCTACGACAGGGAAAAACGTCTGGTAAGCATGACAGACAGAAACGGTACCCAGACACACATCACCTACAACATGTATCACAGTATCACCGGCCGCAGGGCAGTGACTGCAGACCAGAGCAGTAATATAATGGATAAAAAATCTACAATAATTGAATAGAAATTTACTTGCACCACCATATGCTTTGCGTTATACTGAATGCAAAGCATATTTTCTTTTATTCTTAAGGATCTCATGTTCTATTATGTTTCAGAAAATTCATGCTTTTAATTCACATTATAAGTAAAAGCAGGAGGTTTCTGAAAGGGTATGCTCCTGCCATAGGAGGGTACAAGATGAAAGCTTTACAGATGCCCATAGAGGAGGCTGTAGAGCAGGCGATTACCGAATGTATCAAAGAGGATATTTTAGCGGATTTCTTAAAGAAGAACCGTGCGGAGGCTTTTGAAATGAGTATATTTGAGTACAATGAAGAATTGCATCTGGCGAACCTGCGAAGGGAAGGATATGAAGAGGGATTGGAGTATGGAATAACTCAAGGAAAGGCCATGTCTATTTTGGAACTATTAGATGAGTTGGGAGAAGTTTCGGAAGAATTAAAGGATAGGATTTTAGGGGAGAATCAAACAGAAGTATTATCCAAGTGGCACAAGTTGGCTGCAAAGGCTGATAGTATGAAGGCATTTGAGGAACTTATAGAAGAATAATATTGGAGCGACCAATTACAAAACATAAAACAAGGAAAGGAAAAGTAATCCGCCCTTAATAAGGATTATACCAAAACATTATGAAAAGATGGGCAAGAGCAAATCATCAACCCAATTTACCATTGGAGAATGGCAAGTATGTAACGGCATGTAAGGAACATGTTTTATTGTCGAAGGAAGCAGCAACAGAAGGTATGGTGCTTCTGAAGAATGAGAACAACAGACTTCCTTTAAAGAGTGGGGCGAAGGTGGCATTGTTTGGTAAGGGTACCTTTGACTATGTGAAAGGCGGCGGCGGAAGCGGCGATGTACATTCCGCTTATGTACGCAATCTCTATGAGGGGTTAAAGGAGCTGAAGGAAGTAGAGATATTCGAACCTTTGGCAGAGTATTATCGGACAAATGTGGAAAAGCAGTATGCGGAGGGCGCAGTGCCGGGTATGACTGTGGAACCGGCCATTACAGAACAGCAGGTGCAGGATGCAAGAGCCTTTGCAGATACTGCCATTGTGGTAATCAGCCGTTTTTCCGGAGAGGGCTGGGACCGTTCCGACATAGAATGTGAGGAAGAATACAATCCCTGGAAATCCGATGCAGAAAGTATGCCTGCCATAAGTGGTCGCATTTTCCCTAAAGGGGATTTCTATCTTACCAAGGAAGAGGAAGAGATGATTGCCCGGGTGGAGGAAGCTTTTGCTGATATCGTGGTGGTATTAAATGTAGGTGGTATGATGGATACCTCCTGGATTCAGCGCGATGATAAGCTGGCAGCTGCTTTGGTGGCATGGCAGGGCGGTATGGAAGGCGGCCTCGCTACAGCTGAAATATTGATGGGTAAGGTGTCTCCCAGCGGTAAGCTTTCCGATACCTTAGCGGCTTCCATAGAGGATTATTTGTCTACGGAGAATTTCCACGAATCATTTGATTATGTGGATTATACGGATGATGTGTATGTGGGATACCGTTATTTTGAGACCTTTGCAGAGGCGAAAGAGAAGGTATGTTATCCCTTCGGTTATGGTCTTTCATATACGGATTTTGCTTTGGAAAATATCAAGGCCAGCGAAGGTGGTGAATGCATTAAGGTTTCCTTAAAGGTGACCAATACCGGTTCCAATGCGGGTAAAGAGGTAGTGCAGGTGTATACAAGCGCGCCTCAGGGCCTTTTGCAGAAGCCGGCAAAGGAGTTAAAGGCCTTTGCAAAGACCAAGCTGCTACAGCCGGGAGAAGCACAGGAACTGGAGCTTCGCTTCACAAAGGCTTCCCTGGCTTCCTATGACGATTTGGGCAAGGTGGCTAAGTCTGCTTATGTGCTGGAAGCCGGAGAATATGGTATTTATGTGGGGACCAGTGTGCGTGACGTGGTGAAGGCAGATTGGAGTTACATTGTATCAGAAAATCAAGTGGTAGAGCAGCTTTCTGCGAAATTAGTACCGACACAGCTTAAGAAGCGTATTCTGGCAGACGGTACCTATGAAGAACTTCCATTAGGCGAACCCAATGACCCTAATGCCTGCATCTTTGAAAAAATGATACCCGGTACGGATGAAGGAATTTTGCCGGCTGTACGTGGACGTGCCGGTTGCTTTATGCTGGATGCCTATAAAAAGGGAAGTCATTTCCTGATAGAGGTAGCTGAGGGCAAAATCACCCTGGATGAATTTGTGGAGCAACTGTCCGATGAGGATTTAATCCATTTACTGGGAGGACAGCCTAATCTGGGTGTGGCCAATACCTTTGGTATCGGTAATTTGCCGGAGTATGGTGTGCCCAATCTTATGACCGCGGATGGTCCTGCGGGCGTGCGTATTAATGAGGGCTTCGATATTTATACTACTGCATGGCCCTGTGCCACTTTACTGGCATGTACCTGGAATGAGGAACTGGTGGAAAAAGTTGGTACTGCAGGAAGTAAGGAGTTAAAGGAGAATAATTTGTCCGTATGGCTGACCCCGGCTATGAACATCCACAGAAATCCTTTGTGCGGACGTAATTTTGAATATTATTCTGAGGATCCCTTCCTTACCGGTAAAATAGGTGCAGCCATGGTGCGCGGTATTCAGTCTCAGAATATGGCGGCTACCATCAAGCATTTAGCAGCCAATAACAAAGAGACTAACCGTAAACATAGTGATTCCAGAGCATCCGAGAGAGCTTTGCGTGAAATCTATCTGAAGGGCTTTGAAATCGCTGTAAAGGAAGCGGGACCTTGGGCGATTATGTCTTCTTACAATATGATTAACGGTCATCGTGCATCCGAATGCCGCGAACTGTTAGAAGATATTTTGCGTGATGAGTGGGGCTTTGACGGTATGGTGACAACGGACTGGTGGACCAGAGGCGAGCAGTATAAGGAAATCAAAGCCGGCAATGATTTGAAGATGGCAAACGGATATCCGGAGCGTGTGAAGAAAGCCATGGAAATGGGTGTGCTTACCAGAGAAGAATTGCTCATATCTGCCAAGAGAGTGTTGGGACTGATTTTGAAGATTGATTAGTAGTTGTGAAAAAATTATCATATTCTATATTTTTCAGTTGCACCTTGAGAAAATAAAGTGTATAATGCATTTGGTTTATTGTTAAAATAAAGTTCGCCAATGGCAGAAGGATGGAGGAATTATGAGTAAGAAACCTGTAGTTTTGATGATTTTAGACGGTTACGGTTTGAATGAAAAGACCGAGGCTAATGCTGTAGCACAGGGTAAGACCCCGGTTATGGATAAATTGATGAAGGAGTGCCCTTTCGTAAGAGGTAATGCCAGCGGTATGGCAGTAGGTCTTCCTGACGGACAGATGGGCAACTCAGAAGTAGGACACTTAAATATGGGTGCAGGACGTATTGTATACCAGGAGCTGACCCGTATCACCAAGGAAATCATGGATGGTACCTTCTTTGAGAATCCTGCATTATTAAAGGCAGTGGAGAACTGTAAGGCAAACAACAGTGCATTGCACTTAATGGGTCTTTTATCAGACGGTGGTGTACATAGCCACAATACCCATTTATATGGTTTATTGGAGCTGGCAAAGAGAAACGGTCTGGAGAAGGTATATGTTCACTGCTTCTTAGACGGTCGTGACACGCCTCCTGCATCCGGCAAGGATTTCGCAATCCAGTTAGCTGATAAGATGGAAGAAATCGGCGTAGGTAAGATTGCATCCGTTATGGGTCGTTACTACGCAATGGACAGAGATAACAACTATGACAGAGTGAAGCTGGCTTATGATGCCATGACCAAGGGCGAAGGCTTAACTGCAGCTTGCGGTATCTGCGGTATCCAGGCTTCTTACGACAAGGATGAAACCGATGAATTCGTAAAGCCTACCTGTGCTGTTGAAAACGGCAAGCCGGTAGCAGTAGTGGAAGATAAGGATTCCGTAATCTTCTTTAACTTCCGTCCTGACCGTGCAAGAGAAATCACCAGAGCCTTCTGTGATGATGATTTCAAGGGATTTGACAGAGTTCGTAAGGATATTACCTTTGTTTGCTTCTCTGATTATGATCCTACCATTCCGAACAAGGACGTTGCTTTCCACAAGGTTTCCGTAACCAATACCTTCGGTGAGTGGTTGGCAGCAAATAACATGACCCAGGCGAGAATCGCTGAGACCGAGAAGTATGCGCATGTAACCTTCTTCTTCAACGGTGGTGTGGAAACTCCTAATGCCGGCGAAGACAGAGTACTTGTAAACTCTCCTAAGGATGTAGCAACCTATGACTTGAAGCCTGAAATGAGTGCTTACGAAGTTTGTGATAAATTAACCGATGCTATCAAGGCAGATAAGTATGATGTAATCATCATCAACTTTGCAAATCCTGACATGGTAGGTCATACCGGCGTAGAAGCTGCTGCAATCAAGGCTGTTGAAGCTGTTGATGAGTGTGTAGGCAAGGCTGTAGATGCAATCAAAGAAGTAGGCGGCGTAATGTTTATCTGTGCTGACCACGGTAATGCAGAGCAGTTGCTGGATTATGAAACCGGTGCACCTTTTACCGCACATACCACCAATCAGGTACCTTTCATCTTGGTAAACTATGATGAAGCATACACCCTGAAGGAAGATGGTTGTCTGGCTGATATCGTTCCTACCTTGATTGAAATCATGGGCAAGGAGCAGCCTGTAGAAATGACCGGTAAGTCATTGTTGATTAAGAAATAAGATGATAACGATACAAAGCCATCGGTAGTGCCGATGGTTTTGTTATATAAAGCACTGTTTGATGGAGGGAAAGATGGGACTGGATATCTATGCAGGTACCCTTAGCAGGTACTATATGAGGAATTGGAAGACGATTACCCAGCAGTTTTGTGAAGCCAACGGGATGCAGTATACGCAGATACATCCTACGGGTCAGGAAGAAAATGAAGGTTCCGCATCGGAAACGGAGGAAGTAGTTAAGCTGTGGCAGGAACAGATGGTGAATGCCCTGAAAAGCGCAGGAGCAGAATCCGCAAAAGAATGGCAGGATGATTGGGATACCAAGCCTTATTATACCCATAAGCCGGACTGGGATGCGTACGGAGCACTTCTTTTGTATGCAACAGGAAAGCTGTTAAAGGTACGTTCTCCCAAGGATTATAAAAAAAATACGGATTATCATGCCGTATTAAAGGTGATGGGGATTTATGGTACCTCCTATCGTCAGTGGTCCCTCTTTAATAATGTGTGCCACTATGTGCCCATTGCGGACAGGCTGGTGTTTAAGTATCCCTTACCGGATGGACGTGAAAGTATGCTGAGTACGGTGGCCTGCCTGAAATATGAGCTGGAAAAGATTAACGAGGCCTGCTGGCAGGCGGATGAAGCTACCATATTGGATTGGATAAATACAGAAGGTTATCCGGTAGAAGGACAGATTACCGGAACAGGCTTGCTTCGATATCTGCCTAAGAGAAATATTTATTCTACAGAATCCTTGGCGAAATTTGCCTTTTCCATTCTGTGGCAGGCAGTTTGCTTCGCCGAAAAGGAACAGGTTGCCATTGTTTTAGATTACTAAGGAGAAGATTATGGTACAAGTAACATTAGGAAAAACAGGCATCACCGTGGAGAAAAATTCCTTTGGTGCATTGCCTATACAAAGAATCAGCAAAGAAGAAGCAGTAAAGCTGTTGCGTAAGGCTTATGATCATGGCGTAACTTTTTTTGATACTGCCCGTTTTTATACGGACAGCGAGGAAAAGGTGGGTGAAGCCTTCAAAGGTATGCGAGAAAAGGTGTATATAGCCACCAAAACAGGAGCTACCACGGCGGAAGGCTTTTGGAAGGATTTACATACCTCTTTGAACAATTTACAGACCGACTATATTGATATTTATCAGTTTCACAATCCAAGCTTTTGTCCTAAGCCGGGAGACGGTACCGGGCTGTATGAAGCTATGCTGGAAGCCAGGGACAAGGGCATGGTGCGCCATATCGGTATCACCAACCATCGTTTGCATGTTGCGAAAGAAGCTATCGAAAGCGGACTGTATGAAACCTTACAGTTCCCCTTCTGTTACTTGGCCACGGAAAAGGATTTGGAAATCGTAGAAGCCTGTAAGGCGGCAGATATGGGTTTTATCGCCATGAAGGCACTGTCCGGTGGCTTGATTACCAATTCGGCGGCAGCTTATGCTTATCTTGCACAGTATGACCATGTATTGCCTATCTGGGGCGTGCAGAGGGAATCGGAGCTGGATGAATTCTTAAGCTATATTGACAATCCGCCTGCTATGACAGAAGAGCTGAAAGCGGTAATCGAAAAGGACCGTACGGAGCTTTTGGGTGAATTTTGCAGAGGTTGCGGCTATTGTATGCCCTGCCCCGTAGGCATTGAAATCAACAACAGTGCCAGAATGAGTCTGATGATTCGTCGTGCACCACAGGCAGCACAGTTGACAGAAGAGTGGCAGAGGAAGATGATGTTGATTGAAAAGTGTTTACAATGCGGACAATGTAAGGTAAAATGTCCTTACGGCTTGGATACCCCTGCATTATTACAGAAGAATTTGCAGGATTACAAGGAAATCCTGGCAGGAAAAAAGATATAAGTTACAGATAAGGAATAGAAAAGATGATGAAGAAATATATTGGATTTAAGAGTGTATTAGCGGCAGTGTTGTGTGTATGTCTGTTTTGGAGCAGCAGTATGAATGCGGAGGCAGCAAAAGCAAATAATGTTTATACCTTTAGCAAAGTGACCTTTGATGCAGAATTTTATTATAATACCTATCCGGATTTGCAGGCTGCATTCGGCATGGATCCGGAAGCATTGTATCGGCATTATATGAATTACGGTATTAAGGAAGGCCGTTTCGGCAGTGAAGAGTTCAACTGTGTGACCTATATGAACAATTACGGAGATTTGCGTTTGGCCTTTGGCGGTGATTACCTTTTGTACTGTGACCATTACGAGAAGTATGGTAAGGCAGAAGGGAGAAACGCAAAAGAGAAGGTGGAAATAACCATAGCATCCGACAAAACTCTTTTAGGTACCTATACTACAGTGTATGACCCAAGCCTGGAAAGAACCATAAATGTAACAACTGCGGCAGAGCGTATTCACGGTATTGTATTAGCACCGGGACAGGAATTCTCCTTTAGCAATGCAGTACTGCCCAGAACCCGGTACAATGGTTTCGGCATGGGTGAGCAGATTTACGGTGGTAAGATTGTGATGGGAATCGGCGGTGGTATCTGCCAGACAGCATCCACTCTTTACGCAGCCATGGTAGGTGCAGGACTTCCTGCGACGGAAAGATATCCCCACTCTTTACCGGTGGATTATGTACCCCGTCATTTGGAGTCTGCCATTGCACAGGGCTATAAGGATTTGAAGTTTGTAAATATCTATGACAGGAACATGCAGATTGAAGCAATTGCCGATAATGCTACCGGCACCTTAACAGTATCCTTATATCTGGTAGGAAAAAATTAACAAAGAGCTTATAAAGAGTCTCCTTTTGGGCATACTATGAAACATAGTAACCCAAGGAGGCTTTTATTATGATACTTAATATTGTTGAGATTGTAGGTAGAGAGATTTTGGATTCCAGGGGAAATCCCACGGTGGAAGCAGAGGTGACAGTCTGCAACGAGGAAACCGGCAGAAAATACAAGGGACGTGCAGCAGTGCCTTCCGGAGCCAGTACGGGTCGGTTTGAGGCGGTGGAGCTAAGAGATGGTGAGGAAAGATACTTCGGCTTGGGAGTAAAGCATGCTGTACGCAATATCCATGAAAAGATTGCACCCGTGCTTTTGGGGAAGAACGCCTTGAACCAGGCTCGAATTGATACCTTACTGATACAGACGGATGGTACGGATAACAAAGGCAATCTGGGTGCCAATGCCACATTGGCAGTTTCTTTGGCTGTGGCAAAAGCGGCGGCAAAGGGGTTGCATATACCTTTATACCGTTATCTGGGAGGCATCAACGGCAACGAACTGCCCATGCCCATGATGAATATTTTGAACGGTGGTAAGCATGCAGCCAATACGGTGGATTTTCAGGAATTTATGATTATGCCAACCGGTGCATGCTGTTTTTCGGAAGGTCTTCGTATGTGTGCAGAGGTGTATCACAACTTAAAGAAGTTACTACAGTCCAGAGGTTTGTCCACCGGCGTGGGGGATGAAGGCGGTTTCGCGCCGGATTTACCGGATGCGGAATGTGTACTTGGATTTATGGTGAAGGCCATTGAAAAGAGCGGTCACCAGCCGGGCCGGGACATTCAGATTGCCCTGGATGTGGCAGCCAGTGAGCTTTACGATGAAGAGAGAGGACTATATGTATTTGAGGGCGAAAGCAAGCTGAAGGGAGAAGAAATCACCCGCACCACCGAAGAAATGATTGGCTATTACGAGAAGCTGATTCAGAAATTCCCCATCGTATCCATTGAGGACGGCTTGTCCGAAGAGGATTGGGACGGTTGGCAGGAGATGACGAAGCGCATCGGTGATAAGGTGCAGCTGGTGGGAGATGACTTGTTTGTCACCAATGTAAAGAGATTGGGAGCCGGCATTAAGCTTCACGCAGGCAATGCTATCCTGGTAAAAGTAAATCAAATCGGTACGCTGACAGAGAGTCTCAACGCAGTGGCTATGGCGAAAAAGCATGGCTTCGGAACCATCATATCCCATCGTTCCGGTGAGACAGAGGATACTACCATTGCGGATTTGGCTGTTGCATGTAATGCGGGGCAGATAAAGACAGGTGCACCTTGCAGAAGTGACCGGGTAGCGAAATACAATCGTTTGCTGCGAATCAGTGAGGAAATAGAAGAAGGCGGAATCAGCCCGGAAAAGGAAAGCCCCTGGGCACTTAAGTAGTGCGTGAAAAAAACAGTTGAAATTCTAAGGCTTCTGTGTTATGATACCATTTGTATGATTCCGAATGAATAAATTTGTATCTGCAAATTTCAAATAGAAATGCAAGTAGTAGGAGGTGTGACATGGCAGCACTCAGAGTTATTTTGACAATTCTTTTTATTATCGTTTGTATCGCTATCATAGTGTTAGTGTTATTACAGGAAGGCAAGTCTGCAGGACTTGGCGCATTGAGCGGCGCTGCAGAGAGCTACTGGGGTAAGAATAAGGCACGTACCATGCAGGGCATGCTGGTGAAGCTTACCAAGATTTTCGGTGTATTATTCATGGTTTTGGCTATTGTACTGAATCTGAATGTATTCTAAAGAATGACACGTAAGGCACTCTTAGCAATAAGGGTGCCTTTTGTGCGTTTGGCGAATATCGCATCAATGAGCAGCCGCGCTGCGAGTCTGGGAGATTAAAATGAGCAAAGAAATTAAAGATAAAAGAAAAAAAGTAATCTGTGATTTGGTGGCGGATGAACTGTATGTGCCCATGAAGGAAAAGGAGCTGGCAGTTTTCCTGCAGGTACCAAAGGCAGAGAAGGACGAGTTTAAAAGAATATTGGAAGAACTTCTGGCAGAGGGCAAGTTGTCCTTAACTTCCAAGGGGAAATATATGAAGTCCAATGGAAAGGCTTTGGTAGGTACCTTTATCAGCAATTCCAAGGGCTTCGGCTTCGTAGAAGTGGAGGGCCGTGAAGAGGATTATTATATCCCGGAAGATAAGGTAAACGGTGCCTTTCATAAGGATACCGTGCAGATTGCCTTGCTTGGAGCCAAGAACGGCAAGCGTCAGGAAGCCCAGGTGGTGAAGATTATCTCCAGAGGGATGACGCAGATTGTGGGTACCTATGAAAAGAGTAAAAATTTCGGCTTTGTGGTACCGGACAATGGTAAGGTCAGCCAGGATATCTTCGTACCCAAGGAGCGTTCTAAGGGAGCGGTAAGCGGTCATAAGGTAGTGGTAGAGATCACCGAATATGGCTCAGCCCGCAGAAGTCCCGAGGGCAAGGTGGTAGAAATCCTTGGTCATATTAATGACCCGGGAGTGGATATTATGGCTATCGTAAGAGGCTATGAGTTGCCCATGGAATTTGGCGAGAAGGTGCTGAATCAGGCAGAAAGAGTGTCCAAGGATGTATCTGAGGCGGATATGGCAGGTCGTAAGGATTTGCGTAATTTGTGCATGGTTACTATTGACGGGGAGGATGCCAAGGATTTGGATGATGCAGTCAGTGTATCCTTTGACGGGGAGAAGTATCATCTGGGTGTCCACATTGCAGATGTAACCAATTATGTACAGGAAAACTCTGCTCTGGACCGTGAAGCCTTGAAGCGTGGTACCAGTGTGTATCTGGTGGACCGGGTGATTCCCATGCTGCCTCATATTTTATCCAACGGTATCTGCTCTCTGAATGCCGGTGTAGACAGACTGGCTCTGAGTTGTCTTATGACCATTGACAAAAAAGGCGATATCATAGATTATGAGATTTGTGAATCCGTAATCCGTGTAGATAAAAGAATGAGTTATACAGCCGTAAAGGCTATTTTGACAGAGGATAATGTCTATGATAATCATCCCGAATACGAAGAGTATCGGGAGCTGGATTCCATGTTCAAAATGATGGAGGAGTTGTCGGGCAGCTTACGTGCGAAGCGCAGAAAGCGCGGTGCCATCGACTTTGACTTCCCGGAGTCCAAGATTATTCTGGACAGGGAAGGCACTCCATTGGAGATAAAGCCTTACGAGCGCAACGTAGCTACCATGATTATAGAGGATTTCATGCTGGCGGCCAATGAAACCGTAGCCCAGCATTTTTACTGGATGGAGCTGCCCTTTGTGTATCGTACCCACGATACTCCGGATGCAGAGAAGATTCAGAAGCTGGTGACCTTTATTAACAATTTCGGCTATTCCTTAAAGAGTGTGGGCAGCCAGAACGGTAAGGTGTCCGGAGAAGAAGTGCATCCTAAGGAAATCCAGAAGCTTTTGGACCGTATTGCCGGTACCCCTGAGGAGGCTATGATCAGCCGTCTGACCCTCCGTAGCATGAAGCAGGCTAAGTATACCGTGGAAAACGCGGCACATTTCGGTTTGGCAGCACAGTTTTACTGTCACTTTACCTCGCCCATCCGAAGATATCCGGATTTGCAGATTCACCGGATTATCAAGGAGCAGTTAAGAGGTCGTCTCCAGGGCGAACGGGTGGAGCATTATAAGGCTATACTGCCGGAGGTGGCGAAGCATTCTTCACAGACGGAGCGTAGAGCGGAAGAGGCTGAAAGAGAGACGGATAAGCTGAAGAAAGCAGAATATATGGAAGCCCATCTTGGGGAAGTATTCGAGGGCGTGGTATCCGGTATTACCGCCTGGGGCATCTATGTGGAGCTTCCCAACACGGTGGAAGGTTTGGTCCATGTGGCTAAGCTGCCCGGGGATTATTATTACTACCGTGAAGAGACTTATGAAATGGTAGGCGAGTCCACAGGCAGAACCTATAAGCTGGGCATGAAGGTAAAGGTGGCGGCAGTTGCAACCGATAAATTGACCAGAACCATAGATTTTGTTATAGTAGAAGAGGAAGAAGAGTAATAACGACAGAAGTCTCGGGCTTGTAGCCCGAGGCATGTCAGGGGAGATATAAGTATGGCAAAAGAAGTACAGAAATTAGTGGCAAATAATAAAAAAGCATATCACGACTTCTTTATCGATGAAACCTACGAAGCAGGCATTGCTTTGCATGGTACGGAAGTTAAGTCCCTGCGTATGGGCAAGTGCTCCATCAAGGAGGCTTTCATCCGCATCGAGAATGGGGAAGTGTTTGTATATGGTATGCACGTAAGTCCTTATGAAAAAGGCAACATCTTCAATAAGGATCCTATGCGTGTAAAGAAGCTGTTAATGCACCGCTATGAAATCAATAAGCTGCTTGGTAAAATCAAGGAAAAGGGCTTTACCTTAGTGCCTTTGCAGGTGTATTTCAAAAACGGTAAGGCTAAGGTGGAAATCGGCCTGGCCCGCGGTAAAAAGCTTTACGATAAGCGTGCGGATATCGCAAAGAAGGATATGAAGCGTGAGGCTGAGAAGGAATTCAAAGTAAGGAATTTATCATAATTTCTTTATAAAAATTTAACTATAAGTTGAATGCAGATTACTTGAAGAAAAGGTCTGTTTATGATAATATAAAGTTGCTAAAGAAAGCAGCAAGCACTTTACAGTCCTTATTCAATTAGGGGTAGTAAAGGTTTCGACAGGGGTCTTGCAGCTGGAGAAGCGAGTCGCATGCAATGCGTCAAATGGCAAAATTAAAATTAAACGCTGAAGATAATTTAGCAATCGCTGCCTAATGGCAGTAGTCCGACCTAGTGCACCTACACATTAGGACCCGGGCTTCGACTATGTAGGAAACGACATGGGCAAAGCTTTGAGCCTATGGGCGTATCATGAAGCTACTGAAGCGGTCAGGGTGTTAATCCCCGGGGCGTAGAGGGAATGTCAAAGGATTAACTACACTCGTAGAAGTACAGGGAATGGGCTTTTGGACACGGGTTCGACTCCCGTCTACTCCATCTAGGGAAGGCAATCACGTAAGTGGTTGTCTTTTTGGGTTTTGGAAGTAAAAGATTGATTTTCCACGAAAGATGTGAAAAAGATGAATAAGTATATTTGCTTAATAAATGAAATGTATAATAACAACATTAGATTGCACACACCGTTACAAAATATTGATTCCGGTATGCCTGTGGCACTATTAGAAATCTTAAGTGTGAGTGATGGTATTGAAGAAGTTATCAGTGTTGGGGATAGAAAAGAATCCATAGGCTGGATTTTGTATTCTTATGAAATGATAAAAAATAATACAGAATTTTACGTGGCGGAATATGGGATAAGTGGTTATATTTTTTCAGATGATGGTGCCGGAAATGTGTTTGTTATGAAAGACGATGAATCTATTTATTTGTTTGATGCTATAGACGGAGAAGAGAAGTATTTCGCAGAGTCACTAGCTAAGTTTTGGGATATAAATACTGACGCGGCACAAAACACATTATCTAATGAGAAGAGAGCAGAAAAACTAGTTAAGAAATACGGATTTGATTTTACTAAGATTTCGAAGAGCGAAATCAGAGATTTGATAGAAAGGGAAATTGAAAATTATCAAGAAGGAAGTTCTGAATATATAAGAGCTCTTTGTGGGTATTTGTTTTGTATAGGAAATTATGAAGACGCCTTGTTGATTGAACGAGCGAAATATAATATCAATTTTGATGTTGGTTGTATGATTGATGGAACTTGGATAGAAGCGTTAAAAGGAAATATGTCTGAAGAAGACAGACAATTTTACATACAAGAGTTTATAAAGTACTATGAAATCAGGTAGAGAAATAACTAGGAGGTGTTAAAGGTGAATGCGGGATTAGAATATTATAAGGATTTTATTGATGGTTTGGTAAAGAGAAAAAATGGAGTTCTCGGCAAATGGATTCGCGAAAACGGATATCCTGATAACGAAGAAAATAGAGAAATTAATGAATTGGTGAATTCGCTTTCTTCAGAACAGAGAGAAGTTTTGGCAAAACTTGTTCAAGATGCAAGGATAGGCGGAATTCATGATACGTTGGCATATATGAATGAAAAGATGGACGGTGATGGATTGGTACTGAGTCAGAATGGAGAAGTGTTTCCGTTTGATGAATTTGAAAGCATGCATTATGATTTTGTATGCAGATGCGAAGGTGACGAATGGCCAAGTTAATGATTTGATACAAATCGCAAAACGTAGACTATTGAATAGGCAGAACTATAAATGCAGCTAGTTAGAAATTGCAGAAGAGAACAAGATAAAAGGAGACAAGAAAAATAAATGGAACATAAGTTAAATAAACTAAAAGATAAAAAGTTTTTACCTCCACCATGGATAGCATATCCGGAAATAGAACGTTATTCCATCGGTTGGCGTATGGGGTACGGAGAAGGATATATTGGCGAGTGGGGCACTTGGTATGATACGCTTGATAGTAAGGAAAAAAATGAGTATCAAACGTTTTTCCCGGAACCGGTTACCTGGAATGGATATTGGGAAGATGAGGATAACGGAATATATTATATAAAAGATGAGTATTACTTACAATTTTGGCGTGAAAAAGGGGCATATAAGTATTCTGTAGAGTCAATCAGAGGAATGCATAATGCCGGCAAAAAACTTGATTACAATATGTTTTGGGGACATCAACCGTCAGCAGATGGTAGTATGAATCAAAGTTGTCTGAGTCAGTGGTGGATGGAAGATTTTCAGTACGAAAATGATATTTATTGTTGTATGGAGCAATTCATGATGGCACAGAAAGCGGAAGTTTTTGACGATGCGGAAATCAGAGAAGAGATTATGAATTGCAGGGACCCCAAGGAGATAAAAGCATTGGGCCGTAAGGTACGAGGGTTTGACGAATCTGTTTGGAATAAAGTGAAGTATTCTATCGTGCTCAATGGGAACTTCAGAAAGTTTACTCAGAATCCTAAGCTTAGGGAATTTCTACTTTCGACAGGAGAAAATATACTAGTGGAGGCCAGCCCCTATGATGCGATTTGGGGGATTCGAATGTCTGCAAACAATGAGAACGCACAAAATCCCATGAAATGGCAGGGTCAAAATTTATTAGGATTTGCACTTATGGAGGTAAGGGATGAGATTCGTAGAGTGTGGGAGAATGCAGAGCTTTGTGAGAAGGCAGAGTAGATATAGAGGTAAAGGGATACTAAAATTGAGATTTTTCCATATAGGATACTTATAAACTATAGAATAGAACATTAAGAAAAAATGTACTGAGATTGTGACGTGCTGGTCATGATTTGGTACATTTTTTTTATTTTCTTTGAGTGATTTTTGTTTTACAATCGTATAGTAAGGTGGAAGGAGAAATGTAGGGATGAAAGATGAGGAATTATTAGAGATTTTGAACAGAAGTCCGGAACGGGGGCTTCGGGAATTGATGAATCGATACGGTGGTGCAGTCGCTACAATCTGCAAAAATTTTCTGTATGATTTTCCGGAAAGTGATATAGAGGAAACCATTGCGGATACATTTATCCGTTTTTGGGAGAATAGGGAGCAGTTTCAATTGGATGCCAAATATTCCTTGAAGAGTTATATATATGCCATTGCCAGAAATGCGGCCAGGGACAGGCGCAGGAAGGAAAGAAAAGCGGATATTTTTTCTTTAGAGGAATTGCAACTGGATTTGCCGGCAGGATATGATTTGGAAGAAGAAATACAGCGTAAAGAATATGAAGCCATATTGCATACCTGTTTGGAACAGATGAGGGAGCCGGATAAGAGCGTTTTTCTTTATCGGTATTTTTATGGTTATCCGGTGCGTACCATTGCGGCCAAGTTGTCTTTGACGGCAAAGCAGGTTGAAAATATTTTATATCGGGGAAAAGAAAAACTACGTATGGATTTGATAGAAAGGGGTGTTTGCTATGAATCGTGTCGATGATTTGATTCATGATATACAAGTACACGAAGTAGTGGAGTTGGAGGAAGAATTAAGCAGTGAAAGCAGAAAGAGGATAGAGGATTTGGTGTTACAAAGAGTACAAGCCAAGGAAGGGCCTCAGAGAAAAAGAAAACCTCTAAAGAAATTATATATTTGGGGACTTGCTGCTGTTTTGACACTGGCTTTAGGCCTAACGGTAATGGCTGCCGGTGAACGGGAGTGGGACATCGCCCTGATAAACTTCATGGGCCTCAGTGATGCCAATACCCTGCAATTGGATAGCGGTATGGTAGAAATCAATCAGGCACAAACCGTTCTATGTACGGATTATCAAAAGGTGGAGAGCGGGGAGGCTAAAGAGGTAACCATGATGGCTGTTTCTTCTGTCGGAGATAAGAATGAGGTGTATGTAAGGATAGAGACCGATTATGAGATGCCGGATGGGTTTAATGAAAAGACAGACTATATTTTGCCGGATGATTTTAAAATAGGGATACATCCAAATACCGGATATGGAGCACAGTTTACTTCCTTTGTGGAGGATAATAAGTTGGGATTTTTATTTGAGATTTCTAACTGTAAAGATGTTAATAAGGCGGAGATTGCCTTATTTATGAAGGATTTGTATTGGTATCATGATTTGAATGCGAAGGAAGATGAGGCGACAAAGCCTAAGGAACTCTTGTGTCAAGGGGAGTGGCAACTGAAGTGGAAGTATCATTACAAGTCCAATACCAAGATAAAACGTTTCCTGAATAAGCCTTTTGAGGCGGATGGGTGTACCTATAAGCTTACGAAAGTGGAGATTTCACCCATATCCATCCGATTAGAGGCCTATCGGTCGAATCGGGATCGGGATAGAGCACATTCTGATATGTGGCTTCAAGAGATTCGTTTTACGGATGGAAGAATCTTAAAAGTGGAAGATGCCGGCGGAAGTGGCATGTATAATGGGATGTATGCACATTCCTATATAGGTGCCAGGGAACTGGGAGAAACCATCGACCCTAAAAAAGTGGAAAGTCTGGTAATTGGTGGTAAAGAGATAAAAATCAAATAAAACAGTATGATTAAAAATATAAAAACATCCCGTAAAGGTATTTGTGGGATGTTTTTAATATTCTTTTAAGAAAATATATTTATAAAAATATTGCGGCACTTTACCACAACATGGTAATATAGTAACAGAGTCGCAGAATGAGAGAAGGAGGAGATGGAATGGGTCAAAAGAGTTATTCGGATCTTACACCAAGGATATTGGAATTGGCGAAGATGACGGAGGAAGCTGGTTACATCGAGCAGGAATTATTTACCAAGTATGATGTAAAGCGCGGTCTGCGTGATTTAAATGGTAAGGGCGTATTGGCAGGACTTACCCATATTTCTGATGTCAGGGCTACGAAGATTGTAGATGGTGAGTCTGTTCCTACAGAGGGTAATCTGTTTTATCGTGGATATAATGTAAAGGATTTGGTAAAGGGCTTTTCGGAAGCAAATCATTTTGGATTTGAAGAAACATCCTATTTGTTAATGTTTGGGGAATTACCTACCCGTGAGGAATTAACGGAATTTAACGAGATGTTGGCGGATTATCGGAATCTGCCCACTCATTTTGTACGTGATATTATCATGAAGGCACCCAGCAAGGATATGATGAATACACTGGCACGAAGCGTATTGACCCTGTATTCCTACGATGATAGGGCGGATGATACCTCCATGCCCAATGTACTTCGTCAGTGCTTACAGTTGATTAGTATTTTCCCCATGCTGGCTATCTATGGTTATCAGGCATACAGTTATTATCATGACGGCAACAGCTTTTTTATACACAAGCCCAAGCCGGAGTATTCTACAGCAGAAAATATTCTGCATTTACTTCGTCCGGATAGTAAATTTACCCCACTGGAAGCGAAGCTTTTGGATATTGCACTGGTGCTTCATGCAGAGCATGGCGGTGGCAATAACTCGTCCTTTACCACTCATGTGGTGACATCATCATTGACAGACACCTATTCTACCATAGCAGCTGCTATCGGTTCCTTGAAGGGTCCCAGACATGGTGGTGCAAATATCAAGGTGGTGAAGATGTTTGCTGATATGAAGAGAGCAGTGAAGGATTGGACCAGTGAAGAAGAAGTGGGGGATTACCTACGTAAGCTTCTGCACAAGGAGGAGTTTGACCATACCGGTTTGATTTATGGTGTGGGACATGCGATTTATTCCAAGTCCGACCCCAGAGCTGAAGTGCTGAAAAGCTATGTAGAGAAGCTTTCCGTGGAGAAGGGATTGGAGAAGGAATTTGCATTGTATTCCATGGTAGAGAGACTGGCACCTCAGATTATTGCGGGTGAGCGTAAGATGTACAAGGGTGTTAGCATCAACGTGGACTTCTATTCCGGATTTGTATATGATATGTTGGGCTTGCCTTTAGAGCTTTATACACCGATTTTTGCCATTGCGCGTATTTCCGGATGGAGTGCCCATCGTCTGGAAGAGCTGGCAAACAATGGTAAGATTATCCGACCGGCATACAAGCCCATCGGTGAAGAAAGAGCTTATGTAAATATTGAGGACCGCTAAGAAACGGTGAAAGGAAAAATCATGGACGTAAAGGAAATGTTAAAACATGTGGATCATACACAGCTCCAGGCATTTTGTACCTGGGAGGATATTGAAAAGCTTTGTAAGGAAGCGATAGAATTTGAAACCGCTTCTGTTTGCATCCCGCCTTCTTACGTAAAGATGGTGAATAAGAACTTTGGTGACAAGCTGAATATTTGTACCGTAATCGGATTTCCTTTGGGATATCAGGTGACTTCAGCTAAGGTGGCTGAGGTAGAAGAAGCCTTGAAACAGGGCTGTAATGAAATCGATATGGTGGTAAATATCACTGATGTAAAGAATGGCCTGTACGGCAAGGTGGAAGAGGAAATTCGCGCGGTGAAGAAGGCCTGCGGTGACCACATACTGAAGGTTATTATTGAGACTTGTTACCTGACAGAGGAAGAAAAGATTGCCATGTGTAAAGCAGTCACCAATGCAGGCGCAGACTATATCAAGACCTCTACCGGTTTTGGTACCGGAGGTGCGACCTTGGAGGATGTGAAGCTTTTTAAGGAGCATATCGGACCGAATGTAAAGATTAAGGCTGCCGGCGGTGTGTCTACATTGCATGATTTGGAAGCTTTCTTAAATCTGGGATGTGACCGTATCGGTACCTCCAGAGCTGTAGGACTTTGTAAGGGTGAATTGACAAAAGGATATTAGTGATTCATATGGAAAATGCAGTAATCAAGAATAGGCTTGTACAGATTCGAGAAGAAATGAAAAGGGTGGGAGTGGATTATTATCTGCTCCCCACCGCAGATTTTCACAATTCCGAATATGTGCATGCCTTTTTTAAGGCAAGAGAATATTTTAGTGGTTTTTCAGGCAGTAACGGAACCTTGGTAGTGTGGCAGGAGGGTGCCGGACTTTGGACTGACGGCAGATATTTCACTCAAGCGGAAAGAGAGCTGGAAGGTACCGGAATAGAGCTTTTCAGGATGCTTCAGGAGGGTGTGCCTACCATAAAGGAATTTCTGGAGCGGGAAATGAAGGAAGGTCAGAAATTGGGCTTTGACGGCAGAGTGATGCCGACGGAAACCGGCCTGCAGTTGGAAAAAACTTTGAACTCCAAAGGTATAATGATTGACTATACCTATGATTTTGCCGGGAAAATATGGAAGGACAGACCGGCACTTCCGGCAGGTGAAATCTGGGTGGTGCCGCAAACGGTGGCCGGTGAATCTGTGGAATCAAAGCTTTCCAAGGTGAAGGCTACCATGGAGAAGAATGGGGCTGACAGCTTTTTCCTAAGCAAACTGGATGATATTATGTGGCTTTTGAATATCAGAGGCTGTGATGTGGAATGTAATCCGGTGGCACTTAGTTATCTTTTGGTATCCGAGGAAAGAACCGTACTCTTTGTGCAATCGAAAGCCTTGAGTGAAGTGGTAAAAAAACACCTGGAAGCGAACCTTATTTATGTGGAAGAATATTCTGAGGTGTTGGCGTATTTGAAGAAAATGCCTCAAACACGAGCCGTTGTATTGGATAAGCGTTATTGTAGCTATGCCTTTTATAAGGTGCTTCAGAAGGCTTGTAAGATAGTAGAGGCAAAGAACCCCACAGAGCTTTTGAAGGCTGTCAAAAATCCGGTTGAGCTTTCGAATATGAAGGACATTTATCTGAAAGACAGTCTTGCTGTGACAAAGTTTATTTATTGGCTGAAGAGTAATATCGGTAAGCAGGAGATTACAGAAATTACGGCGGCGGATTATTTGGAGAAGCTACGAAGGGAAATTCCTGAGTTTTTAGATTTGTCTTTTCCTACCATCTCCGCATATAATGAAAATGCAGCCATGATGCATTATGAAGCTACAACGGAAAGTTATGCGGTCTTAAAGCCGGAGGGGATTCTCCTGGTAGACTCGGGCGGTCAATATATGGGCGGTACCACGGATGTGACCCGAACCATTGTATTGGGACCTGTTTCGGAGGAAATAAAGAAGCATTATACCCTGACCGCAGCCGGAATGTTGCAGATGACTCATGCCAAATGGCTGTATGGTTGTACCGGGCGCAATCTTGATATACTGGCCCGTCAGCCCCTGTGGGAAATAGGCATGGATTATCAATGCGGTACCGGTCATGGAGTGGGATATATTCTGAATGTCCATGAAGGCCCCCAGAATCTTCGTTGGCGTTTTACGGAAGGTATGGCGGAAGCTGTGCTGGAAGAGGGCATGGACGTAACCAATGAACCGGGCGTATACATCCCCGGAAGTTACGGCATCCGCATCGAAAATGTGCTGGTGGTGAAGAAGGCGGAAAAGAATGAATACGGACAGTTTCTGTGTTTTGATACATTGACATACGTGCCATTGGATCCGGAGGCAGTACAGGTATCCCTGCTGACAGAAGTACAAAGAAAATACTATAATGCTTATCAGAAGAAGGTATATGAAACCCTCTCCCCTTATCTCTCAAAAGAGGAGCTGGAGTGGTTGGAAGAGCAGACAAGAGAACTGTAATATAAAAAAATAGAAAAAAACCATAAATTTCCCAAGGGATTTATTGACTTTTCTTCTATTCTTTGCGATAATATACTAGCGATACAAGGGGTTATATCAAAATAACCTTTGCGCAAAATCAAAATAATCGATGAAAATCGATGAAATACACTATATTTAAGGAGGACAATTTAATATGTCAACAAAAGCTTATTATCCTATTAATGAGATTGGCGCTGGCAAAGTAGGCTTCAGTACTACCCGTTCTATCATTGAAGCTGCTTTCTACGGAAACAACGTAGTTAAGGTTAACACCTTAAAGGAAGCGTATGAGTTAGCTAAGAACTCTCCCGGTACCGTAGTTACCGATATGCCTGTTTTAAGAGGCGAGGAGTTCGGTCTTGAGAAAGATGCTAAGGTATTATTATTCAACGATGGTGCTGTAACCGGTCGTTACGCTACCGCTCGTCGTATCAAGGGTGAACCCGGTGTAGACGAGAAGAAGCTTGATAAGGTAGTTATGGACGCTATCTATGAGACCAGATGGAAAACTATGTATCATGCAGAGTGTTTCGTAGGTCTTGATCCTGAATTTATGGTAAAGGCTCACCTTCTGATTCCGGAAGGAGAAGAGAACTTGCTTTACAACTGGATGATCAACTTCCAGTATATGTCTGATGAATATGTAAAGATGTACAAGAACTCTCAGCCTGTTGGTAACGGTAACGAAGCTGATATTTATATCTTCTCTGATCCTCAGTGGGTTCCCGGCAACAGACCTGACGTTGATTACAGCTGCTTAAGCGATCCTTTGACTCTTTGCTATTTCGATACCAACCAGAACTGTGCAGCAATCCTTGGTATGAAGTACTTTGGTGAGCACAAGAAGGGTACCTTAACCATGGCTTGGGCAATCGCTAACAGAAACGGTTATGCTTCTTGCCACGGCGGACAGAAGGAATACATCCTTGCTGATGGTTCTAAGTACGTTGCATCTGTTTATGGTTTGTCAGGATCAGGTAAGTCTACTTTGACTCATGCTAAGCATAACGGCAAGTATGAAATCAAGGTTCTTCATGATGACGCTTTCATCATCAACACAGATACCTGTTCTTCTGTAGCTTTAGAGCCTACATACTTCGATAAGACCGCAGACTATCCTACCGGATGTGCTGATAACGCTTACTTATTATCTGCTCAGAACTGCTCATGTACTATGGACAGCGAAGGCAAGATTCAGTTAGTAACCGAAGATATCAGAAATGGTAACGGACGTGCTATTAAGTCTAAATTATGGTCTCCTAACCGTGTAGATAAGATTGAAGCTCCTGTAAACGCTATCTTCTGGATTATGAAGGATCCTGTTCTTCCACCCGTTGTTAAGCTTTCAGGTTCAGCACTTGCATCTGTAATGGGTGCTACTCTTGCTACCAAGACCTCTTCAGCAGAGCGTGTTGCAGCTGGTACCGACTTAAATGCTATCCGTATTGTACCTTATGCTAACCCCTTCAGAACCTATCCTCTGGTTAACGACTATGAGAAGTTCAAGAAGTTAGTAGAAGAGAAGAACGTAGACTGCTATATCGTTAACACCGGTGATTTCATGGGCGCTAAGGTTAAGCCTGCAGATACCCTTGGTATCTTAGAAACCATCGTTGAAGGTAAGGATAAGTTCGAGCAGTGGGGACCTTTCACTGACATTCAGATTATGAATGAATGGGACGGCAAGACCGGCGACTTTACTCCTGACTTGAAGGATGCAGACTATGTTGCAGCATTAAAGAGCTCTATGCAGACTCGTGTAAAGGCTGTTGAAGATTTCGCAACCAAGAAGGAAGGTTACGATAAGCTTCCTGACGAAGCACTTGCAGCATTGAAGAAGATCGTTGCTGAGGCAGATACTCTGTAAGGAGTAGTTTAATAAAGAATAATAATCCCCCCCAAGATATTGCTTCTTAGGGGGGATTTTGCTTAAAATAAGTGTATTTATCAAGTTTGCTTTATGAGGGGAAGCAAGGAGGTAGTGTATGAGAAGAGAGAAAAGATACATTGTCAGCTTACTTGTGTTATGTTTGGCAATATTACTGGCAGGTTGTGGCAAAATCAGTAAAGAAAAGGAAGTGGAAGCCAGTGAATTCATTACAAAAATGATTACAGCGGCAGATGGGGCTGTGGTATCCCGTGTGGATTGTATAACAGAATTGGAAGCAGAGTTAATATACAATTCCCAACAAGTGGAGAATTACAAATTTCAATTTGAAGCTCATAATGAATACGACAAGGAATCGGGTAGAACTGATTCGGAAATTATAGCGTATAAAGATGGAAAGCCTGTTAATCTTAGATTCCATATGAGTGAGGAGCAAGGTGTTTTTTACATCTATACAAAATACGACCAAGACGTTTGGTATAAGTATGATACCGGCTTCCTGAAAGCTGATATGAGCAGGAACTTCGTTAGTGATATGAATCTTGAAAATGCAGAAATTCTGGATTTCAAGAAGGATTATAAAAAAGTCAATGAAAAAAGCACACATAAATTAAGCGTGCGATTAAAGGATGCTTCGATTCGTGAATTGTTGTTTGAATCCGGTTTTAAAGCACTTTTCTATGGGAGGGAATATAATTCCATTGATTTAAGTGATGTAAATGTTCGGATAGATTATTTTGTGGACTCGGAAAATTGTATGGTTATGGAATTGGAAGTACAGTTGGATGGTATGGAGAACTTCTTGCGTGAATACACCCGCTTCACTAATAATTCTATGGTGGAAGAGGAATTTAAGGAAGCAAAAGTTAAGAATGGTAAAGTGTTTTATAGTAATATAAGTTACGAAGATATAAGAGTTCCTATGCTGAGTTTTGAGGATAAGAAAAGTAGCTTTTTAGTATACCAGAAGGATTCTATATATAATCTAAAGTCAATGGATGCGGAGGCAGAGCTTGTATGTCCGCGAAGATGGTATATATATGAGAAGGACACGAATCAGTTGATACTTATAAAGTGTGACGGTAAGATGTTTATTTCATATAGATTACATATGCCTTATAACTATGAAGATTTAGAAAAAAGCCTGGGTGATTTGAGTGAATCCCATAAAGTAAACGGAACATATATAGCGGATAAAAAAGGTCCTAAAATAGGTGATTTAGATACATATGAGATTATGACAACGAAGGGTAGGATTATTGCTGCAACTACTGCCGTGAATCAGTCTATGCTTGAAATAATCATCGAGGATTACTCGGGCGATAATAATGATGTCTTAATATCAGAAATATTAGAGAAAGTAAAACTAAAAGCAATAGAATTTTAAAAGAAAGCTGTTATTATGTAATATCATTATGAAGCATTATGGCTTTTTAGGGATTGCTTATTTGTAATATATCGTGTTATACTATAAACGTTTCGTGAGGGGAACAAAAAGGAGATAGTATTGGACAACGACTTTTCTAAGGCTTGCTATGTCGAATACTACGAAAGAAAGAAAAGGAGAAAGAAAGATGAAAAAAACAAAGAAACTGGTAATGTGGCTGTTGATGCTGGCATTGGTGTTCTCTTTGACTGCTTGCGGTGAAGAGAAGGATGCGGATGAGGACAAGGACGATGATAAGCGTACCGAGTCCGTACAGGAAGAGGATGACAAGGACGAAGTGAAAGAGGATTCCAAAGAAGAATCCAAGGAAGATGAGAAAATCACTGAAGACACCGAAACTATCGGAAAAGCAGATCCCGTAGCAACTGCTGAGCCGGAAGCAACAGAGGCTCCTAAGGCAACAGAAGAACCGGAAGCTACCGAAGAACCTGCCAAGGAAGTGGTAGCCGGTGCAATGACTGCAAAGGAAATGCTGATGCAGGAAAAGGATGCGGTAGATATTTCTGCTAAGATGATTATGGATGTAGAGGCAGCTTTGTCAATGCAGGGTATGACTATGGATTTGTTATTGACTATGGATGGTGTTACCATGAACACCGAGGATCCGTATATGGTATATGCAGATATGGATATGAAGCTTAATATGATGGGCGAAGAACAGGCTATTAAGACCACCACCTATACCGTGGAAGAGGATGGAGAAATTTATACCTACACCGGTACCAGTGAGACCGGTTGGTATAAAACAGCTACCGGTATGAAGTTGGAAGATGTGCTTTCCACCGAACAGAATAATTTTGGTGCATTTGAGAGTATTCCGGATGAGCAGTTTGAATTAGAAGCTGCAACACAGGTTGTAAATGATAAGGAAGTTTACAAAATTAATGTGCTGATTACCGGTCAGAACTTTGTGGATTTGATTGCAGATATGGGTGGCAATATAGAAGAACTTGATACAGCTATGGAAGAAATTGAATCTATGGGCATCGATATGTCTGTAATTAGTGCTGAGTGTGCATATTATGTAGATGTTGAGAATTACAGAATCATAAAAGTGGATATGACTCTGCTTGGTTTGGACAAATTGTTTGATGACATTATGGCACTTGCTATGGCAGAAGGTGGCGAAGATATGGCAGAAATGGATATGAAGCTTGAGGTTCGTAAGTGTGCTATAAGCTATGACTTTTTAAGCTATGGTGATGTAGAAATCCCTGCTATGCCTGATGCGGCGTTAAATGCAGAACTTGTAGAAAATTAATTCCTCATACGAAAACGAAAGAGAGTTGGAAACAACTCTCTTTTTTTGTATCATTTTCTGACAGAAGATATTAAAAACCATTGTCTTATTATATGAAAGACGTTTTTCAATGACATTACGGAGGTTGAAATGGACAGCCAGGAGAAAAGGATAATCAAACTCTTGAAAAAAGCACCGGATACAGGTATGACTCAAATTATGGATATGCAGGGAAAAGCAGTGCTCAGCATCTGCAGACATATTTTGAGAGAAGAACATCTGGCTCAGGATGCGGCTCAGGAAACCTTTATCAAGTTGTGGAAATATGTGAGAGACGGTAAGGAGATTAGGACAAGTCTGAAGCCTTTTATCCATCAGATTGCCAGAAATACATCCTTGACCATGCTTAAAAAGACGGGAAGGGATGTGCTTTACGGACCGGAGGAAGAAGGTATCTTTGTGGAGACGCTTTTAGTTCGTTCGGGAGTGGATTTGGAATCGGACTGGATACGGGAGGAAGCTTACCGACAGGTCAGGGAAGTGTTGAAGGAAATGGAAGAACCGGATAAAACCATCTTCCTACTAAAGTATTTTTACAACTTTACCATCCGGGAGATTGCAGAATCCCTGCAAATGAAGGAAGCAATGGTACAGAGCAGAGAAAGACGCGGAAGAGAAAAACTAAGAAAAGCATTGGCGGAAAGAGGTGTGTTTGATTATGAGTAACTTTATGAAAATCACAGAAACGGAAGTATTGCCGGTAGCAGAGGATGTGAAAGATAGTGAAGTGGAAGTGTTGAAAGAAAAGGTGTTACTGCAAATGAAACAGGAGGAGTATCAAATGAAGAGTAGAAATAAGAACAATGGTAAGATGATGAAAAGGGTGGCGGCAGCCATTGTGGTGTTAGGGATTGCGGCACCTACCGGCGTTTATGCAGCAGGTAAGCTGGGGGTGTTTGACGGATTGTTTGGAGATAAGGATACGACACCCATTGAGCAATATGTGGAAGCTGTAGATACAGAAAGAAAGGATGAAAGTGCTGTATATAGAATGGAAACAGATGACTATACCGTAGCAGTGGATCGCTTTGTATACAGTGAAGCTACGGATTATGGTATTGTGCAGTTTACCCTTACGGATAAAAATGCAGAGGATGAGTCCTGGTACGAGGTGGCCACATGGGATGAGCATTATAGTGACTGGAAAGTATGGGACACGACAGAAATATTTGCCGGTGTGGGGGATGGAAGACTGTTGTTTCAGGTAGAGGGTTTATCATGGCAGAATAATCGTTGTTATATGAAGCAGACGGATGCACAGACCTATGAATGTTATTTGTGTTTCAATGATATGAAGAAAAGTAACATGGCAGACAAGACATTGAAGCTGGCAGTGAAGGAGTCTGACCTGGTGGATGAAAAACTGAATTGGACACAGATTATGAAGCTGGATGTACCCAAGGGTGAGAGTCTGCCTCATTATACATGGTTCAACGAAGATGGAGAAACAGCACTGGTATTAACCGGCGTAGATTTCTGGCTTATAGATGCACCGAAAAGCGCTGTATCCGGTGATATTATCCTGAAGGAAATCTCTGTTCAGATGAAGGATGGAAGTACCTATGTGGTGCAAAGTGAAGCACAGAAGACCATCGATTGGTTCTACTCTACCAAAAAGGAAACCGGTATTTGGAGGAATTTCGCAAGTGTCATTGATTTGAAAGATGTGGTTTCCTTTACGGTGGATGGTAAGGTGTTCTACGTAGAGGATGCGGTTAAGTAAGTATATGATAAAAGCACATACCCCGGGAAGTTTTCCCGGGGTTGTTAAATAAATACCAAAATTTACAGTTGTAAAATATAGCAAAATCAGATATAATAAAGGTAACCTGAAGTGTTCGATAACTCTTGTTAGTTTTGAACCTACATTTACTTTAAACGGGATTCCTATATCGCCGCGTGGCTGTCAAGCCCCCCTTCGTAAGAAGACGCCAGGGGAAGGCAAAAGCGAGGTTGCGGTCACCCACCTAGCATAGCTAGGAGTCAAAAGGCAAGAGCCGACATTTTGGGGCTACAAAGGATGAAGAGAGAGTTGGCAACAACTCTCTTTATTTTTTAGAATTGCAGAATGTATGAGGAACGTAATTTGGATAAGAAAATACAGATCATACAATTAAAAATTTTATTAGTCATCTTGGAAATTTTTCTGGTATTATTGATTTGGACACTGGTTCAGCTGATTTTCAAGCCAAAGCAGGAGGCGGAAATCTATCAGGCGGGGCCGTCCCAAGATGTACAGGAAGCTTTCCGTGAGCAAACTGGGACGGAAGTAAAAGTTCCGGAACCCACGCCCACTCCTTTTGTGCTGACCAATATTGATACCATTCGGGTGGTTATAACCAATAAGGAGACCGGTGACATTTATCACAAGGATGCAGAAGAATGGCAGGGCAGGACAGATTACAGAGGGACTTTGGAGCTGATAGAGGAAGAAGAGGGCTTTGTGGTTATCAATGAATTGCCCTTGGAGGAATATTTGTACAGCGTAGTGCCCAGTGAAATGCCCGCATCCTATCCCATGGAGGCCTTGAAGGCACAGGCCATATGTGCCAGAACTTATGCCTATTTGCATGTGTTGAGCCCTGCATATCCGCAGTGGAATGCACATGTGGATGATACCACTGCCTTTCAGGTGTATCACTCGGTGGCAGAGCAGGAAAGTACCAATCGGGCGGTACAGGAAACGGAAGGTATGGTTTTGTTGAATCCTGCCGGTGATGCCCTGGCACAAACCTATTATTACAGTACCTCCTGCGGATATGGTAGTGATGCACATGTATGGCGTACCAAGTATTCGGACAGCTATCCGTACATAATATCTAAGGCTATCAACCGTAATAAAACTGCTTCAGAAGATTTGACAGAGGAAGTCTTTGAAGAATTTATCAAAAGTTGCAGAGAGGATGATTATGAGGCTGAGGAAGAGTGGTATCGATGGACCTATGAAGTGAAAAAATTGGATGAGCAGCATATATATGAGGTGTTGAAGCAGCGATACGAAGCCAATCCTAAGCTGATTTTGACAAAAAAGAAGGGTGACTATGTGAGTCAACCCATAAAAGAATTTGGGCGGATATTGGATTTGGAAATCGTCAGAAGAGAAGCCGGAGGAGTGGCGGATGAACTTTTGATTACTACGGATAAAAATGTGTATAAAGTGGTGACAGAATTGAATATTCGATATATATTAAATGATGGAAGCACAAAGGTGAAGCGTCAGGACGGAAGTCTTGTGAGTATGAACAGTCTGATTCCCAGTGCATTTATTTGTTTGGAGACGAAAGAAGAAAAGGGAAAAGTGACCGGATACACCATATGGGGCGGTGGATACGGTCATGGAGCCGGTATGAGTCAGAACGGAGCCAAGCATATGGCCTTAGAGGGCATGACGGCACAGGAGATATTAAACTTCTTTTTTGAAGATTGTACGATAGAGGATAAATAAGGGGAAGAGAGTGAAAATGTGGAAAACATATCATAAAATCAGCGGATTCTTTAAAGATATGAAAAAAGAGAATATAAGTACTTATGCATCCAGCGGGGCTTTTTTTATCTTTTTGTCGTTGGTACCCATATTGATTGTAATATGTACGGTGATACCATATACTCCGCTTACGAAAGAAAGTGTTTTAAGCCTGATTTTGGAGATATTTCCGGCAAAGGTGGATGCTATTATGACAGGCATTGTAGATGATGTATATCAGCGTTCTGCCGGTGTGTTGTCGGTGGCAGTTTTGGTGACCTTATGGTCGGCAGGAAAAGGTATTTTGGCTGTGCGGACGGGACTGAATGCCATGAATGACGTGGAAGAGCATCGGAATTACTTTGTAATCAGACTGGTATCTTCCTTCTATACCATGGTCTTTTTGTTCATGATTTTAGTATCCATGATTATTTTGGTTTTCGGTAATGTATTGGTAGAGATGATTTTAGTTCAACTGCCCGGACTCAGAGCTTTGTTTTCCGTGCTGATGAATTTCCGATTCCTGCTTGTTTGGTTTGTACTTACGATTATTCTGGCGGCCTTTTATGCCTATTTGCCTGACAGGAAGCAATCCTTTGGCTCCCAGTTGTCGGGTGCAGCCTTGGGTGCGGCTATCTGGAGTGTTTTTTCCTGGGGCTTTTCTATTTATGTAAGCTACGGCAAACCTTTCAATATATACGGAAGTCTGAGTATTATTGTAATAACCATGGTTTGGTTGTATATTTGTATTTATATAGTTTTTGTGGGGGCTTATATCAATAAATATCTAAATGAAAAGGAATATAAGGTGGAATAAGTACAAATGTATGAGATATCTGAAAATATCTTAAAAATATTATTGACAAAAGGCGATTAGATATGTATAATTAACCAAGTGTGAAAACAAAGAGTTTTACTCTTTACATAGGAGTCAACTATGTTAGTGAATTTATCTGATGTATTTTCATCTGAAGGATTGAAGGTGGCAAAAGCAGTTCCGTTAGAGATGGACAGCTTCAAAAGCAGATTGGGTAGATTCTTGATTACCGAAAAAACACCGGTTGATTTGAGTTTAACCAATATCGGTGAAGGAAAAGCAAGAATGGAAGGTCATGTGGAGTTGACATTTAAGACAAGCTGTGACAGATGCCTGGCAGAAGTACCTACAATATTAACCTTGGAATTTGAGAGGGAAGTTGCTTCGCCGGATACCACAACAGATAGTTCTATAGACGATGGTGATGGTGAGGACGATGCAATCGACTTCATGGAAGGTTATCAGCTTAATGTAGAGACTTTTGTGTACAACGAAATTTTATTGAATTGGCCCATGAAGATTTTGTGCAAGGATGACTGCAAAGGAATTTGCAAGGTCTGCGGCAAGAATCTGAATCTCGAAGCCTGTGAATGTGATACATTTGTGCCGGATCCGAGATTTGCGGCAATACAAGATATCTTCAACGCGAATAAGGAGGTGTAACGATGTCTATTTGTCCTAAGAATAAATCTTCCAAGAGTAGAAGAGATAAGAGAAGAGCAAACTGGAAAATGAGCGCTCCTACTTTGGTAAAGTGCAGCAAGTGTGGTGCACTTATGATGCCTCACAGAGTTTGTAAGGCTTGCGGTTCTTATAACAAGAAGCAGGTTGTTAGCGTTGACTAATTCTATAATCAACAAAACCAAGGGCTTTTCCGAAAGGAAGAGCCTTTTTTGGTGAATTTTTTTAGCAATTATGATTGAAAATATACTTGATTTTTATACAAGCCTTTAGTATAGTAAAATAAGGTGTTTTCTAGGAATTAGTTTTATCGTTTTGGAGGGAAATACGATGGTAAATGTAGCAGTTGATGCTATGGGTGGTGACAACGCCCCTGTGGAAATAATCATGGGTGCGGTGGAAGCGATTCAGGAGAACAGTAATGTAAAGGTTTTTCTGGTTGGTCGCGAAGAAGTCATCAAGAATGAATTGATGAAATATACATATAAGGCAGAACAACTGGAAGTGGTTCATGCAACCGAAGTGATTGAAACAGCAGAACCCCCGGTTATGGCCATTCGTAAGAAGAAGGATTCTTCTATTGTCAAGGCTATGTATATGGTAAAAGACGGTACCTGTGATGCACTTGTTTCAGCAGGCAGTACCGGAGCCGTACTGGTAGGCGGACAGGTGATTGTAGGACGTATTAAGGGAGTGGAGAGACCGCCTTTGGCGCCGCTTATTCCTACAGAGAAGGGTGTCAGTCTTTTGGTGGATTGCGGAGCAAATGTGGATGCCAGACCATCTCATCTGGTGCAGTTCGCAAAGATGGGTTCCGTATATATGGAAAGCGTAATGGGTGTAAAAAACCCTAAGGTAGGTATCATCAATATCGGTGCCGAGGAAGAAAAAGGCAATGCACTGGTGAAGGAGACATTTCCTCTTTTGAAGAACTGTCCGGAGATTAATTTTATCGGCAGTGTGGAAGCCAGAGACATTCCTACGGGAGTGGCTGATGTAGTGGTTTGCGAAGCTTTTGTTGGTAATGTGGTATTAAAGATGTATGAAGGTGTCGGAGCTTCTTTGATTAAGAAGGTTAAGGAAGGTATGATGTCATCTTTACGCAGTAAAATCGGCGCTGTTTTAGTAAAGCCCGCATTGAAGAAGACTTTAAAGGCATTCAGCACGGATGAATACGGCGGAGCCCCTATGTTGGGATTAAGGGGACTGGTAGTGAAGTCTCACGGAAGCAGCAAGGCTGCAGAAATTAAGAATTCAATCCTTCAATGTATTACATTTAAGGAGCAGAATATAAATGAAAAAATCAAAGAAAAAATAGTATTAGAGGATTAAGGAAGGAATTTAAACTATGGAATTTGAAAAGTTGAAAGCAATTATTGTGGATGTATTAAGCGTTGATCCGGATGAAATCACCATGGATACAACATTTACCGATGATTTGGGAGCTGACTCATTGGATGTATATCAGATTATCATGGGAATCGAGCAGGAATTTGATATCGAAGTTCCCGCTGATCTTGCTGAGAATATCAGTACTGTAGAAGAAGCAATTGAAATGATTAAGAATGCTATCAATTAATCGGTAAGCTGAAACAGTATTTCGAAGAAAGAGCGTTCCGGATACTCTATTGAGCTACGGAACGCTTGATTTTTTGGAAAGGACAGATATGCAGAAGTATGAATTAGAGTTATTGGAAGAAAGAATCGGTTATCGTTTTCAGGATATTTCCCTGTTAAAGCAGGCCATTACTCACAGTTCCTTCACCAATGAACAGAAAATCAATAAGATGAAGGATTATGAGCGACTGGAATTTTTGGGAGATGCAGTACTGGAGCTTGTAAGCAGTGAGTTTTTATTCCGCCAGTATGAGGGAAAACGGGAAGGCGAATTGACTAAGATGAGGGCTTCCATGGTATGTGAACCTTCCCTGGCCTTTTGTGCAAGGGATTTGGAATTGGGAGAGTTTTTGCTTTTGGGAAAGGGAGAAGAGAATACCGGAGGCAGAAAGAGGGATTCCATCACGTCAGATGCCATGGAAGCTGTTATCGGTGCCATTTATCTGGATGGTGGCATGGAGAAGGCAAAAGAGTTTATCTATCGGTTTATTTTGTCTGATTTGGAAGAAAAGCAACTGTTTTACGACAGTAAGACTAATCTGCAGGAATTAATACAGGGTAAGCTTAAGAAAGAATTTCATTACGTTTTGGTGGAAGAAACCGGACCGGAACACGATAAAGTCTTTTTTGTGGAAATTGTTATGGAAGATGAAGTCATAGGTAAAGGTCAGGGAAGAACCAAAAAGGCGGCGGAACAGGAAGCGGCATACGAAGCACTCCTGTTGCTGCGGGAACGAGGAATACGTAAATAAGCGAAAGCGGGGAAGAAGATGTATTTAAAAAGCATTGAGGTACATGGATTTAAATCCTTTGCAAATAAAATAGTGTTTCAATTTCACAACGGTATTACAGGTATTGTAGGTCCGAACGGCAGTGGAAAGAGTAATGTTGCGGACGCAGTGCGTTGGGTGCTTGGTGAGCAGCGTATTAAGCAGCTTCGTGGTGCCAGCATGCAGGATGTTATTTTCTCCGGAACAGAGCTTCGTAAGCCCTTAAGCTATGCTTATGTGGCGATTACTCTGGATAATTCGGATCATCAGCTGGCTATTGACTATGATGAGGTGACTGTGGCCAGACGTATTTACCGCAGCGGTGAAAGCGAGTATTTGATTAACGGTGCTATTTGTCGTTTGCGTGATGTAAACGAGCTCTTTTATGATACCGGTATCGGTAAGGAAGGCTATTCCATCATCGGTCAGGGACAGATTGATAAGATTTTGAGCGGTAAGCCGGAAGAACGTCGTGAACTTTTCGACGAGGCGGCAGGTATTGTAAAGTTTAAACGTCGTAAGAACGCAGCACAGGCCAAGCTGGAGAACGAAAAGCAGAACCTGATCCGTGTGAATGATATTTTGTCCGAATTGGAGAAGCAGGTAGGTCCTTTGGAGAAACAGTCCGAGGTGGCTAAGATTTACCTGAAGAAAAAGGAAGAGTTAAAAACTCTGGATGTAAATGTGTTCCTGCTGGAAAATGTACGTATCCGCGAACAGTTGGACAGCGTGGACGAAAAGTATCGCATTGCATCCGATGATTTGGAGCATACCACAGAGCATTACAACCATATAAAAGAAGAATATGAGCAGATTCAGGCAGAGATAGAGGCCTTGGAAGAATCCATTAATGCAGCCCGTGATACCTTAAGTAATACAGGTGTGCTTCGTGAGCGTCTGGAAGGTGAAATCAACGTATTAAAGGAGCAGATTAACTCTGCCCATTCCAATGCAGAGCATTTACAGAATCGTAAAAAAAGCGTATTGGATGAAATCGAAGGAAAGAATAAGGATAAAGAAGGAATTCTGGCGGATAAGGATGATATCGATAAACAAGTACAGGATATCACCCGTTCCAGAGATGAAATCAAGCAGAGACTGGAAGAGGTACAGAATCAAATAGAAGAACTGAATAACAGCATTGAAACAGGTAAGAATACCATTATCGGTGAATTGAACCAGAGAGCGACCATTAAGTCTAAAATGGGACGCTTTGACTCCATGCTGGAAAATATCAATATCCGTAAGGCAGAGTTGAATTCCCGTATTTTGCGTGCAAAGACGGATGAGGCAGAGCGTTCCGAAAGCATTAAACAGCTGGAGGATGATTTTGCGTCCATTTGTGAAGAAATCCGTGCCATGACCGAAAAAGAAGCAGAAATAGAGCTGGAAGTGGGCAAAAAGCGTGAGAAACTGGCTCAAACAGATCAGAAGCTTCGCGATACCCAAACAAGCTTCCATCAGGAAAAATCAAAGCTGGATGCGTTGACCAATATTGCTGAGCGATATGACGGTTATGGCGGCAGTGTTAAGAAGGTCATGGAGCAAAAAGCTAATGTGAAGGGAATCGTTGGTGTTGTAGCGGATATTATTACCGTGGAAGAAAAATATGAGACGGCCATTGAAACCGCATTGGGCGGCAATATTCAGAATATCGTAACGGATGATGAAGAAACAGCCAAAAAGATGATTCGTTTCCTGAAGGACAACAAGGCAGGCCGTGCAACCTTCCTTCCTTTGACCAGTATTACCAAGCCCCAGGAATTTAAGAATCCGGAAGCCCTGAAGGAGCCCGGAGCCATTGGTATGGCAGATGAACTGGTACATACCGACAAGAAGTACCGTAATGTTGCCAAGGCTATGCTGGGACGTATTATGGTGGTTGACAATGTGGATAATGCCGTAAAGATTGCCCGTAAGTTTGATTACGGTATCCGTATGGTTACCATTGAAGGAGAACTTTTGGTACCCGGCGGTGCCATCAGTGGTGGTGCTTTTAAGAATAACAGTAATCTTTTGGGACGTCGTCGAGAGATTGAGGAGCTGGAGAAAAATATTAAGAAGCTGGAAGCGGCTATTACATCCCTCAATCAGGAAATCGAGGATACCAAGAGCGAAAGAAATAAACTGCGTATGGAATTGGAACGTCTGAAGATGGATATTCAGCGCAAATCCATAGAGCAGAATACCGCAAGAATCAGTATTTCCCAGGTGAAAGAACGTCTGGCGGAAGAAGAGCAAAGCTTTGAATCCATGAAGCAGGAGCAGAAGGAAATCGAGGCACAGATTCTGGAGAATCATAAGGGTAAAGAAGCCATTTTGGCAGAATTGAACAGCAGTGAAGAACTGGAAAAGAATACCCAGATACAGATAACAGAGTTCCAGAAGCAGTTGGAAGAGAAGCGTAAAGAAGAATCCACGGTTGCAGGTCGTGTGACAGAGTGGGAATTGAAGCTGGAGCGTATGATGCAGACCCAGAAATTCCACCAGTCCAATGTAGACCGTATTGAAGGCGAAAAAGAACGTTATGTGAAGGAACTGGAAGAAATCGAAGAAGCTTTGGCACAGAATGTTCTGGATGTGGAGAGCAAGGAAGCTAATATTCAGCAGATTAGGGAAACCATTGAAGCCTCTTATGATGCGGAAGCTAATTCCCAGATAAAGCTGAAAGAGGATATGGAACGTAAGGAATTACTTGGCGGCAAGCAGAAATCCTTCTTCCAAACCAGAGAAGAATTGTCCGAGCGTATGAATGCGTTGGATAAGGAAGTATACCGATTGACAGCCCAGAAGGAGCGTCTGGAGGAATCCATCGAATCCCAGATTAATTATATGTGGGAAGAGTATGAGATTACCTTGAAGGATGCAGCTTCCATCCGTGATGAAAGCATGACCGATTTGCCTGCTATGAAGAAGGCCATCAGTGGTATTAAGGATGATATTAAGAAGCTGGGTAATGTCAATGTCAATGCCATCGAAGAGTACAAGAGCCTGATGGAGCGTTATACCTTCTTAAAGACCCAGCATGATGATTTGGTAGAGGCAGAGAAGACCTTGGAAGGCATCATTGCCGAGCTGGATGCTGCTATGAGAAAGCAGTTTACGGAGAAGTTTGCAGAGATTGCCAAGGAGTTTGACAAGGTATTTAAGGAGCTGTTTGGCGGCGGTAAGGGTACTTTGGAGTTGATGGAAGAGGAAGACCTGTTAGAAGCAGGTATCCGTATTATTGCGCAGCCTCCGGGAAAGAAACTGCAGAATATGATGCAGCTATCCGGTGGTGAGAAGGCCTTGACGGCCATTGCTTTATTGTTTGCGATTCAGAACCTGAAACCTTCACCCTTCTGTCTTTTGGACGAAATCGAGGCGGCATTGGATGAATCCAATGTGGGAAGATATGCGAAATATCTGCATAAGCTGACTAAGCATACACAGTTTATTGTCATTACACACCGAAGAGGAACCATGGAAAGTGCGGACAGATTGTACGGTATCACCATGCAGGAGAAGGGTGTATCCACCCTGGTAAGTGTGAATTTGATTGATAAAGATTTAGAAAACTAGAGGGGGATCTATGAGTGATGAAAAAGAAAAGAAAGGCTTTTTTCGCCGATTAAAGGCAGGCCTTTCAAAGACCAGAGAGAATATTGTAAGAGGAATTGACTCGGTATTTAGCGGATTTTCTGCCATTGATGAGGATTTTTATGAAGAGTTGGAAGAAATTCTGATTATGGGAGATATCGGTGTCAATGCCACTACGGATATCATCAACCGATTAAAAATACAGGTGAAGGAACAGCATATTAAGCAACCTTCCGAGTGTAAGCAGTTGCTGATAGACAGTATCAAGGAACAGATGCATGTGGACGAAACCGCTTATGATTTTGAAGATAAGCAGTCTGTTATCATGGTAATCGGTGTCAACGGTGTAGGTAAAACCACTTCCGTAGGTAAGTTGGCAGGGAAGTTAAAGGATAAGAACCGCAAGGTACTCATTGCTGCTGCAGATACCTTCCGTGCGGCTGCAGGGGAGCAGTTGGCAGAATGGGCCCGCAGAGCGGATGTGCCCATGGTAGGCGGCAAAGAAGGTTCAGACCCTGCCAGTGTGGTATTTGACGCGGTAAATGCAGCTAAGGCAAGAAAAACGGATGTGCTTTTGATTGATACGGCTGGACGTCTCCACAACAAAAAGAACCTGATGGAAGAGCTTCGGAAGATGAATCGTATTATCGATAGAGAGTTTCCGGATGCCCATAGAGAGAATCTTATCGTACTGGATGGAACCACAGGACAGAATGCCATGGTACAGGCCAGAGAATTCGGTGATGTGGCACAGCTGACAGGTATCATTTTGACCAAAATGGACGGTACTGCCAAGGGCGGTATTGCAGTAGCAATCCAGTCAGAGCTGAATGTGCCGGTGAAGTTCATCGGTGTGGGCGAATCCATTGATGATTTGCAGAAGTTTGATTCCGATGAGTTTGTAAACGCTTTGTTCGAAGTAAATCCTGAGAAGGATGAGGACGAAGAGGAAGAAGTTTAAGTCGTAAGTAAGGAGTAAGACTTATGTTGACATTGGAAAGGTTTGAAGAGGCGTCAGAGGTAGTAAAGAAGGTGACGCTGGAAACCAAGCTGGTATATAGTGACTATTTGAGCAAACAAACCGGTAACAGAGTGTTTTTGAAGCCGGAGAATATGCAGTTTACGGGAGCCTATAAGCTTCGCGGCGCTTATTATGCCATGAGTACCCTAAGTGATGAGGAACGTGCAAAAGGTGTGATCACTGCATCCGCAGGCAATCACGCCCAGGGTGTGGCATATGCGGCAAAGAGCTATGGGGTAAAGGCTACCATCGTTATGCCTACTACCACACCTCTAATGAAGGTAAACCGTACCAAAGGGTATGGTGCGGAAGTAATTCTTTTCGGGGATGTGTATGATGAGGCCTGTGAAAAGGCTTATGAGCTGGCAGCGGAGCATGGATATACCTTTATACATCCCTTTGATGATTTGAGCGTGGCTACCGGTCAGGGAACCATTGCCATGGAGATTTTTAAGGAGCTTCCTTTGGTGGACTATATTTTGGTACCCATTGGTGGCGGCGGATTGGCAACCGGAGTTTCTACTTTGGCCAAAATGCTGAATCCTAAAATTAAAGTAATCGGTGTGGAGCCGGCGGGAGCCAATTGTCTGCAGGAATCCATAAAGGCCGGTGAAGTGGTGACGCTGCCTAAAGTAAGTACTATCGCAGATGGTACTGCAGTGAAGACGCCGGGAGCAAAACTGTTCCCTTATTTAAAAGAAAACTTAGATGATATTATAACCGTAGAAGACCAGGATTTAATCGTAGCATTCCTGGATATGGTGGAAAATCATAAAATGGTGGTAGAGAACTCAGGCCTTTTGACCGTGGCAGCATTAAAACAGCTGGATGTGAAGGAAAAGAGAGTGGTGTCCATCTTAAGCGGCGGAAATATGGATGTCATTACTATGTCCTCTGTGGTACAGCAGGGACTCATCTTCCGTGACAGAATCTTTACCGTTTCCGTACTTCTTCCCGACAAGCCGGGCGAGCTGTGCAGAGTATCCGGAGTGGTGGCAAGAGAAAACGGTAATGTAATTAAGCTGGAGCATAACCAGTTTGTCAGCACCAACCGTAGTGCGGCAGTGGAACTTCGGATTACTCTGGAGGCTTTCGGTACCGAGCACAAGCATCAGATTATGGAGGCCTTGGAGAAAGAAGGCTATATGCCCAAATTAGTGCGTACAAATATTTAGAAAAATATAGCATATACTAAGAAAGCCTGTATTGTAAAATATACGGGCTTTCCTTTATAATAATACTAAGCAAGTGTTTGTAAGCCGGAGGTGTGTATGAGCCAAGCCATGCAACAAAAAGTGAAGCGTTTCTTTATGATGACCATAGGAGCCGTTCTGTATGCCGCGGCAATCGGTATGTTTTTGGATCCCAATTCCCTGGCACCGGGCGGTGTAACCGGTATCTCCATTATTGTCAGTCGATTGATTCCTGTTGAAACCGGTACTTTGATTTTGCTGTTTAATATACCCATACTTTTGCTGGGCACATGGAAGTTTGGATTTAAGTTTATCGTATCTACCATCTACTGTATTATGATTATTTCACCAATGACCAATTTTTTTACATCACAGTATGGGGCTTTGACAGAGGACCCTTTCTTGGCAGGTTTGGCAGGAGGTGCCTTGTTGGCAGTGGGTATGGGCACCGTATTTCGTGCAAAAGCTACTACCGGTGGTATTGATATCATTGTAAAGATTATCCGTACCAAGAAGCCACATTTAAAGACCAACAATTTGTTTTTGCTGATGGATGCCGTGGTGGTGACCTGTTCGGCATTGGTATTCAAAGATATTGATAAAGCTTTGTATGCCGGTATGACAGTGGTGGTTACTTCTTTCGTTATGGATATCGTGCTTTACGGTAAGGATGAAGCGAAACTGATTCATATCATCAGCGACAAATCTGAAGAGATTACCAAGCGACTTCTGGATGACTTGGAAATCGGTGTAACCTATGTGCGTGGAGAAGGTGCTTACAGCGGTAAGGAAAAGAAGGTAATCATGTGTGTGGTGAAGAAGCAGATATCTCCTAAGGTGGAGGATATCATCAAGGAAGAGGACCCCATGGCCTTTATGATTGTCAGCAGTGCTATGGAGATTTACGGGGAAGGCTATAAAAATTTGTTTAGCGAGAAAATATAATGCAGGGTGAAACTTAATGTTTTAGTCATGTGTATTATTATAAAATACTGATATAGCCATATGGTTATATGAAAAGGGGAGAAAAATGAAGAAAAGATTATTGACAGTACTATTGACAATTTGCATGGTAGCAGGATTGAGCGCATGCGGAAATAACGGACACAAATTTGCCAACATTACCATTGAAGGAGAAAAGTATAATTTATCTCAGGATTTTGAAGAGGTGGTAAAAGCATTGAATGAGAATGACGTGCAGGTTTGCAGTTTTACTCGTTGGGGCAATTCCATATCAAAGCCGTATGTTTTTGATGAAGATTGTAAGCTGGTAAAGTCTGAGGGGCGTGAGGACATTTTTTTATATGCGGATTATGCACCCGTATCAAAATATCGATACAGCGCAGTGGATGTGGATGTTGAAGACTTGGTAATAAAGTCTTATGTATTTTACGGAGGAGCAGAATATATAACGGCTTCAGGAATTGAATATGATTCTGATAGTGATGATTTGAAAGACTTAAAGGGTTATTCAAAAATGGATATTCTGTTTAATTATAAGCAAACCACCTATGGAGCACTTTATGTGGATGGTAAAATCGTTGATTTAGAAAAATATGAGGATGAATTTGAAGAGTGGAAGGATTATGTAGATGAAAATGGTTTTGGGGAAGCCATGGAAGAGTATTTGCCCAATCGCCAGTATTATCATTTGTCCAGCCGCATTTGGTCTGATATGTATAAGTCAAGAAGAAGTTATAGTGAGTTAAAGGATTATTGTGAAGATACGGGGATGCCGCTGAAGAATGTGATATTGACCAATTTCGCCATGCACGATGCAGGAGAAAAATTAGAAGATGGTAAAATCGAATCCTATACCCTGGTTCGTTACGAGACAACAGAGGATGATGAGGTATTTATGCAGTATCTGGAATATTCCATGGATGAGGACTGGGACGAGGATGATTATAAGTAGTTTGAAGAAAAAAATAAAACTGTAAAGAAAAAATACTTGACACCTTTGCTGTTATGTTGTATGATGGCAAAGGTGTTCGTTGTAATATGTGGAAAAAGTGGGCGTAAACGACATGGAAAAGATATTTCAACAGGTACTTTTATATGATTTCTACGGAGAGCTGTTGACGGAGCATCAGAGGAATGTGTACGAGGATGCGGTGTACAATGATATGTCCTTAAGCGAGATTGCAGAGGAGTATGGCATCAGCAGACAAGGCGTACATGATTTGATTAAGCGCTGTGACAAGATTTTGCTTGGCTATGAAGAAAAGCTGCATTTGGTGGAAAAGTTTGCAGGAGCCAAGGAAAAGATAGCCCGGTTGGTGGAGCTGACCAAGGATTTGGAAGAAACAGAGTTGGAGCAGTCAGCCAGAGAAAAAGTAGTAAACATTAGACAGATTTCCACAGATTTGATGAATGAGTTTTAGTAAGAGGATTAGCAGATGGCATTTGAAAGCTTAACCGATAAATTACAAAATGTATTTAAGAACCTGAGAAGCAAAGGCCGATTAACCGAGGAAGATGTTAAGGCTGCACTGAAAGAGGTAAAGATGGCTCTTTTGGAAGCGGACGTAAACTTCCGAGTAGTAAAGCAGTTTGTGAAGTCTGTGGAGGAACAGGCCATTGGTCAGGATGTTATGAACGGTTTGAATCCCGGACAGATGGTGATTAAAATCGTAAATGACGAACTGGTTGCTTTGATGGGTAGTGAAACCACGGAGATTCAGTTTCAGCCGGGTAAGTCAATCACCGTAGTGATGATGGCCGGTCTGCAGGGTGCAGGTAAAACCACTGCAACTGCAAAGATTGCCGGAAAGCTGAAAACCAAGGGTAAGAAATCCTTGCTGGTAGCCTGCGATATCTACCGTCCTGCGGCGATAGAGCAGTTACAGATAAACGGTCAGAAGATGGAGGTAGAAGTATTCTCCATGGGTACTGACCACAAGCCTGCTGAGATTGCTAAGAACGCAATCGCTCATGCGGAAAAGAACGGTCACAATGTGGTTATCCTGGATACCGCCGGACGTCTTCATGTGGATGAGGACATGATGAAGGAGCTCCAAGAGGTGAAGGAGCAGGTGACTGTGCACCAGACCATTTTGGTCGTGGATGCCATGACCGGTCAGGATGCGGTAAATGTAGCAAAGCAGTTCGATGAACAAATCGGTATCGACGGCGTGGTGCTTACCAAGCTGGACGGCGATACACGAGGCGGTGCTGCATTATCCATCAAGGCAGTGACCGGAAAACCTATTCTCTATGTAGGTATGGGTGAGAAACTTTCCGATATGGAACAGTTCTATCCGGACAGAATGGCAAATCGTATCCTGGGTATGGGTGATGTCCTTACTCTGATTGAAAAGGCTCAGGAAAACATCGATATCGATGAAGATAAGAGCAAAGATATGATGGGCCGTATGAAGAAGGGTAAATTTGACTTTGAAGATTACCTGGAAAGCATGAAGCAGATGCGTAAGATGGGCGGTCTGGCAAGTATCTTAGGTATGCTACCCGGTATGGGTATGAAGGGCGCTGACCTGGAAGGTATGATTGATGAGAAACAGTTATCACACATGGAAGCAATCGTACTGTCCATGACACCCAAGGAGAGACGCGATCCGAAGTTGTTAAATCCCAGGAGGAAGCATCGTATTGCAAAGGGGGCCGGTGTGGATATCAGCGAAGTAAACCGCTTTATCAAACAGTTTGAACAAAGCCAGAAGCTGATGAAGCAGTTTGGCGGTGGCGGAAAGAAGAAGCGTTTTGGTGGCTTCCCGGGTATGGGCGGCATGGGACGCGGAGGATTCCCCTTTTAAGTAGCAGATAAGGAACAAAAAGTTCTTATCATAGATAACAATTAAACGTATTATACGGAGGTAAAGAAAATGGCAGTTAAAATCAGATTAAGAAGAATGGGACAGAAGAAAGCACCTTTCTATAGAATTATCGTTGCAGATTCTCGTTCCCCCAGAGACGGAAGATTTATCGCAGAAATCGGTACTTATGATCCTAATACCGATCCCAGCACTTTCAAGATTAATGAGGAAGAAGCTAAGAAGTGGTTGGCTAACGGAGCTCAGCCTACTGAAGTAGTTAACAAGCTTTTCAAGGTAGCTGGTATCGTAAAATAACACTGACTCATCATAGGAGGTGTATTGATGAAGGATTTAGTAGAAGTGATTGCAAAAGCACTTGTAGATAACCCGGATGAGGTAGTAGTGACAGAGAAGACCGAAGGCAAGAATATCGTTGTGGAACTTCATGTAGCTCAGTCCGATATGGGTAAGGTCATTGGAAAGCAGGGAAGAATTGCAAAAGCAATTCGTTCCGTTGTTAAGGCAGCTTCTTCCAAGGACAATACAATTGTAGATGTAGAAATTATCTAATCATGAGGCGAAGCATGCGGTGGTGTGTTTCGCCTTCATTTTTTCAAACGAGGAAGGTAAAGAATGGACGAATTATTGCAGGTGGGTATCATTACCTCCACACACGGCGTACACGGTGAGGTAAAGGTATATCCGACTACGGATGATGTAAAGCGTTTTAAGAAGTTGAAGGATATTATATTGGATACCGGAAAAGAGAAGATGTCACTGGAAATCGAAGGGGTAAAGTTCTTTAAGCAAATGGTCATACTGAAGTTCAAAGGACTGGACAATATGAATGACGTAGAAAAATTCCGTCAAAAGAGTCTCTATGTGACCAGAGCCAATGCGGTGAGACTGCGTAAGGATGAGTATTTCATCGCAGATTTAATCGGTATTAAGGTATATGACGAGGAAGATAAGGAATTAGGTGTGCTGGAGGATGTGATGGTCACCGGCGCCAATGATGTTTATGTGATAAAGATGACGGATGGCAGGGAGCTTCTTTTGCCGGCTATCAAGCAATGTGTTTTAGAGGTGGATGTACCGGAAGGACGTATGAAGGTACATGTACTGGAGGGACTTTTGGAGGATTAGGCATGAAGTTTCATGTGATGACACTTTTCCCGGAGATGATTGAGAATGGTCTGGGAACCAGTATCTTAGGAAAGGCGGCCCAAAAAGGCGTGATTTCCTATGAGGCTGTAAATATCAGGGATTATACTTTAGACAAGCATGGTAAGGTGGATGATTACCCATATGGTGGCGGTGCAGGGATGTTGATACAGGCACAGCCTGTTTATGATGCCTATCAGGCGATTACAGGGGATTTAACACAAAAGCCCAGAACAATATACCTAACCCCTCAAGGACGTCAATTTGACCAAAAAATGGCCACAGAACTGGCCAAGGAGAAGGAACTGGTCTTTGTCTGCGGTCATTATGAGGGAATTGATGAGCGTGTGCTGGAGGAAATCGTCACGGATTATGTTTCCATCGGAGATTATGTGCTGACAGGTGGAGAACTGCCTGTGATGGTTATGATAGATGCCATCGCCAGATTGATTCCCGGAGTGCTGCACAATGATGTGTCTGCAGAAACGGAGACCTTCCACAATGATTTGCTGGAATATCCCCAGTACAGCCGACCGGAGGTGTGGAATGGCAAGAAGGTACCTGAAGTACTGCTTTCCGGCAATACCAAGAAGGTAAACGAGTGGCGACTGGAACAGTCAATCCAAAAGACCAAGGAACGTCGGCCGGACCTTTATGCCAAGTATCAGCAGAAGCAGGAGATTATCAAGCGTCTGGCGAAAAAGAAACGTCAGAATATACATATGATGGAGCTGCTTCACAGAGGCTTGGGTGAAGTGGTCTATGATAAGGGTATGGATATCTTATTAAAGTTTGAGAATCTATATATGATACATGCAGTGGATGTTCTGAGTGCGGGGAAAATGTTTATGCAGATTCCGAAAGATGCCATGATTATCACAACTCAGGCGTTTGTACGGGACATGCTGGAAAATGTATATGACAAAACCGGCTTCTGTAAATGTACCCAGGCACTTTGTACCCGAAAGGAAGCACTGCCGATGAAATATAAGGATATCCGTGTTTTGGACGGTAGTTACTTTGATTATGTAATGGAGCATTACAATCTGGCCAATCCGGAAAATATTAAGGAACGTCTGAATGCAAGCGCTATGTACGGTGCCTTTGATGGGGACAGAATTATTGGCTTTGTTGGTGTACATAATGAAGGCAGTATGGGTATGCTGTTTGTAGAGGAAGATTACCGTCACAAAGGAGTTGGCGCTTCTTTAGAGAGTTATTTAATCAATCTGCAAATCAGTAATGGTTTTACGCCTTATTGCCATATTATTGAGGGCAATGAGGAATCCCTGGCTTTACAGGAGAAATTGGGATTATACTTATCAGATACCCCTTTGTGGTGGGTTTGGAAATAAACACTTGACCCTTCCCTAAGGGGAGGGTGTATTTCTTATGAATGGAGGAACGAAAGATGAACCAGGAACAAATGAATGCAGCAAAAAGAGAAATGATAGGATGGTTATCACATCCTGCGGAACTGGGAAAGGCACCGTCTAAGATTGAGTGCACCGGAGAGTTTGATTTATATGATATGCACTATTATATTTTCAAGTATAAGAAAGGTCTGTTTGGTAAGTGGCTTCTGGGTGTGGCCGGTGGTTATGAAGGAGAAGAATTGGAAAACTGCGGACATACCTTCAGTGAAATGCAGGAATATAATGAGGCAAGTGCTCAAAAAGATGCCATCTCCTTAGTGGAGCATGTACGTTCGTTTATTATGGAGCAGGCAAAGAGTGCAGAGGAAAGGAAACAAAATCCGGGTACTTTCGTAAATTTTGTTTTGCTGAAGGAAGCAAAATGGAACAAGGCAGAGTTTATCAAGCTTTTACAGGACGACTGGGGAATTGCGGATGAGACACCCGAGGATGAAAGAGCAGAAGAGAAGTCGGATATTTATGTTTTTTCATATAAAGGCGCGATGTGTGCACTTTCTGTGATGCCGGGACCGGTTCCCAATGGCGAGGCAGAGTATCATGCACAGAATAATTATCGTTGGCGTGAGGCTGTGGAAACAACTAAGAAGCACACAGCCCAGTTAATGGTTTCCGTACTGGGAAGAGCAGTGGACACACAGGAGGCAGCTAAGCTGTTGGTAAAGATGGTGGCTACCTGTTGCAAGCAGGAGGGCGTATTGGGTATCTATGCCAACGAGACGGTTTACCAGCCGGAGTTTTATGAAGCCTGTGCTCAGATGATGAAGGATGATATGTTCCCTCTGATGAATCTGGTATGGTTCTCCCTGTATGGCGGTAAAAATGGTGGAGTCAGTGCCTATACCTGTGGTATGGATAGCTTGGGATATGATGAAATCGAGATTTTGGATTCCAAAGCATCCATGGGAGAAGTAGTGGACTTCCTGTTGAATATTTGTAGCTATGTAGTAACAGAAAATGTAATCCTAAAGAATGGCGAGACCATTGGTTTCACGCCGGAACAGAAGCTTCCCATCAGCAGAAGCAAGGGAGTTGCTGTGGATGGGGAGAGCTTGAAGATTACATTTTAGTGATGTAAGTATTTGAGGTGAGATATTTGAAAAAAACAAAAGATAAAGATAAATTGTCTCTTGGACAGACAATTAAAAATGCTTGGTTTGCGGTGACCTTCGGGTCATCCATCAGTAGAAGCATTGTCATACATTCCTTCTTTTTGTGGCTTACAGGTTACGCAGAATGGGTGTTTTTTGACGGTATATTTATGAGGAGGATTGTGGAGGGACTGGATGCAGGTGCTGGATTTCAGCCCATATTCCGTTTTATTATTATAAGCGGAATATTCTTCTTCTGTAGTAATATGTATGCCGAATATGTGGAGAATGTAGTGTATCCTCTGGAGACCACTCGTCTCTTTGGCGGAATTTACAGGAAGTTGTATGAAAAAGCTAAGAATGTGGAACTAAAATGTTATGAGGACTCTGACTTCTATAATCGTTACACTATGGCCATGGATGGGGCAGAGGAGAAGATTACAGCCATTATCCGCGGTGTGTTGGGTACGGTAATCGGTTCCGTCAGTGCAGGCGTGGTATTCTGGTTTATGTATGAAATCGATCATTATGCGATTTTGTTTATTATATCGCCCCTCCTTGGTAACTTTCTCTTTGGTAATTTGATGAACAAGTATACCTTTAAACGTTATCAGGAACAGGCACCCAATGAAAAGGTGCTCAACTACGTGAGCCGTATGATGTATTTGCCGGATGGGGCAAAGGAAATCAGGCTTTCCAATGTGTTTAACTTATTTAAGAAGCAATATCATGAGGCCACAGAGAATAACATTAAGGTGGCGAAGAAATATGCCTTTACCATCGCAAATTATAATTTCTGGCGAATCACCTTCACTTTTACGGTTATTTTTGAAGGTGTGTTAATCTATGCTATTTATCGGAATCAGGTGACCGGTACCATTTCGCTGGCACAGCTGACCATTATGACCAGCTTAATGGTGGCTATGACATGGATACTTATTCGTGTGTTTGAAAATATCATGGAGATATTGAAGCATGGTATGTTTGTCAATAACCTTCGAAGCTTCTTGGATTATGAAGAGGAGATTCCGGAGGACCAGGACGGTGAGATGCCGGACAGAGAGTTTGGTAGTCTGGAATTTAAGAATGTTTCTTTTTCCTACAAGGATGAGGAAACCATTAAGGATTTGTCCTTTGTGATTACTAAGGGACAGACGGCAGCCCTGGTGGGACATAATGGTGCGGGAAAGACCACCATTATCAAGCTGCTTCTTAGACTTTATGACCCCTCTGCGGGTACTATTTACTATAATGGCAAAGATATCAGAGAGTATAATTTAAAGGCGTATCGTGAGCTTTTTGCTACTACCTTCCAGGATTTTCAGCTTTTTGGTATGACAGTGAAGGAAAATGTACTCATGGGTCGTCATTATGACAATGAGGATGCTTTGGTAGAGGATGCTTTGAAAAAAGCAGGTGTGTATGATAAGATTATGACCTTAAAGGATGGTTTGGAAACCATCATGACCAAGGAATTTGACGAAGAAGGGGCAGTGCTTTCCGGTGGGGAAAGCCAGAAACTGGCAGTGGCCAGAACTTTCGTAAAGGATGCACCCATGAAGATTTTCGACGAGCCATCCAGTGCTTTGGACCCCATTGCAGAGTATGAACTTTTCAAAAATATTATGAGTGAGGGAAGTGACCACACCATGCTGTTTATTTCCCATAGATTATCCTCTGTCAAGAATTGTGACAAGGTATTCATGCTGGAAAAGGGCCGATTAATTGAAGAAGGCACCCACGCACAGCTGATTGCCGACAATGGCAGCTATGCGCAGATGTACAAGAAGCAGGCCATGAATTATCTTGCCATTGAAAATGAAGAGGAGGTGGTACTGTGACAAAGAAGAACGAAAAAGAAAAAACAAAGCAGTCCGTCCGGGAAGTCTTTGGTAATAACTGGTTTCTCTTGAAGTTAATGTTTACAGCATCGCCGGTATATGTGATTTTCATGGCTTTGGAGGCTATCAGAGGACAGCTGTCCATTTTCTTTGAGCATACCGTAGGTATCGGTTATGTGTTGGAGGCGGCAGAGTTTAACTATCCTTTCAAAAAAGTGGCAACCGTAATTTTAATCCTTGCGGGAGCCATCACCCTGGGTATGGTCTTTACCGTATTTGTGGGGGATTATCTGGGAGAAAAGGAAAGACCCAAAATCCGTGAAAAAATCAAAATGATGCTGTATGAAAAGGCCAAGGATATGGACCTTAGCTGCTATGATAATCCGGAGTTTTATAACGAGCAAGTGCTTGCTATTTCAGAGGTGGACCGGCAGATTGACCGTGGGATTCAATTTGTCCAGAATACTCTGTCCGGCATTACCGTGTTTGTGTCTACGGGTATTTATTTCTTTATGAAGGATAAGGTATCCATCCTTTTTGCAGTAGTTTCTGTTGTGATGGCATTTGTTTTTAATCAGATGTACAACAAAATGAATTATCTGGTAAGAGTAGAGGGCAATCCTTTTACACGAAAGAGAGATTATACCAAGCGTATTTATTATTTAAGTGATTATGCCAAGGAAATTCGTTTGAATCCGGATGTATCCGATATCCTGATTCGTAATTTTGAAGAAGCTAACGATGAAGTCTATGAGGTGGAGAAAAAGTATACCAAACGTAAATTCTTCTTAGCTTTTATGAGCAGATACGTAAGTAATGCCATGTTTAGTGATGTATTATATATTACTTATCTGGTTTACATGGCGGCGGTGCGTGGTACCTTGTCCTTTAGTACCGTGGCTATATTGTACGCATCCTTCGGAAGAATGAAAAATGGTTTGCGTATCTTTACGGATGTATATCCCTTTGCCTGTGAAACCAGCTTGTATGTGAATAAGATTCGTAAGTTTTTGGCTTACAAGCCGGAGATTGTTTCCGAGGAAGGTCTGATTCCTACCAAAGAAGCTAAGGAAATAGAACTTCAGAAGGTATCCTTTGCGTATGGCAAAAAGACGGATAACTTATTGAAGGATATTGATTTACATATCAAGCCCGGTGAAAAGATAGCATTGGTAGGCTATAACGGAGCCGGCAAAACCACCCTTGTGAAGCTACTCATGCGATTGTATGATGTAGACAGCGGTGCCATATTGGCAGATGGCACGGATATTCGCAAATACGATGTAACCGGGTATCGTAGTACCATCGGTACGGTATTCCAGGACTTTAAGATATTCGGCGGTAATGTGAAGGAAAACGTACTTTTGAATGTGGATACGGATTGTGATGAAGCACGGATTACGCAGGCCCTTAGGGACAGCGGACTGATGAAGAGAGTGGACAGTATGCCCGCAGGATTGGATACCGAGCTTACCACAGAGTTTTCCCAGGATGGTATCAACCTCTCCGGCGGTGAAAGTCAGAAGCTGGCTATTGCCAGAGTATTCTACAAGGATGCCGGTCTTATGATATTGGATGAACCTTCCAGTGCTTTAGACCCCATCGCAGAATATCAGCTGAATCACGCCATGCTTTCTGCCACCAAGGATAAGACGGTGATATTTATTTCCCATAGATTGTCCACAACCAGAATTGCAGACCGTATTATTATGCTGGAAAACGGACAAATCGTGGAGCAGGGTACCCATGAGGAGCTGCTTGGACAGGATGGCAAGTATGCACAGATGTGGAAGGTACAGGCAGGAGCGTATATAGCGGTTTAGAAGGAACGGAGATGAAGTTATGGCAAAAATATTATGTTCCACAGGTACCATGATTGGTCGCCCCAATGGAAGAGATTATAGATTAATAGAGAAATATGCCCCTCAGCTGCAATGTGACGGTTTTGAGTTTATGATGTACAGCACCTGGTATGAGGAAGTAGAGGAGCTGACAGAGTATCTCAAAAGCCTTAAGCTGTATATTCCCGTAGTACATGTACAGAAGGGGATCGGCGAGAAAATCAGTATCGGCGGTCCGGAGAATTTCGAAGAAGCTTACAGATTATTTGAAATAAATTGCAAGCTGGCAAGTGAAATCGGTGCTGCCAAGCTGGTCATTCATTTGTGGGACGGCTTACCCTCAGACAAGCAGTTTGAAAATAATGTAAAAGCATATCCGGTACTTAGAGGGATTGCCGAAAGATACGGACTGGATTTACTGGTGGAAAATGTGGTTTGTAATCAGCAGGACCCTTTGACCCATATGGTAGAGCTGGCGCAAGAATATCCGGATATTCATTATATATTCGATACTAAGATGGCAGCCTTTCATAGCCAGCTGGATAAACTGTACGATCCGGAATATGCATGGCTTTGGAAGGATGGTCATATCAGACATTACCATGTGAATGATTACGGCGGAGGCCATATGGATTGGGCGAATTTACGCACCCTGCCCATAGGGAAAGGTCATATTGATTTCGAACGTTTTTTTGATTATATTCACGAGATTGGTTATGATGATACCTTTACGGTAGAGGCCACGGCTTTTGGTGAAACAGGAGTGGTGGATCTGGATATGCTGAATGACCAGTTTAGTCAAATTAGAAATTATTTGGCAAAGTAAAAGTGGATGAGGAAATTCCTCACCCACGTACGGTTGGCAGACTACTTAAATTGTTGTTTTCGCTTGCATCCGGCAGGGATTTCAGATATTCTGTATCCTTACGGTGAGCGACGCCCACACCACGGATTTCACCGGCTTTAGCCATGGCAACACCTTCTTCTTTGGAAATGGTAGCTCCATCGGAAAGCTGATAACCTGTGATTTTACCGCCGGTTTTTAAAAGGCCTGTGATTTCCCTGGCATCTGCTTTGGGCTGTGGTACTTCGTCCAAAGCAGCATAAGCTAAGTCTGCGCCTCTGTTTTGTTTATCATTGTTCATAATAGTCTCTCCTTAGTTATTTGAAAGTATCGATTATATTATTTGTAAGAGAGATGAATATATTCATTTTGGTATGGCAATTTTTGTATTAGTTATGATATATTATAAGAGATATACAGAATACCATGTTTAAAAGGATAGGAATTATGAAGCAAAAATATGTTTTTAAAGCAATCTCGGATTTAAATAAGGTAAACGGATCATTGATTTGTAATATAATTGAAGGTTTCCCGGAAGATTATGAAGAACAAATAGCTTATACATATGGAAAGTTAAGAACTTTATTTGGTGAGCCGGTTTATGAAACATGCAATTGTGAGGATGAATATGCATATTGTATTGCGGCTACAGATGATAATGGAGATACGCTTTATTTGCTGGCTTATAGCGGGGCATCGGGTCCGGCTATTATTGGAGAGCAGGATGAGGCAAGTAAGAATGCATCCATTGAGCTGGTGAAGTACATAAAGGCAGCTGAAGCAAGCGATTTTGAATGGAAGGGTTACTATTTGGACGGACCAACCAAGTTGGCATATGGTATTAAGACTGGTGAGCCATTTTATGATGAAGTGGAACTGGATGAATCCGAATTTGCAGATGCATGTAAGGCAATCATGGGAAATGGTGATATTCTGTAAAAAAGTACTTGCATTATTCGGCAACATGTGGTAAACTCTGAATGTTGTGAAAATGAGATGGTCCTCTGTTACGAAGTGTATTAAGAACATCCGGTTTTATAAGGAGGCTTAAAATGAGCAATATTATCAAGGAAATCGAAGCAGAACAGTTAAAATCTGACATCGCTGAATTCAACGTTGGTGATACCGTTAAGGTTTACGGTAAGATCAAGGAAGGAAACCGTGAAAGAATTCAGGTTTTCGAAGGCGTTGTATTGAAGAGACAGGGCGGAAGCAACAGAGAAACCTTTACTGTTAGAAAGAGCTCTAACGGTGTAGGCGTTGAGAAGACCTGGCCTTTACATTCTCCTAACGTAGAGAAGATCGAAGTAGTTAGAAAAGGTAAAGTAAGACGTGCTAAATTGAACTACTTAAGAGACCGCGTAGGTAAGAAGGCAAAGGTAAAAGAGTTGGTAAAATAATTTTACTAAAAGAGGACAATTACTTTTTGGTAGTTGTCCTTTTCTATTTGTGAAAAGTGTGGTAGAATGTACACGAGCACAAAAACAAGCGACGGCATAGCCGGCATTTGTTTTTGTGCCGTGATAACGAGCAAGCAGCCCGCGAAGCGGGCAATAAGCGCGTTAGCGCGTGCTTGCGAGTATTTGAAGGATAGAGGAAAACAATGGCTAGAAGAAAACGAAAATATAAAGGCCTGACCTTTTATCAGAGAAAGAAAAAAATAAATATGTCTGTCGTGAAGGAAGTGTTTTCCTATTTCTTTATTGCTGTATTTGCGGTTTTTCTGGCAGGTATCCTGACCTATACCTTTGGTATGTCCACCAGTGTAATTGGTGTTTCTATGGAACCCACATTAAGTAACGGACAGACCATTTATATGAACCGATTTGCATACACCCTAAGTAATCCGAAGCCCGGAGACGTGGTGGTGTTTTTGCCAAAAGGCAATCAGAACACCCATTTTTATGTGAAAAGAGTGATTGCAGGTCCTAAGGATACGGTACTCATAGAGGACGGAATTTGCTATGTAAACGGCAAGAAGAGTGAATATGTGACAGAAAAGATAAAGGAAGCCGGTATCGCGGAGGTAGAGTTTACTTTAGAGAGTGGAGAGTTTTTCTGCATGGGCGACAATGTAAACAACAGCGAAGACAGCCGTTCTGCCAATGTAGGGCCGGTGAAGATTAAAGATATCGTAGGAAAAGCCTGGCTTCACGGAGAAAGTGAGACGGACAAAATCGGCTTTATTAAGTAAATAAACGTATAATGTATGGTTTTAACCATACAAATTTTGGAGGTAGTGATGAATTATCAATGGTATCCCGGTCATATGACGAAAGCAAAGCGTATGATGCAGGAAAATATAAAATTAATCGATTTGGTGATTGAACTGGTGGATGCCAGAATCCCCTTAAGCAGCCGCAATCCGGATATTGACGAGCTTGCGCAGAATAAATCCAGGATTGTTTTGCTGAACAAGTCGGATTTGGCGGATCCTTACTATAATAAGCAGTGGATGAATTATTTTCAGGAAAAGGGTGCTCATGCTTTGGAAATCAATTCCAAATCCGGTGCCGGGGTGAAATCCATCCAGGGACTGGTGCAGGAGGCTTGTAAGGAAAAGATTGAAAGAGACAGAAGACGTGGGATTGTGAATCGTCCGGTACGTGCCATGGTGGTAGGGATTCCCAATGTAGGTAAATCCACCTTTATCAATTCTTTTGCAGGAAAGGCTTGTGCCAAAACCGGTAATAAGCCCGGAGTGACCAAGGGAAAACAATGGATTAAACTGAATAAAGGATTGGAGCTTTTAGACACTCCCGGTATTTTATGGCCTAAGTTCGAAGACCAGGAGGTTGGTAAGCATTTGGCATTTATCGGTTCCATGAATGATGAAGTCATCATAATGGAAGAACTGGCATGTGATTTGCTGAAAGAATTGACGGAGCTGTATCCTAAGGCACTGCAGGAACGTTTTGGATTAGAGGAATTGCAGGAACCCTTGGAGATATTAAAGGCTATCGCAGAAAACCGAAAGTGTTACGCCAAGGGCGAAGAATTGGATTTGCTGAAGGCGTCTAACTTACTGGTGGATGATTTCAGAAGCGGAAAGCTGGGAAGAATTACCATGGAAAGACCATAAGAAATAAGTTTGAGGGACGAAAAGAGAAATATGAACAAGGTATTAAAAGAGATATTAAGTACCGGTTTGTACTTGCTGGCGGTACTAATCATTACATTTTTGCTGATTACCTTTGTGGGACAGAGAACCGAGGTAATCGGAAACAGTATGCAACCCACCTTAAATGATAAGGATAATCTGATTGTGGACAAATTATCCTATCGCTTACGGGACCCGGAACGTTTTGATATCATTGTATTCCCCTTTGTGTATAAGGAGAGTACCTACTATATCAAGAGAATCATCGGTTTACCCGGAGAAACCATACAGATTATGGAAGACGGAAGTATATATATCAACGGGGAACTGCTTGAGGAATCTTACGGTATGGAGATTATCAAAGAGAACCTTCGGGGCAGAGCCAAGGATCCCATTACCTTAGGCGAGGATGAGTATTTTGTCATGGGAGATAACCGTAACAATAGCTCAGACAGCCGTGTGGCAGAGGTGGGTAACATTAAGAGGGACCAAATCATCGGCCGTGCGTGGATGAGGGTCTGGCCCTTTAAGGATATGGAAATGATTCGCCACAAATAAGAGTAGGAGACAAAGGATATGAGTTTTATCATTTGTAAGAATATGGGAGATATTAAGGCACAATATCAGGCAGCGTCAGTGGATGAGCTGCCTGAATTTATAGAAGCCTATAAGGCTGATGAACGTGCCGGAGTGCAAAAACTGATACAGTCAGCCAATAAGCAGTTGCAGGATTTAGAAAAGGAAAAGGCCAGAATCCATGCCCTAAAGGAATATGAACGAAAGTACGGCGAATATGAATTTATCTGCGGTATTGATGAGGTGGGAAGAGGCCCACTGGCGGGACCGGTAGTGGCAGGTGCGGTTATTTTGCCCAAGGATTGTGATATCTTATATATTAATGATTCCAAGAAACTGTCCGAAAAAAAGAGAGAAGAGCTTTATGATATCATTATGGAAAAGGCTATAGCCTGCGGTATCGGCTATGCATCACCGGAGAGAATCGATGAAATCAATATTTTGCAAGCAACTTATGAAGCTATGAGATTGGCCATTGCAGATTTGGGAGTGGTACCTCAGGTGCTGTTAAATGATGCGGTTACCATACCCGGAGTGGATAAGGGGATATTGCAGGTGCCGATTATTAAGGGAGACGCCAAGAGTATATCCATCGGTGCGGCCAGCATCATTGCGAAAGTGACCAGGGACCGTTTGATGGTAGAATACGATAAGGTGTTCCCGGGATATGATTTTGCGGGAAATAAAGGCTACGGAAGTGCAGCCCATATAGAGGCACTGAAAAAGTTGGGTGCTACACCGATACATAGGAAAAGTTTCATCAAAAACTTTATTTAAGGAGGAACACGGATGCGACTGAACGAAATGCTTCACAATTACATTAATCAAAACAGTGCATCCGCGAAAGCCAATGGTTCGGTGCAGATTCAACAGCTGCCCGGGCAGATTGCGGCACAAATCAGGACTTTGTCACCGGGTCAGATTTTGCAGGGTGAGGTGCTGGAAAATCTGGGAGATACCGTAAAGCTTCTGGTAAATATGGATGGCGAAAACATTCCGTTACAGGCCCGATTAGAGCAAAGTCTGATGCTGAACGTGGGAAGAAGTCTGTTGTTTCAGGTGAAAAACAATGGTTCTACCTTGTCTTTAAGTCCTTTGTTTGAAAATATGGGGATGGAACAGAATGCGGCTAAGGCGTTGGAAACCGCATCTTTGCCCGTCAATGAAACCACCATGGGGATGACAGCACAGCTGATGAAGGAAGGCATCTCCATTGATAAAAATACCTTGCAGGAAATCTATCATCAGATGGTATCCAATGCGGATGCTGAGCTGATGGATATTATTGATTTGCATAAGTTGAAGCTGCCTGTGAATACGGAGAACCTGAATCAGATTCATTCCTATAAGGCCATGACTCACCAATTGGTGGGTGGAGTGGAGCAAATGGGGCAGGAATTGTTGGATGTTTTGCGGGATATGACGACAAATGGGCAGGGAAAGTCCGCAGAAGCCCTTTTAAGGGTTGTTTTGCAGGGAGATGCAGAAACAATGCCCCAGAGCGGGAACGTGGCGGAATCGGCCTATAAAGCGGTTGTGACGGAGACTGCCATAATGGCAGAAGCAGGCAATGTGCAAGGAGAAGCTACTGAAACCGGTTCTGTGGGTACCCAAGTGACAAATGGTATGCCGGATTTGCCGGATACAGCCACTCTTAAGAGCATGAGCGGTGAGGCCTTGGCAAGAGAGTTAGTTTCTTTGTTGGAACAGTGCAAGGGAGATGATAAGGCATTGGCGGCTTTGCTGCAAAAGGATGTGTTTCAAGACGGAGTAAAAGAGTTTTTACAAAAGCAGCTTTTATTACAGCCTGAAAGCTCCGAAAAGGATGATGTGCAGGAGTTATATCATCGATTGAACAAACAATTGAATCAATTGACGGAAAACCTGCAGAATGTAGGTCAGGAACAAAGCGGTTTGGCGAAGACCGTCCAAAATTTGAATCAAAACATTCAGTTTTTACATCAGATGAATCAGATGTATGCTTACATCCAACTGCCGTTAAAGCTGTCGGAGAACAATGCACACGGAGAACTGTATGTGTATTCCAATAAAAAGCATCTGGCAGGGGATGATGGAGAGGTGACGGCCCTGCTTCATCTGGATATGGAGCATCTGGGACCGGTGGACGTATATGTGCGCATGAAGGAAAGTAATGTCAGTACTAACTTCTATATAGCGGATGATGAAATGTTAGACTTTTTGTATGAGCATATGGATATGCTGACCGCACGTTTGGAGAAAAGGGGATATCATATGTCCTATCAGTTGACGGTCAAAGGGGAGCAACAAGGGGGAGAAAACACCACCTTTGGTGAATTGTTGCAGGAGAATTCCAATCGACCGGCATTGGTGAATTATTCCTTTGATGTCAGATGTTAATAATAAGGGGAAAAGATGGATAGCAGATTAAAAAAGGAGAAGCCCAAACAGGCCATCGCATTAAGCTACGACCCGGCTGAGGATGCGCCCAAAGTCATAGCCAGCGGAAGGGGGCTTTTGGCAGAACGAATCATAGAAAAGGCAAACGAGTATGATGTGCCCGTTCATAGGGATGATAAGTTGGCAGATACTCTGTCCCGATTGGAAATCGGGGATATGATACCGCCGGAGCTTTATGAGGTGGTGGCGGAGATTCTGGTGTTTGTGGATGCTATGGATAAGCTAAAGGGCAAGATTAACAAATAAAGGAGAAAATGATTTGAACAAACGAAAAACAGGTACTGCGGCAGAATCACGGGCTGTCGCATATTTGTCGGAGAAAGGCGTTCGAATCGTAGAGAGAAATTTCAGAAACCGTCATGGGGAAATCGATATTATCGGTTACCATAACGGCTATTTGGTGTTTTTTGAAGTAAAGTATAGAAACAGCGGACGAAGCGGTAGCCCTGAGTCTGCTGTTGGTTTTTATAAGCAATGGCAAATCTGTCAGGTGGCGGCCTTTTATCGGTGTTACCACAAAGTATCTTGGAATATGCCCATACGTTACGATGTGGTGGCCATAGAGGGGAGCGAAATCCGCTGGTATCAGAATGCCTTTGAGCATATTGGATGATGAGGAGATTAGGATGTATCCGGTAATTCGTGCTAAGAATAGAACAGAAACATTGGTACAGAAAGAGAAAAGGCTGGCTTGCGGAGACTGGGTAGAATATTTAACCTTTCCCAAGCTATCAGCCATAGAAGGAATTGAGCATTTGTTTACCACCAGACTGGGCGGTGTCAGCAAGGGGGATTGTGCCACCTTGAATTTCAGTTTCACAAGAGGGGATGACCGGTCAGCGGTGCTGGAAAACTATGACCGCATGGGAGAAGTACTGGGTGTGGAAAAGGGCGCTTTTGTGACAACGGACCAGACCCATACCAAAAATATCAGAGTGGTTACGAAAGAGGATGCAGGCAAGGGTGTGACCTGTAACAGGGATTATACGGATATTGATGGCCTGATTACTGCGGAAAAAGGTCTTGTTTTGTCCTGCTTTACGGCGGATTGCGTGCCGGTATACTTCGTAGATCCGGTGAAGGAAGTCATCGGCGTGGCACATTCCGGATGGCGCGGAACTGTGGCCGGCATGGGAGCAAGGATGGTTGAGAGGATGTCACAGGAGTTTGGTTGCGAACCGGCGGATATCATCGCAGCAATCGGACCTTCCATCTGCCAGGACTGCTATGAAATCAGCGAAGAAGTAGCGGAATTGTTTATGCAGGGCTTCTGGAGTGCTGAGAAGATTGAAGAATATTGCAGGGAAGCTTATGAAGCAGGACTGCATCCTACAGGTAAATTATTGTTACCCGGTAAAGAAGCAGGCAAATACCAGCTGGATTTGTGGCTGGCCAATGTGGTGGTGCTTCGAAGTGCCGGAATATTGCTTAAAAATCTTGATGTGACGGATATCTGTACCAATTGTAACCCGGAATATTTATTCTCTCACAGAGCCAGTGGCGGCAAGAGAGGAAATCTGGGGGCGTTTTTGGTGATGAAATAAAGTGAAAAATATTCCTCAGGGATGTGTAGTGAACATTGACGGATTTAATACCATCATAACCTTGGAGGGCTGGTGGAGGAAATCAATAAGGATTATCCGTATGTGGATTTTATGAATTTTGTAATTTAATAGAAACACCCTGCAATCATATGTTTGCAGGGTGTTTTAACATTCTATAACGTTTTCGTCCGACTATTATACTCATTCACAAAATGATGAATCTTCTCGGTTACATCATTTACACAAGCCAGTGAAACATCGTGATTCATAAAGTCGATGATGGAAGTAATCAGCTTACTCATATCGGCTTCGATGAAATAAGGCTTTTTGTAGATTTCCGGAGGAAGATAGGTCAGGTTGGTGGTGATAACCTTGTCAAAGTGACCTCTTTCATAAGCTGCATCAAATGCATCAAAGCCTTCCGTAAACAGACCGAAGGTACAGCAGATATATACTCGGCGGGCCTTCATTTCTTTAAGCTGCTTAGCAGTATCCAACATACTTCCGCCGGAGGAAATCATATCATCCATGATGATGATGTCTTTGCCTTCTATATTATCTCCCAAAAATTCATGAGCCACAATTGGGTTCTTGCCATTTATAATCACAGAATAATCACGACGCTTGTAAAACATACCGGTATCCACGCCTAAAACCGTAGCAAAATAAATGGCACGGTCCAAAGCACCTTCGTCGGGACTGATAACAAGTAAATGGTCCTTGTCCACAATCAAATCATCCTCGGTGTTCAGTAATGCTTTGATAAACTGATAAGGGGTAGTAATATTATCAAAACCGCTTAAGGGAATAGAATTTTGTACTCTGGGGTCGTGAGCATCAAAGGTAATAATATTGCTTACCCCCATGTTTTGTAATTCGGTTAATGCGTAGGCACAGTCCAAGGATTCACGGCCGGAACGCTTGTGCTGTCGACCTTCATAAAGGAAGGGCATGATGACATTGATACGTCTTGCCTTACCGTGACAGGCAGCGATTACGCGTTTTAAATCCTGATAGTGGTCGTCAGGTGACATGTGGTTGATATAACCGTTAGCCCTGTAGGTGATGCTGTGATTGGTCACATCCACCAAAATAAATAAATCCTTACCTCTTACGGATTCGTGGAATACGGCTTTGCCTTCACCGGTACCGAATCGGGGACATTCCACATCCACCAGATAGCTTTCTTCCAGATAGCCATGGAAAGCCGGGTCATTCTTAACTGGGTCATTATTGATGTAGTCACGGTAAACAACCATTAAATCATTGATTCGCTTGCCCATCTCCGCCATAGAAGAGAGGGGAATGATTTTCAAGGGTGCTACAGGCATGGTGTTTTCCAGTTCTTTTAAGTTCGCCATGAGAACCTCCAAATGTATTACTCTTTTGTATTAATTTTATCAATATTTCATAGAACAATAATTATTTTATATCATTCTGATAGTGACACGTCAAGGTTTTTCTTGTATGATAAACATGTGGAGGAAAATTAAGCGGCGCGAAGCGACATTTAATTTTCAACACATGTTTAACGAGCAAGGCAGTGCGATAGCACGAATGAGCACGCAAGTGCGTCCTTGCGAGTCTGCCTGAACCGACAGGCAGAAGATAAGAGCAAGGCAGTGCGATAGCACGAATGAGCACGCAAGTGCGTCCTTGCGAGTCTGTAGGAGAAGGATTTTTATACCATGAAAAAACAACACATCATTAACCGAGTACTGCCCGGCAGTATCGCGGAGGAATTGGAAATAGAAGCAGGCGATATTTTACTAGCCATTGATAATACAGAGATAGAAGATATTTTTGATTACCAGTTTCTGGTGCAGGATACCTATATTGAGGTGCTGATTCAAAAACCGGACGGTGAAGAATGGCTTTTAGAGATTGATAAAGAGTTTGATGAAGATTTAGGCATCGAATTTGAAAACGGTCTTATGGACGAATACAGACATTGCCATAATAAATGTATCTTTTGCTTTATCGACCAGATGCCCAAGGGAATGCGAGAGACACTGTATTTCAAGGATGATGATTCCAGATTGTCCTTTTTGCAGGGCAATTATGTAACCTTGACCAATATGTCAGACCATGATATTGACCGGATTACCAGATATCATTTGTCGCCGATCAATATTTCTTTCCAGACCATGAATCCTAAACTTCGTTGTATGATGCTGAACAACCGTTTCGCAGGAGAAGCGTTAAAGAAGGTGGATACTCTTTATAAAGCAGGCATCACCATGAATGGTCAGATTGTATTATGTAAGGGCGTAAACGACGGGGATGAGCTGGAATACAGCATCCGTGAACTGACCAAGTATTTGCCCCATCTGGAAAGTGTATCCGTAGTGCCGGTAGGATTGTCAAAGTATCGGGAAGGTCTGTATCCTTTGGAGCCTTTTACCAAAGAGGATGCCTACAAGGTAATTGATACCATTGAAAGCTGGCAGAAGAAATTGTACCCGGAGCATGGTTTGCATTTTATCCATGCCAGTGATGAGTGGTATATTCTGGCGGAAAGAGAATTGCCGGAGGAAGAGAGATATGACGGATATCTGCAGCTGGAAAATGGTGTGGGTATGACCAGACTTTTATTGGAAGAATTTGCAGACCGCATGAATAAGCTGGCTGAGGAGAGAATATTACCGGATGACAGCATAAAGAGAGAAGTTTCGCTGGCAACCGGCCTTCTGGCATATCCTTATATTCAAAGAATGATTAATGAGATGGAAGACAGCTTTCCGAACTTGAAGGTGCATGTTTATCCGATTGTAAATGATTTCTTCGGAGAGCATATTACGGTTTCCGGATTGCTTACCGGGCAGGATATTGAAAAGCAGCTTAAGGGAAAAGAATTAGGAACCGGACTATTATTGCCTCAGAATGTACTTCGAAGCGGCGAGGAAGTTTTTTTAGATGATTTTACCAAATCTGATTTGGAAAAGTCTTTACAAGTCCCTATTTATATTGTAAAATCAAGCGGATATGACTTTGTAAACACAGTGTTAGGAATAGAATAGTGTTTGTTCTTAGGACGGGCACAAGGAGGATGAAATGAGTAAGAGAAAATCCAAGCCCATTGTAGCGGTGGTGGGACGTCCCAATGTGGGTAAGTCCACACTGTTTAATGTGTTGGCAGGTGAAAATATATCTATCGTAAAAGATACTCCCGGTATTACCAGAGACCGTATTTATGCGGATATTACCTGGTTGGACAAATCCTTTACCCTGATTGATACCGGTGGTATTGAGCCGGACAGCAAGGATATTATCCTTTCGCAGATGCGTGAGCAGGCAGAGATTGCCATGGAGACCGCAGATGTGATTATCTTTTTGGTAGATGTGAAACAGGGCCTTCAGGATGCGGATGCCAAGGTGGCAGATATGCTTCGTCGTTGTCATAAGCCTGTGGTATTGGTGGTAAATAAAGTGGACAGCTTTGAGAAATATATGGCGGATGTGTATGAATTTTACAATCTGGGTATTGGTGACCCTCATCCTATTTCAGCAGCTAACCGTCTTGGTATAGGTGATATGCTGGATGAAGTGAGTCAGTATTTCCCTGAGACGGACGAAGAAGAGGAAGAGGATGACAGGATTCGTGTGGCTATCGTAGGAAAGCCCAATGTAGGAAAGTCCTCTATCATCAATAAATTATTAGGTGAAAACCGTCTGATTGTATCCGATATTGCAGGTACTACCAGAGATGCGGTGGATACGGAGATTACCTATAACGGCAAAGAATATGTATTCATCGATACGGCAGGTCTTCGCAGAAAGAACAAAATCAAGGAAGAGCTGGAGCATTTCATGATTGTGCGTACCGTAAGTGCGGTAGAGCGTGCGGATGTGGTGGTAATGGTCATCGATGCTTCCGAGGGTGTAACTGAGCAGGATGCAAAGATTGCCGGTATTGCACATGACAGAGGTAAAGCGGTGATTATTGCCGTAAATAAATGGGATGCCATTGAAAAGGATGATAAGACCATTTATCGCTTTACAGAGAAGGTACGCAATACCTTATCCTATATGCCTTATGCTGAAATGCTGTTTATCTCTGCAAAGACCGGACAGCGTCTGCCCAAGCTTTATGAAACCATTGATATGGTAAGCGAAAACCATGCAATGAGAGTGGCAACGGGTGTGTTGAATGAGATTATGGCGGAAGCAGTGGCTATGCAGCAGCCTCCTTCTGATAAGGGTAAGAGACTGCGTCTGTATTATATTACCCAGGTGGCGGTAAAACCTCCTACATTTGTAATCTTTGTAAATGATAAGGAATTGATGCATTTCTCTTATACCCGATATATTGAGAATCAAATTCGAGATACTTTTGGCTTCAAGGGTACTCCGCTTCACTTTATCATTCGTGAACGAAAGGAAAAAGATCAGTAATGAGTCGTTTGATTTGTATTATTATAGGATATGTTTTTGGATTATTCCAGACAGCTTTCTTTTACGGAAAAGCTCATGGAATTGATATCCGTGAGCATGGCAGTGGCAATTCCGGTACTACCAATGCATTGAGAGTGCTGGGAACAAAAGCGGGATTGATTGTACTGTTGGGAGATTGTTTTAAATGTATTCTGGCAGTGATTGTATGCCGTTTGATTTTTGGAGAAAGTCATGCTGATATGATTTACCTGCTCTGTATCTATACTGCCGCAGGAGCGATTTTGGGTCACAATTTCCCTTTTTACATGGGATTTAAGGGGGGAAAAGGAATAGCGGCTACAGCCGGTCTGATTTTGTCCTTCCATCCCTGGTTTATCCCGGTAGGAGTAGTATTGTTCTTTGGAGCATTCTTTATTACACATTATGTTTCTTTGGGTTCTTTGTTAGTATATGTGGGCTTTGTAACCCAGCTTATTATCTTTGGACAAAACGGCTTTTTTGATATGGAGCAGAGCCTTTTGACGGAGATGTATATCGTAGCAATTTTGTTGGCGATTATGGCTTTCTGGAAGCATAGGGAGAACATTAAAAGATTGCTTCGCGATGAGGAAAGAAAAACTTATTTAACGAAGAAGAATAAGCAGTAACAGGAGGAATGAACATGGCAAAGGTAGCTGTTTTAGGCGGCGGTAGCTGGGGTATCGCATTAGCGGTACTTTTACATAAGAACGGACATGAGATTACTGTATGGTCTGCATTAGAAAAGGAAATTGAGATGCTTAGTTCGGAGCATGAACATAAGATGCTTCCCGGTGTAAAGCTGGCTGATGATATGAAATTTACCACGGACGAAAAAGAAGCGGTAACCGGTAAGGATATGCTGGTTATGGCAGTGGCAAGTTCCTATACCAGAGCTACGGCAAGAAGAATTAAAGATCTGATAGCACCCGGCCAGATTATTGTGAATGTGGCAAAAGGTATCGAAGAGGATACAGTAATGACTCTGACGGAAATCATCGAACAGGAGATTCCTCAGTGTCAGGTAGCTGTATTGTCCGGACCTTCACATGCAGAGGAAGTAAGCCGCGGTGTACCCACTACAATTGTTGTGGGTGCGAAGAAGAAATCTACGGCTGAATATATTCGTAGCCTGTTTATGAACGAAGTGTTCCGTGTTTATATCAGCCCGGATATTTTGGGTATTGAGCTGGGTGGTTCTTTGAAGAATGTGGTAGCACTTGCAGCCGGTATTGCAGACGGACTTGGTTACGGAGACAATACCAAGGCGGCGCTAATCACCCGCGGTATTACGGAAATAGGTCGTTTGGGTATTGCCATGGGTGGTTTGTATGAGACCTTCTCAGGCTTGACAGGTATCGGTGATTTGATTGTTACCTGTGCCAGCATGCATTCCAGAAACCGTCGTGCCGGTATCTTAATCGGCCAGGGTATGAGTATGGAAGAAGCTATGGCAGAGGTTAAGATGGTTGTGGAAGGTGTTTACTCCGCAAAGGCAGCTATGCAGTTAGCTGAGAAGTATAATGTACAGCTTCCTATTATTGAGCAGGTGAATAAGGTACTTTTTGAAGGGAAGCCGGCATCAGAAGCAGTGAAAGACCTGATGCTTCGTGATAAAAAGATTGAGGTGTCTGACGCCCCTTGGGAAGAAGAATAATGAAAAATAACAGTAAATCCTCCGGAATCGTCCGGAGGATTTTTTGATGCACAAATTTACAGATAAAAGCAGAAACAATGTATGATACTTGACAAATTGTGCAAAAAATGATGTAATATATGCATAGATAACTGTTAATTTACATGGCGTTGGAGCGTGACTGCGTATGGCAAAAGGGATACAAATGCAAGCGATAATGGTAGACGATAATAAGGAAGAGAAAAGGACAGGGCTTCATTCTGTTACCGGATTGCCGACTTTGCGTCAGGTGTTCAGATGGTTTAAAGATTTTTCGTTATCTTGCAGTAAGAATGGTTGTTTATCCGTAACAGTTTATGAAATTTCAAAATATGTTTATATACTTGAGAATTTCGGTATTGAATGCGTGGATGAGATTCTTTCGGTATTTACGAGGATGTTGCAACAGTGTTGGGGAAATGGTACTTACATCGGACATATTTCGGACGAACGACTGGTTGTTATTGCTCAATTTGCATATGATTGTAGTCGGGAAGATATTGCGTCGTTTTTGGAAGAACAGAATCAATGCCTGATAAAGGAGATTGAAGGATATAATATTATAGCCGGCAAACCTTATTTTCTTGAGGCGGACTACGGTTATATTTTATTGGAACCCGGATGGGAAGGTGGCTTTGAAAACTATTTACGTCTGAGTAATAATGAAATGCTTTTGAAACGCCTGCAAAAGGATGTAACATCGACAGGAACTTCACGTGCCGTATTGTGGAAGCATCAGGAGGTATTCCAGCTATTGGTGGAAAAGAATATGTTCCATTATCATTTTCAACCTATAATAGACGCACAAAATGGTACCATATTCGGCTATGAAGCATTGATGCGTACGGATCCCGTTATCAATATGCGTCCCTTAGAGGTGATAGATATTGCCACAAAGCTGGACAAGCTTTATGAAATCGAGAAAGCCACCATGAGTAATGTGATGGAATATCTGGAACAGCACATTGATGCCTTTGAAGAGCGGAAAATGTTCATAAATTCCATTCCCGCACATATGTTGAAACTGTCTGACTGGGAACAGCTGGTGAACAGATACGGCAGTTTGATGAGCAAACTGGTAGTGGAAATGACGGAACAAACGGAAATGGGTGATGAGCAGCTTGCCAAATTCCGGAATCGTTTGAAAAGATTTAATATTTCATTGGCAATTGATGATTATGGAACCGGTTTTTCTAATCTTTCAAACCTAATACGTTACAGCCCCAATTATGTAAAGATTGACAGGGCATTGATTAAGAATATTGAAGATAAGCCAAAGATACAGAAACTTGTTACGGGTATTATTGAGTTTATTCATGAAAATGGATATTCCGCACTGGCGGAAGGCGTGGAAACCTACGAAGAGTTAAAGACAATGATAGGCTTAGGCACGGATTTTATCCAGGGATATTATTTGGCCAAGCCGGATGCAGTATTGCCGGATGAGATAGAGGAAAAATACAAGGAAGAAATCATTGCATTGAATCTGATGCGTTCAGAATACATTGTTAAAGTGTATACACCTTCGGAGAATGAAAAGGTAAATCTTTCGCAGCTTGCTACGCTGCATTACAACTCTATCTTTATTGACAAAGAAAATGTAACAATAGAGGGGGTTGTAGGTACTTCCATTAGTTGTAGCATCGCAGTAAAAGAAAATGTTCAGTCAAACATTACTTTGAAAAATGTTAATATTATTACAGAAAAGGAAGTTCCGCTTATTGATATCGGAGCAGGAAGTAATGTGAAAATTCAGATAGAAGGTATCAATGAGATACATAATCGAGGAATCAGAGTACCTCAAGGATCTGAGCTTTGGGTTACCGGAAGCGGTAGCTTATACATTCATTGTGAAATGCAAAATTCCTTTGCTATTGGCGGTGATAAGGAAAGTTCTTATGGCAATATCCATATTGAACAGCTTCCGCAGCTTGTGATAGATATTAACGGAGAAAACTGTGTGGGTATTGGTGGTGGAAAAAACACCGCGGATTCCAATATATATATCGTGCATAGCGGCATCCATTTAGAATGTGCAGGCGGAAATGCTATAGGCGTGGGAAGCTTTGACGGAAACAGCAGAATGGATATTAAAAACTCCAGTCTGGAAATAAAAATGTCATGCGCCAATGCTGTGGGAATCGGTGCGATGAGAGGACGTACCAGTGTTATTATGCATAACTATAGTCTGAATATTACGGAATCCGGCAATAACCTTTGCGGAATCGGCGTGTTAAGCAACGGAGAGGGCAGTGTTTTAGTCTCAGACGGTACCATTGAATGTGATATTCGAGGTAAAAGTATGGTTTGTGTCGGTTCGGACTATGGTGCTTTGGACTGTATTGTTGAAAATACAAATACCATATTCTATTGCGAAGGAAACTCGGTGGTTGGTATCGGTGATATGAACGGACGAGGAAATGTAAGTATACAGAATGCAAATATGATTATGACCATACTTGCGAAGGATATTTTAGATATTGGCAGTAAGAACGGCCGATTGGAACTGATGAATTCTAAGAGAAATATTAAGATTAATGAATAAAAAGTGAGAATTGAAAGCGCAAGCCCCGGATATATAGGTCCGGGGCTTGTTTGTTATATTTAAATAATTGATTTAACAATTTCAGCAGCGATAGCAGGCTTGTTCATCGTATAAATATGGATGCCGTCCACATCATTTTCCTTCAGGTCCATAATCTGACGGATGGCATAATCGATACCTGCTTTGTATAATTCCTCCGGTGATTCGGAATACTTGGCAATCATATCAGCCATGGCCTTGGGTACACTGGAGCCGGAGAGAGAAACCGTGGTTCCGATCTGTTTCGCAGTGGTAATGGGCATGATACCTGTACAAATAGGGATGTTAATCCCTTTTTTCGCAGCTTTTTCACGGAAGGTGTAGAAATAATCATTGTCAAAGAAAAGCTGAGTAATGAAGAATTCTGCACCGGCATCCTGTTTCAGCTTCAAGTGATTCAAATCAGACTCCATGCTGAAGGATTCAAAATGCTTCTCCGGATAGCAGGCACCTGCAATGTGGAAATCCGTGCGTTCCTTCAAATAATGGATCATATCACTGGCATGTAAGAATTCACGACTGTTAAACTGTTCGTCGGTCATATCCTTGGGACGGTCTCCGCGAAGTGCCAGCACATGGTCTACGTTATTAGCCTTTAATTCGTTAATGACAGCTTCTACCTGAGCAGCGGTATTACCTACGCAGGTTAAATGAGCCAAAGCCTGAATTTTTAATGTATTCTGAATATAAGAAGCCAGCTCTACGGTCTTTTTGGACTTGCTGCCGCCGGCACCGTAGGTCACACTGATAAAATCAGGCTTTAAAGTGGCCAGTTCGTCTAAGATATGAAAGGCCTGGTCTAACTCGCCATCCTTCTTGGGAGGGAATACCTCAAAAGAAAGAGTGGGTTCTTTTTTGAAATATGACTGAATCATAAGAAAATCCTCCTATGTAAATTGCTTGAAAAACTTGCTTTTCATTAGGAAATATCGTAACATGATTATAGTCTGAATTCAAGGATTTTTTGATTTAATGTGATAAAGAAATAAAGCTATGCCTTTAAAAGGCGGAAGGTGAGGAAATATGAGCAATTTTACAGGAACGCAGGAATATGTGGCAAGTGAGGAGCTGATGGCCAGTGTAAATATAGCGATTGCACTGAAGAAGCCACTTCTGATTAAGGGTGAGCCGGGCACAGGTAAGACTATGCTGGCGGAAGCAGTAGCAAAAGCTTTGGGCAAAAGATTGTTAATCTGGAATATTAAGTCCACCACCAAGGCGCAGGAAGGCTTGTATGTATATGATACCATCCAGAGACTCTATGACGGTCAGTTCGGAGAAGAGGGTGTGGATGATATTGCCCGATATATTAAGCTGGGTAAGCTGGGAGAAGCCTTTGCCAGCGAGGAGCAGGTGGTGCTTTTGATTGATGAAATCGATAAGGCAGACTTAGAATTCCCCAACGACCTTTTGTGGGAGCTGGACCAGATGGAATTCTACATCAATGAAACCAAGGAAACTATTAAGGCAAAACACAGACCTATCGTGATTATTACTTCCAATGCAGAGAAGGAATTGCCGGATGCGTTCCTTCGAAGATGTATTTTCCACTACATTGATTTCCCCAATCAGGAATTGATGGAGGAGATTGTTAAGGTACATTTCCCGGATGTGGAGGAGCATCTCTTAAAGAATGCCATGGAAGTGTTTTACAATATCCGTGCCATTCGGGATATTCGTAAGAAACCCAGCACTTCAGAATTGATTGACTGGGTCAATGCCCTTCAGATTGGTGGTATCCCTACAAACACTATTAAATCGGCATTGCCTTTTATTGGTGTGGTAGTAAAGAAAGATGAAGATTTGGAAATTGTAAGAAATTCGAAGGGACAGCTCTAAAAATATGTTCATAAAGTTTTTTCATGCTCTTCGTGCCAAGGGTCTCAGGGTCACTCTGGGTGAGTGGCTGACGCTGCAGGAAGCACTGGATAAGGACTTGTGCGGAAGCAGCCTCACACAGTTTTATTATGTTTCTCGTATGATTTTGGTGAAGAGCGAAACCGATTTTGATAAATTTGATATGGCTTTTGAGGAAACCTTTAAGGCGGCCCAGAGAGAGACGGAAGTGGGGGCAGAGATGCTTCGCTGGTTGGATAAGTCCGAGATGATGGAAATGGCCCACGAGGAAGCCCGTTCCCACTTGAATCAGGTGGAAGAAATCATGGTGGACAAAGAGGACGTGGAGGAGAAATTCCGCCAGCGTCTGAAGGACCAGGATAGTGAACACAACGGCGGTAGCTTCTGGATTGGTACCATGGGTAAGACCTCCTTCGGTAATATGGGTGGTAATGTTGGCGGTGTCCGTGTGGGCGGCAAGACCGGCTACCAGTCTGCCTTTGCGGTGGTAGGCGCACGTAAATACCGTGATTTCAGAGATGACAGAGTGTTGGATAACCGTCAGTTTCAGATGGCTTTCCGTAAGTTGCGTCAGTTTTCTTCCCGACTGGATATTCCGGAAAGTGAGCTGGATATTGACGGAACTGTGGATAAAACCTGTAACAATGGCGGTTGTTTGCAAATTGTGATGAAGAAGCCCCGTAAGAATGCGGTAAAGCTGCTTTTACTGATGGATTCCGGCGGAACCATGATTCCCTTTAGTAATCTGTTGAACGATTTGTTCCAGGCAGTCCATAAATCCAACCATTATAAGGATGTAAAGACCTATTATTTCCACAACTGTATCTATAGTAAGCTGTACAAAACACCGGAGTGCGAAAATGGTGACTGGGTAGATACAGAGTGGGTATTCCGCAATATTGACAGTGATTACAAGGTCATCATCGTAGGGGATGCGGCTATGGCTCCGGAAGAGTTGTATTCCACCACCGGTAACTACCGAGGACCCAATGGCGGATTGGCCGGCTGGGACTGGCTACAACTGGTAAAGCGTAAGTATAAAAAGGTGGTTTGGCTGAATCCTAAGATGGCTCCCGGACGAGCACCCTGGAGAGAGGCAGAGACCGCGATAAAAGAATTATTCCCTATGTATAAGCTGACGGTAGATGGCTTGAATCAGGCTATGGTGAAATTGATGGTGAATAGGTAGTAGAAAAAGTAGAATATTTGTGATTATAGTGGATAATCTGATTGTAAATAAGGAGATACATTTTATGAGAAATTTTAGGAAAAAGCATAATAAGATGTTTAAGAAGTTGCTAGGAATTTGGATTGCAATATTTATGTTTTCTACAATTAATTTAGAAGTTCGTGCAGATATTAATGCTACAAATGGACCGAACTATTATTATATCTATGGAATTTCAGGAGTTGTTACGTATGTTTTGGATGGGGCAATTTCTTCAACAAATGCCTGTGAATGGATCTTAATTCCTGTTTATCAAAGTGGAAACTTAGAAGAAAAATATGCGGAAGTATTTGCTGCTTTTTTTCCGGAAACGGAACAACGTTTATTGGACTGTGGTGCATTAAGTGATTTTGTATCATATGAAATATATCAGTTTGCGCAGGAAAGTTTGGTGGACTGGGGATATAAAGAATGGTGTACACCATATGCACATGAGGACTTGAGAAAACCGAATACCCCTATCACCCCTCAATACACCATTGAGGACTGTGATATGGAAAGTTACGCAACCACAGACGTAAATGTTCGTGTAGAGCCTAGTACCAATACAAACAAGGTGGGTAATGTACCTCAAAACGAAAAGGTACATGTAACAGGTAAGACCTCTAACGGTTGGTATCGTTTGGAGTATAATGGTACTACTGGTTTCAGTGTATCTAAGTATTTTGCCGACAAGCCTATCGAAAAGGTTGAGGATGTGACAGATGTACCCGAACCTACACCTGTTCCTACGGAAGAACCCACGGCTGAGCCTACAGCAACGCCCGAACCTACGGAAGCACCTACAGAAATGCCTACGGAAGCACCTACTCCCGAACCTACAGAAAAGCCAGTGGCAACTCCTGTACCTACCGTGATTTCTACCGAAGCGCCTGTAGTAGACGAACCTACGGCAGAAGCAACGACTGAACCTACTGTAGATTCTACGCCTGCACCTGTGGTAGATACTCCCGTTGTTACTGAGCCTGTAGAGGAAAACAACTTTCTTATACCTTGGATTGCCTTGGGCGGTGTGGTTGTTGTCCTTGGCGTGGTGGCTGTAATTGTGTTAAAACGCAAGAAATAGTTATTCCCCTCCGGGACCATCCTTTCGTGGATAGTATGTGTATTTTGATTAGAATAATGCATAGTGAAGGTAGAAGGAATTAATCAAATCACAGTTGACAAAAATAGTGATCCGCCCTACAATTATTATATCGAGTAATCTAAAGAAAAGTGTATTCGGCACATTCGCGGCAAATCAGCCATTTTACTCTAATCAATAATTGTATGGCGGGTTTGTTTTTGCTATTTTTGAATAGCTGCGATATTTTTCCCATGGCAAATTCGTCCGAAAGGAGGTTTTTTTATGGGAGAAATCAATAATATGGTCTGCGATTATCTGGGGCTTCCCGGGTATTATGCAGATTTCTGGAACGGAACAGTGTTTCGTGGGAAGCGAAAGATTAAAATCTGGCAGTTACAAAGGCACGACAGGGAGTATTACAAGCCGAAGAATAAAAAAGGCAAGACCGGCAATGTGCGCAGGGATGTGCAGATGCATTGTAAGGGAAAGAAGGATGTGCTACTGGGAGTAGAGGTGATGGCAACCTTGGATTATACCATGCCGGTAAAGGTCATGGACTATAATGTGCAGGAGCTGCAAAGGCAGATAAAAGACATCCGACAGCGAAATCGGGAAGAAAAGAAGGACAAAGCTGGTATTTATCTGTATGGTTTCCGGAAGACGGATAAGCTGCTTCCCGTTCATACCATAGGGCTGTATTGCGGGGAAGAAGTCTATGATGGTCCGGAGGGAATCTTAGATATGATGGATGTGGAAGAAGTGAGTAAGGATTTCCGGAAACTTCTGAAGGATTATAGGGTTAAGATTTACAACTTAAAGGATTTGGAAGAAGAAAACTACGAAACCAGCCTGCGTGAAATTATAGCCATATTTAAGCGAAGCAAGGACAGAGAGGCTATGAAACAGTACTATTTGGAACATAAGGAACGCTTCCGACAATTGGATGAGATTTCCATAGATACCATGGGTGTTTTGATAGGGAAGAAGAGTTTAAAGTTGTTTCCACAGGAAGAAGGAGGATTGGATATGTGTAAGGCATTTGAGGATGAAAGAGCAGAAGGTAGAGAAGAAGGTAGAGAAGAAGGTAGAGAAGAAGGAATACTTGTTACATTATGTAGTCTTGTAAAGGACGGATTACTGAAACTGGAGGAAGCAGCGAAACGGGCTAATATGTCAGAGGAGCTGTTTGGACAGAAAATGCGAGAAATTTGTGGTTGACAAATAGCCTGCCCCTATGTATAATGCAAATAAGTTGTAACAAAATAGATAGATGCGTTGAAGAGAAGAGTACCTTTATCAAGGTTTCCACAGAGAGTTGCCGGTTGGTGAGAGGCGCTGAAGCAGATAATGGGAAGTACATCTCGGAGCAGTGATTTTGAACGGTGTGACAGACACCCAGTAGAGATTACCGGTAGGCACCGATATTTGCCGGAGTATTGTTTGATACTCGCTAAGCCATGAAGCGTGAGCAACATGGGAACTAGAGGTGGTAACACGAGTTTTAGCTCGTCCTTTTGAATAAGGGCGAGCTTTTCTATTTTTAAGAAAAGGAGAAAAAACAATGACTATTTTTGATGAATTAAAAGCAAGAGGCCTTCTTGCACAGTTAACTGACGAAGAAGAAATCAAAGAAATGATTAATAATGGTAAGGCTACCTTCTACATTGGTTTCGACCCTACAGCAGACAGCTTGCATGTAGGACATTTCATGGCACTTTGCCTGATGAAGAGATTGCAGATGGCCGGCAATAAACCCATCGCCTTAATAGGTGGCGGTACCGCTATGATTGGTGACCCCAGTGGACGAACTGATATGCGTTCCATGATGACCAAGGAAACTATTGCACACAATGTGGCATGCTTTAAAGAGCAGATGAGTAAGTTTATTGACTTTTCTGAAGATAAGACACTTTTGGTAAACAATGCTGACTGGCTTTTGGACCTGAATTATGTGGATGTTCTTCGTGAAGTTGGTGCACATTTCTCAGTAAACCGTATGCTTACTGCAGAATGCTACAAGCAGCGTATGGAGAAAGGCTTAAGCTTCCTTGAGTTTAACTACATGATCATGCAGTCTTACGATTTCTACAAGCTGTTCCAGGATTACGGCTGTAATATGCAGTTTGGCGGTGACGACCAGTGGTCCAATATGTTGGGTGGTACAGAGCTGATTCGTCGTAAATTAGGCAAGGATGCATATGCTATGACCATTACCTTACTTCTTAACTCAGAAGGCAAGAAGATGGGTAAGACCCAGAAGGGTGCTGTATGGCTTGATCCTAACAAGACAACTCCTTTTGAATTCTTCCAGTACTGGAGAAATGTGGCAGATGCTGATGTACTGAAGTGCATTCGTATGCTGACTTTCCTTCCTTTGGAAGAGATTGAGAAGATGGATGCTTGGGAAGGCAGCCAATTAAATGAAGCGAAGGAAATCCTTGCATTTGAGTTGACCAAGTTGGTTCATGGTGAGGAAGAAGCTACCAAGGCAAAGGACGCTTCCAAGGCACTGTTCAGCGCAGGTAATGCGGAAAATATGCCGACCTACGAACTTAAGGAAGAAGATTTCCGTGACGGCACCATCGATATTATCGGTGTGGTAGCATCCGCAGGTTTATGTGCTTCCCGTTCCGAGGCAAGACGTGCTGTAGAACAGGGCGGTGTGACTGTGGACGGTGAGAAGATTACCGATGTGAAGACCGTTTACACAAAGGACGATTTTGCAGGAGACGGTAAGGTAGTAAAGCGCGGTAAGAAGAGCTTCAAAAAAGTAATATTCAACTAGGAATGATTAAAAAACCTCTTGCATATACTTGGAATAGGTAATGCAGGAGGTCTTTTTATGGAAAATAATAAGGATACATATGATCTCTATCACGATATACAGGAAAGATGTGGTGGGGAGATTTATGTGGGCGTGGTAGGCCCGGTAAGAACAGGTAAATCTACATTTATAAAAAGATTTATGGATGTATGTGTGTTGCCCTATATGATGGATGCACATGCAAAGCAACGTGCTATGGATGAACTGCCTCAGAGTGCAGGGGGTAAGACTATTACAACCACGGAGCCTAAATTCATCCCTAAGGAAGCCGCTGAAATTAATGTGGATGATGGAATGAAGGTAAAGGTACGTCTGATTGATTGTGTGGGATATATGGTAGAGGGTGCCGGCGGTCATATGGAAGAGGATACGGAACGGATGGTGAAAACTCCCTGGTTTGAAGAGGAGATTCCTTTTACCAAAGCAGCAGAAATCGGTACGGATAAGGTAATAAATGATCATTCCACCATTGGATTGATTGTGCTTACGGATGGAAGCTTCGGAGAAATCCCCCGTAGCAACTATGTGCCGGCAGAAGAGAAAACCATACAGACCATGAAGAAATTACATAAGCCATTTCTGGTACTTTTGAACAGTCAAAAACCATACTCTGAGGAGACTCTCAGACTGGCAGAAGAATTGAAAAATAAATACGAAGTAAATGTACTTCCTATGAATTGTGCCCAGCTGAAGAAAGAAGACATTCATCAGATTTTGCAGAACGTATTGTATGAATTTCCTATATCCGTTATGGAGTTTTATATGCCCAAATGGGTGGAAATGTTATCTGATACACATCCCATGAAACAGGAGCTGATGAAGACCATCAGTGCGAGAATGAATGATTACAGCACTTTGCGTGATTGCCGTGAAAAACCGATTTCTTTGGAGGGTGAGTATGTAAAAGCCGTGAAAACGGAACATATGAATCTGGCAGATGGCTGTGTGAAAATCCGTATGGAGATGGATGATTCCTATTATTACGAGATGCTTTCCGGTATGTTGGGAGAAAAAGTTGAGGATGAGTACAGGCTTTTTGCGAAGCTAAAGGAATATGCTGCCATGAAAAATGAGTATACCAAGGTATTGGAGGCTATGAATGATGTGCGTTTTAAGGGCTATGGTGTGGTAAAGCCTACCCGGGATGAAATTGAGCTGATGCAGCCGGAAGTCATCCGCCACGGCAATAAGTACGGTGTGAAAATTAAGGCAGTCAGTCCTTCCGTGCATATGATTAAGGCAAATATTGAGACCGAGATTGCACCAATCGTAGGAACTCAGCAACAGGCAGAGGACTTAATACGCTATATCGGTGAAAGTGCAAAAGCAGAGAATGGTATCTGGGAAACAAATATATTCGGCAAAACAGTGGAACAGCTGGTGAACGACGGAATATCCGTAAAAACAGCGTCCATCGGAGAAGAATGCCAGGTGAAGCTACAGGATACCATGCAGAAGGTGGTAAATGACAGCAACGGCGGTATGGTTTGTATTATTATCTAGAAAAAGCGCATAATTCAGGGATAAAAGGAGTTCCTAATAAGGGACTCCTTTTTTGGCATTTTCTTAAAAGATTCATAAATATCTGTAAATTTAATGAATTTAATGGAAGATTGTGGTATACTTTATTTAAGTACACTGTTAAAAGGTGTGGCAGGAAGGATACCCAAGGATGATTTTTGAATTGACAAAAAGCAAAGAAAATGTATAGGGATTCCGGAAGTAATGAGAGATTGGGAAAGGGTGGTAATGTCAATGAATACAATCTATGAAAAATTAATGAATTGCTACAATTGCGTGAGAGAAAAGATAAGCTTTGTGCCCAAGGTGGCCATTGTACTTGGTTCGGGATTGGGCGATTATGCAGAGAAAATTAAGGTAGAAGCGGAGCTTTCTTACAGTGATATTGAAGGATTTCCGGTATCTACCGTGCCGGGACATGCCGGAAAGTTTATTTTCGGATATATCGGAGAAGTGCCTGTAGTTTGTATGAAAGGGAGAGTCCATTATTATGAAGGCTATCCCATTTCGGATGTGGTATTGCCTATTCGTCTTATGAAGATGCTAGGTGCAGAAATTCTCTTTTTGACCAATGCGGCAGGGGGTGTGAATCTGAACTTCAAAGCCGGCGATTTGATGATGCTGAAAGACCATATTGCGTTGTTTGCACCGAATCCTTTGTTGGGAGCAAATGTGGATGAGCTGGGAACCCGTTTCCCGGATATGAGTCATGTATATGATGAGGATTTACAAGAGATTATCCGTAATACTGCGAAGGAGTATGATATTGCCCTGCAGGAAGGTGTATATACCTATTTGACCGGTCCTTCTTATGAAAGTCCGGCGGATATCAGAGCACTTCGTGTGCTGGGTACGGATGCGGTTGGTATGAGTACCGTACCGGAGGCTATTGCAGCGAACCATTGCGGTATGAAGATTTGCGGTATTTCCTGCGTGACCAATCTGGCGGCAGGTATGAGCAGCGCACCCTTGGATCATAAGGAGGTACAGGAGACCGCGGACAGAACTGCAACATTCTTCCAGAAGTTGGTGACCGAGTCAGTCAAAAAGTTTGTATAGTGGATGAGGTACTTTTATGAGCAAAGGATTAGAAAAAGAATTAATTAAAAAAGCCATGGAGATGACCAAGATGTCCTATGCACCTTACTCCGGTTATCATGTAGGAGCAGCGTTACTTGCGGCGAATGGTCAGATATATACCGGTTGTAATATTGAAAATGCCTCCTACGGTGCTACGAACTGTGCGGAAAGAACTGCTTTTTTTAAGGCGGTCAGTGAAGGGGTTAAAGAGTTTGAGGCTATTGCGGTAGTCGGAGCACCTGCAGACGCGGCGGCAGAAAATACTTTTTCGGAATATGCATATCCCTGCGGTATTTGCCGTCAGGTAATGCAGGAATTTTGTAAAAAGGATTTTCAGATAATCGTAGCAAAATCAGAAGAGGATTATCAGATATATACTTTACGGGAAATATTGCCCTTTGGCTTCGGAGGAATTGACCAGAAAGGTTAGGCAACATGAATATAAGATTGTATAATGCCCACATTTTAACTATGGAAAAGGATAGAGAGATTTTTAAGGGTGAAGTGTGGATTAAGAATGAAAAAATAGTATATGTACCGGATGAAGAAGAGCTACAACGTGAGTTAAATACGGAAGATTTTCCGAAGATTTCATGGGACAGGGAAATCGATTGTGAAGGAAATCTGCTGATGCCGGGGTTTAAGAATGCCCATACCCATTCGGCAATGACCCTGATGCGTTCTTTGGCAGATGGTATGCCGTTGGATAAATGGCTAAACGAAAAGATATTTCCGGTAGAAGAAAAGCTGACGGAAGAAGAGGTATATCAGTTTGCCAAGTTGGCTATATTAGAGTATCTTAGCTCCGGTATTACTTCAATATTTGATATGTATCTGTTTCCGGAGGGGACAGCTAGAGCTTGTATGGAGACGGGGATGCGTTGTGTTTTGGTCAGCGGATTAAATGATTTCGTCTTTTCTATAGATGAGATAGAAGAGAAGTATAATAAGTGGAATCAAAAGAAATCCTTAATCAGCTATAAATTAGGCTGTCATGCGGAATATACCTGCAGTAAAGAACTTTTGATGAAGCTTTCTGCATTGGCTCATAAGTATCGGGCGCCTGTATATATGCATATGTCTGAAACAGCCAAGGAAGTAAGGGAATGTGTGAATAAATATGGAATGACGCCGGCAGTATTTATGGATTCTTTGGGCATGTTTGATTATGGCGGAGGTGCATATCATTGCGTCCATTTTAATAACGAGGACATGGATGTGTTTAGAAGAAGACGGCTTCATGTGATTACCAATCCGGGTTCTAATGCTAAGCTGGCAAGTGGTGTGGCGCCCATAAAAGACTTTCTGGAGAAAAAGATACCGGTAGCCATCGGTACGGATGGCGCTGCCAGCAATAATTGTTTAGATATGTTTCGGGAAATGTTTTTGGTGGCAGGTCTCAGTAATCTCCGTGAAATGGATGCGGCCAGTCTGGATGCCATGGAAATCCTACAGATGGCCACGGCAAACGGAGCAAAGGCTATGGGACTTACCAAAGCTGATGTACTTGCGAAGGGAAAACTGGCAGATCTTATTATGATTGATTTGCACCAGCCCAATATGCAACCTATCCACAATATGGCGAAAAATATTGTGTACAGTGGTAGTAAGTCCAATGTGAAAATGACTATGATAAACGGTAAAATACTGTATCATAAGGGAGAATATTATGTAGGGGAATCGCCCGCAGAGATTTATAAGACTTGCGAAAGGATTGCCAAAAGGATTTTTGAGGGAAGTGGAATATAATGGAGTATATTGTTTTTAGCGGTGTTATATTGGCTGCGATTCTGTATATTTTTATACAGGGTAAAGTAAATGAAAAGAAGCAACTGGAATATTTTAAACAGAAGTTGCGTGAGCAAAAGGGTAAGGCGCCTGAAAAAGAGTATAAAATAGAACGTTTTATAAGGATACCCGGGTATTTCGAAAAACATCAGGAAGGCTTTCAGATTGATGATATCACCTGGAGTGATTTGGGCATGGATGATGTGTTTCGACGTATCAATTATTGTGTTTCTTCTACCGGAGATGAAGTATTATATCATATGCTTCGTACCCCTGCTTTGGAAAAAGAGAAGCTGGAACATTTTGAGGATATAGTGACATATTTTTCGGAGCATGAGGAAGAACTTATAAATTATCAGTGTTTCATGCACAAGCTGGGTTCCACAGGGAAGTACTCCTTATATGATTATTTGTATTATCTGGAGCGTCTGGATAGACACGACAACAAAAGAGAGATATTGAGTATTCTGGCTTTTGTGGCTTTCATCGTACTTGCCTGCTTTCAGGCGGGAATGGGTGTTGCCTGCATTCTGATTTGGTCTTTATTTCAATTGCAAAGATATTTTAAAGTAAAGAATTCTTACGAACCCTATTTAACCAGTCTGGCATATATTATGAGAATGGTAGATGTGGGGCAGGAAGTAAGTGAGGCGCTTCCGGAGGTTTGCGCAAAGGAAAAAGAAGAGATTAAACAGGCGGCAAAGCAACTGAAAAAGGCCAAGAAAGGCTCCAATTGGGTGTTTGGCAGTCTATATAAAACCGGTTCTCCTGAGGATGTCCTGTTTGATTATGTTCGTATGTTTTTTCATGTGGATTTAATATATTTTAATCATATGCTGGATGAATTGATGCTTCATAAGGACCAAGTGGATGAGATGATTACGGCTATGGGAACGGTGGAAGCGGCCGGTTCCGTGTCCAGGTATCGGGCTTCTTTGGAGAATGGTTGGTGCAGACCTAAGTTTGGTGAAGGAAAATTGCAGGTAGAGAATGGTTATCATCCGTTGCTTACCAATCCGGTGAAAAATACCATTCAAACAGGAAAAAATGTGTTGCTTACCGGTTCCAATGCTTCCGGTAAGTCCACGTTCTTAAAGACTACCGCATTGGCAGCGTTGCTGGCACAGACCATAAATACGGTAACTGCGGATGAGTATCAGGCACCTTTTTATCGATTGTATTCTTCCATGTCACTGAAGGATGATTTGGATAGCGGTGAGAGTTATTATATTGTGGAGATTAAGTCCATTAAGCGTATTTTGGATCAGATGCAGGAATCAGACACCAAAGTTTTGTGTTTTGTGGATGAGGTGCTTCGAGGAACCAATACGGTGGAACGTATTGCGGCATCTACACAGATTTTACTCAGTATGAGCGGTGAAAAGATACAATGCTTTGCAGCCACCCATGATATTGAATTAACCGGTCTTTTGGAAGGTTATTTTGAAAACTATCATTTTGAGGAAGAAATCAAGGATGGTGATGTATTATTCAACTATCGCTTGCAACCGGGCAAAGCGACCACTCGCAATGCCATAAAGCTTCTGGAAATCATGGGGTACGAGCCGGATATTATTGAGAAAGCCAGAACCCAGGCGGATGTTTTCTTAAAGCAGGGAATATGGCAACTTTCTTAGCTAAGTATTAGGGAAATACCCTTGACGAAAGTTGTAATTCGTTGGTATAATGATTAGCGGACGAGAGTTCATGATAGATAATAGTTGGAAGGAATGGAATAGACATGGTTGCATTTATTAATACGTTTTTATCATATATCGTTTTGATGTTGGTGATTTTAGCAGTAGCAGCACTTGGATTTTCACTGGGATTGTTCTTGCGAAAGAGAAAGAATGCCAAAGCGGCTGTTGCAGAAACAGAAACTGCGGAATAAAGAAAAGGGCTGTTGTATGTAGGTACATCAGCCTTTTGTATTTTCGGGATTAGTAAAAGGAGAAGAGGCTATGAGCCAAAGATTTACAACTATTTTATGGGATGTGGACAATACCTTGCTGGATTTTGATTATTCCATGAGGAATTCTTTGAAGCAATGTTTTCAAACAGTGGGTATAACGGATTCTGAAGCAATGATAGACCGTTATGCGGAAATAAACGATATATACTGGAAGCGCTTAGAAAGGGGAGAAGTAACCAGGGCACAGCTGTTGGTGGGAAGATTTCAGGATTTGCTGACAGAGTTTCATTTGGAGCATATCGATTATTTGAAGTTTAAGGAGGAATTCCAGGAGAACCTGGGTACTATTTATTCTTATCTGGATGATTCATTGACCATATGCAAATCCTTACAGACAAAATATAAGCAATATGTGGTAACCAACGGTGTGGCCAAAACACAACATAGCAAGCTGGGATTGTCCGGTTTCAAGGATGTGATGAAGGACTTGTATATATCGGATGAAATCGGCTTTAATAAGCCTGATAAAGGATTCTTTGAGTATTGCCTGGCACATATCGAGGAGAAGGATAAGGATAAGATTCTGATTGTGGGAGATTCCCTGACCAGCGATATAAAGGGTGGTAACAGCGTAGGAATCAAGACTTGCTGGTATAATCCGAAGAACAAGCCTTTGGAGAATGGTTATCAGGTAGATTATGTGATACGTGATTTGTGTGAAATATATGAAGTATTAGGTATGTTCAAATAAGGAGCGGGATATGGCGAAGAATTCGGGACAAAAGCTGAAAATGCTATATATCATAAGGATATTGGAAGAGTATACGGATGAGAATCATCCGATAACTACTAGGGAATTGATTGAGAAACTGGCACTTTATGATGTGGAAGCGGAACGAAAGAGTATTTATGATGATATTGCCAGATTGCAGGATTACGGATATGACATTATCAAAAAGGAAAATCGTAACGGTGGCGGATATTATCTGGGTAGTCGTGATTTTGAACTGGTAGAGTTAAAACTTTTGGTGGATGCGGTACAGTCCTCCAGATTTGTGACTGAGAGGAAATCAAGAGAGCTGATCGGCAAGCTGGAGAAGCTGGTCAATAAGCATGATGCCAAGGAACTTCACAGACAGGTTTATGTGGCAGGAAGGGTAAAAACGGATAATGAAAGTATTTATTATCAGGTAGATGCCATTCAAAAGGCGATTGTAGAGAATAAGCAAATAGAGTTTGTGTATTTGGAGTGGAATGCCAAGAAGGAATTGGTGCCCAGAAGAGAAGAAAAATATCTGGTCAGTCCCTGGATATTAATGTGGCAGGAAGAAAAATACTATTTGGTTGCTTATGACCATAACAGTCAATCCTTACGTCACTATCGTGTGGACAAATTAAAGGATGTGGAAGTGTTGGAGGAGAAGCGGATAGGGCATGCTATCTATGAAAAGCTAAATCCTGCCGATTATGTAAATAAAGCCTTCGGCATGTATGGTGCCAAAGAAGAGGATGTTATATTAACCTTTACGGAAAGATTGATTGGAGTGATTATTGACAGATTTGGAAAGGACGTCAGTATCCGTCCCGTAAAGAATGGCCTGCGTGCCCGTGTGAAGGTTATGGTCAGTCCCCAGTTTTATGCCTGGGTGGCCGGTGTGGGGAAGGAACTTCGTATAGAAGGACCGGATGAAGTGACCTGTGAATATAAAACTTGGTTGCAGAATCTTTTAGAGGAATAAGTGACAAAAAAACTTGGTAAAATTTGTACTTATTGACGTTTCTTGCTTGTTAATTTATTAACCGTTGACTTTTCGCCCGTGGTTTTTTATACTAAAAGAGCATACAAAATGTTGAAGTTGTGCTGATGAGTGCACACTATATATAGTATAAAGAATGACGAAAGAAGGAATGGAGTATGAGTAATACGGGAAGCGCGGAATGTATTGATTACAGTGCAATCTTTGTACCTGAAAAAAAGGTATATGTGATTAAAAAGGACGGAAGCAAAGAGGCTTTTAATGTTCAGAAAGTAATCAGTGCAGTAGGAAAGAGTGCCTATAGAGCGTTAACGGAATTTACTGACGAGGAGAAGAAACAGATTTGTCAGTATGTTGTGGACAAGGTAAATGAATTAAATAAGCAGCAGATTCCCATTCCAATTATGCACAATATTGTTGAAAGTGCTTTGGAACAGGTAAAGCCTGTGGTGGCAAAGAGCTATCGTGATTACAGAAACTATAAGCAAGACTTTGTACGTATGCTGGATGATGTATATCTGAAGAGCCAATCTATTATGTACATAGGTGATAAAGAAAATGCAAATACAGACTCCGCATTGGTATCTACCAAGAGAAGTTTGATATTTAATCAGTTCAATAAGGAATTGTATCAGAAGTTCTTTATGACTACGGAAGAAATACAGGCATGCAGAGACGGATATATTTATGTGCATGATATGTCTGCCCGCCGTGATACCATGAACTGTTGTCTTTTTGATGTAAAAAATGTATTGTCCGGCGGCTTTGAAATGGGTAATATCTGGTACAATGAGCCCAAATCTCTGGATGTGGCTTTTGACGTTATCGGTGATATCGTACTCAGTGCGGCAAGCCAGCAGTACGGCGGTTTTACCGTACCCAGCGTGGATTTGATTTTGGAGCCTTATGCAGAAAAATCCTACAAGCGTAATGTGGAAAAATATCTGCGCCTTGGTATTGATAAGGATACTGCGGAAGCAGAAGGCTATGCAGATGTGGTAAGAGAGTTTGAACAGGGCTTCCAGGGGTGGGAATATAAGTTTAATACCGTAGCCAGCAGCCGTGGAGATTATCCTTTTATTACGGTGACAGCAGGTACCGGTACCGGACGTTTTGCAAAGCAGGCCACTATTTCCATGTTGAATGTGAGAAGAAGAGGACAGGGCAAAAAAGAATGTAAAAAGCCCGTTCTTTTCCCTAAGATTGTATTCTTGTATGATGAGAATTTACACGGCCCCGGCAAGCCTCTGGAGGATGTATTTGAGGCCGGTGTACAGTGTTCCGCAAAGACCATGTATCCTGACTGGCTGAGTCTTACAGGCAAGGGCTATGTGGCAAGTATTTATAAGCAGTACGGAGAAATCATTTCTCCTATGGGTTGTCGTGCGTTCTTATCTCCCTGGTATCGCAGAGGAGGTATGCATCCGGCAGACGAAAAAGACAGTCCGATTTTTGTGGGACGTTTCAATATTGGTGCGGTTTCCCTGCATTTACCCATGATTTTGGCAAAATCCAGAAAAGAGGGTACGGACTTTTATGAGACTTTAGATTATTATTTGAACTTGATCCGTCAGTTGCATATCAGAACCTATGCATATTTAGGTGAAATGCGTGCTTCCACCAATCCTTTGGCTTATTGCGAGGGTGGTTTCCTTGGTGGTAATTTGAAGCTTACGGACAAGATTAAGCCCTTGCTGAAGGCGGCTACAGCCAGCTTCGGTATCACAGCATTAAACGAATTACAGGAATTGTATAATGGCAAGTCATTGGTAGAGGACGGACAGTTCGCTGTGGAAGTACTGGAGCATATCAATGCTAAGGTGGCTGAATTTAAAGAAGAAGACGGCAATCTGTATGCGATTTACGGTACTCCCGCAGAAAATCTTTGCGGCTTACAAGTGAAGCAATTCCGTCAGAAGTACGGTATTATTGAAGGCGTTTCTGACAGAGAGTACGTAAGCAACAGCTTCCATTGTCATGTTTCCGAAACCATTACACCGATTGAAAAGCAGAATCTGGAGGAACGTTTTTGGAATTTAAGCAATGGCGGCAAGATTCAGTATGTAAAATATCCTATTGATTACAATATAGAAGCAGTTAAGACGTTGATTCGCAGAGCCATGGATATGGGCTTCTATGAAGGTGTGAATCTGTCACTGGCTTATTGTGATGACTGCGGACATCAAGAATTGGAAATGGATGTCTGTCCAAAATGCGGCAGCAAGAACCTGACCAAGATTGACCGCATGAATGGTTATCTTTCCTACTCCAGAGTACACGGAGATACCAGATTAAACGATGCCAAGATGGCAGAGATAGCAGAAAGGAAGAGCATGTAATGCGTTATCATAATATTACAAAGGACGATATGTTAAACGGAGACGGTCTGCGTGTGGTTCTTTGGGTGGCGGGCTGTACCCATTGCTGTAAAGAATGTCAGAATCCTATTACATGGGACCCGGACGGAGGACTTCCTTTTGACGAAGCGGCGAAACAGGAGTTGTTTGACCAACTGGACAAGGACTATATTTCCGGAATTACTTTTTCCGGCGGAGATCCCCTTCATCCGGCCAATCGTCTGGCAGTACGCGGACTGATGGCAGAGATTAAAGAGAAATATCCCAATAAGACCATTTGGATGTATACCGGCGATTCTTGGGAAAACATCATGTATTATCCCATGATGCAGTATGTGGATGTGGTAGTAGATGGTGAATTCCATATTGAAGAGAGAGATGTGACACTGCTTTGGAAGGGAAGTAAAAATCAAAGAGTTATTGATGTTAGAAAAACATTGTCACCGGAGAATACAGATCCTTCCGTACCTGTACTGCATTGCAGAGATTATGCTTAAAAGATAAGAGGTTACACATAATGAGAAGAATTGCGAAGTTTCATAAAGTAAGTCTGGAACAGTTTATGAGTGCTGTGAAGGATGAGTTTCCGGAGTATTCGGAAGCGGATATTAAAGATATTTACGAAAGTATAGAATTGCCTAAAAGGGCAACCAAGGGAAGTGCAGGTTATGATTTCTTTTCACCCTTTGCATTTTCCATGGAACCCGGTTCTACCGTAAAGGTGCCTACCGGTATTCGTGCGGAGATGGAAGAGGATTGGGTATTAAAGCTTTATCCCAGAAGCGGACTTGGTTTTAAGTATCGATTACAGCTAAATAATACGGTTGGCATCATCGACAGTGATTATTTTTATTCCGACAATGAAGGTCATATAATGGCCAAGATTACCAATGATTCGAATGAAGGTAAGACGGTAGAGATATCTGCCGGTATGGGCTTTATACAGGGTATCTTTTTGGAATATGGCATCACCACGGATGATGATGCTCAGGGTGTGCGTAATGGTGGCTTTGGCAGCACCACGAAATAAAGAAAAAAATTAAAGGAGGAAAACAATGTTAGAAAAATTCTTCAAACTCAAGGACAACAAAACTACGGTTAAGACAGAAATCATTGCAGGTCTGACAACCTTCATGACCATGGCTTATATCATAGCTTTGAATCCGAACCTGCTGACCAATTTTGGTACCAGCGGAACACCTGCACTGTGGAACGGTGTATTTATGGCGACCTGTATTGCTTCTGCAGTAGGTATGTTTGCCATGGCATTCCTGGCAAATAAGCCATTTGCAATGGCACCCGGTATGGGTCTGAACAGCTTTTTTGCAATCGTAGTAGCCAATATTGTGGCGATTACCGGTCTTGGCTATGTGGAATCTTTCCAGGCTGCTCTTTGTATCATTTTAATTGAAGGTATTGTGTTTATTATTCTTTCAATATTCAATGTTCGTGAAAAAATAGTAGAAGCGATTCCTTTAGGTGTACGTCTTGGTATTTCACCTGCAATCGGTATTATGCTTATGAATATCGGGCTTGGTTCCAATGCGGGTATTTATTCCGAAAACGGTGGTCCGTTCTATGTGATGAGAGACTTTTTTGGTGCATTAACTGCAAAGCAGGCCAGTGATGTAATGGGTAGCGGATACGGTCCCATGGTTCTTACTGTTGCAACCATGTTTATTGGTTTGTTTGTAATCGTAGCATTGGCACAAAAGGGTGTTAAGGCATCCGTTATTATAGGTATGTTGGTTGCCAGCGTGATTTACTGGGCAGGACAGGCTATTTTCCTGGACACCAATCCTTTTGCAGCTTTAGAAGGTGCATCTTTCGTTCCTCCTTTCAAGGATATGGCAGAGACTACATTATTTAAGTTCAATTTTGCAGGATTTGCGAAGATGGGCTGGTTTACTGTAATTACATTAATCGTATCCTTCTGTATCATTGATATGTTTGATACCATCGGTACATTAGTAGGTACTGCAAGCCGTGCAGGTATGTTGGACGAAGAAGGTAAGATGACCAATATGAAGGAAGCTTTACTTTCAGATGCTATCGGTACTGTAGTTGGTGCAGGCACAGGTACATCTACCGTAACTACTTTCGTAGAGTCTGCATCCGGAGTAGAAGCAGGCGGACGTACCGGTTTAACTGCTTTGACCACCGGTATTGTATTCCTGGCTTGTATGTTTATTGCACCTATTGCGGCAATTATTCCTCCCGCAGCTACTTCAGCAGCGCTGATTTATGTTGGTGTATTGATGATTACCGGTTTGAAGAAAATCAATTTTGATGAAATCGACCAGTGCTTACCTGTTGCGATTATGTTGATTGCGATGCCCATTTCCAGCTCCATCGGACATGCGATAGGTTTAGGTTTGATTTCCTATACTGTAATCAAGGTATTCACCGGCAAGGCAAAGGATGTATCTGTTTTAACTTACATTTTATCCTTGATTTTCCTTGTGAAGTTCTTCCTTGCAATTTAATGTTTGATGATTGGAACCCCGACAGTTTTTGCCGGGGTTCTTTTTGAACTATAGGAAATTGCGCGAGTACAGTAGTGGAGATTAAGGAGAATTGCGAAGCAATTCTCCCAAGCGGATACGCGGGTATCCGCTTTTTTGTGCTTCTATATTATTATTTACATCCGCAAGCAGGACTATTGTTAGAGGTATCAAAGCCCGGATTGAAGGCATAGTAATTACGGTCATCAAGATGATCCTGTGTGATACGCAAAGCTTCTCCGAAACGCTGGAAATGAACGATTTCACGGGCGCGTAAGAATTTGATGGGTGCACAAACATCAGGATAATCCTTTACCAGACGTAAGATATTGTCATAGGTGGTGCGGGCCTTTTGTTCCGCAGCCATATCTTCAAACAAATCGGTGATAATATCGCCTTTAGACTGGAACTGGTTAGCGTTAAAAGGAACGCCGCCGGCAGCCTGCGGCCAGAGACCTAAAGTGTGATCCACATAATATTTATCAAAACCATTCTTTTCGATTTCGCTCATTGGCAAGTCGCAGGTTAACTGATAAATGATGCTACCAACCATCTCAAGATGGGAAAGTTCTTCGGTACCAATGTCAGTTAAAAGACCGGCTACTTCCTTATAAGGGGTTGCAAAACGCTGTGACAGATAACGCATGGAAGCTGCCAATTCACCGTCGGGACCACCAAACTGTGAAATAATTACCTGTGCCAGTTTTGCATTATTTTCTTTAATATTTACAGGGAATTGTAATCTTTTTTCATAATTGAACATATATTAGCAGCTCCTTTCCCAAGGAAGAGGGGCATTTCCCCATCTCCATTCCGTGGTTGATTCAGCATATTCTTTGGTCAGTGGAAAATAAAGCATAGAAAATTCCTTCATCATTTTATTTTTTACCTTTGCATAATGGTTATAATACTCCATGGCTTCCTTGCATGTAGGATGAGTATCCAAATAGAGCATTAAGTCCACTAAGGTAAAATCTACGATACCGATATCATTTAACATACATTGCATATCATTATTTGCCATGGACGTTTCTCCTTCCCATAAAAGGTTTGATGAGTTCCGGGAAAATAGAGCCGTCCCGGTAGGCATCTTCAAGATTTTCGCAGATTTTCTGAAAATTCTGCCAGGGTACATAAGCCATTGCTATGGTAAAATCATCTTTAGGTTTTTCAAGAGAATATTGATACATAGAATGCCTTTCCTATAAAGGTTTTAGTATATTGTATGAATCATGGTAAAATGTGGTGAAAGAAACGTCATAATAGGCAATAAATATGTATAATGTTTTCGTAAATTCGTCAAAAACCATCTTTTGAAAATTGTATTTTAATGTTATACTATAGGTTGAATGTTAGAATTCAGGATTTGTGATAGAATATTGGAAATATAATATCGGAGAGGAAATCAGTATGAGCAGCATGAGAGGAATTGATACACCCATACGTAAGCGCCGCAGAATGGTGTTTCGGGAGGTGTCAAAATTGGCTTATGAATCTACTAATTTGAAAGATGATATGGAAGCTTTGCCCTATAAGCTGGTGGACTATGATGAATCAGAATATTGGGAAAGTGTATATCGTGACAGAGCGATTATCCGAGAACGTATCCGTCTGGCCATGGGTATGAGTCTTAGACCGGAAAACAGAAATCGTCCCGGACATTTAACAGAAGGTGTGGAAGAAAGTAATATTGATGAGAAGTATTATGAACCGCCATTGATGCAGGTGATTCCTTCTGCTTGTAATGCTTGTCCCGAAAATGAGTATTTTGTAACCAATGCCTGTATGGGCTGTGTGGCACATCCCTGTCAGGAGGTTTGTCCAAAGGATGCCATTACATTTGTTAACGGCAAGTCTGTGATTGATCAGGAAAAATGTATTAAATGCGGCAAGTGTAAGGCAATTTGTCCTTATGATGCCATTACCCATAAAGAACGTCCCTGTAAAGCCGCATGCGGTATCGGAGCTATCAAATCCGACGAGCGTGGAAGAGCAGTGATTGATAATGATTTGTGCGTGTCTTGTGGTCAATGTATGGTAAGTTGTCCTTTTGGAGCCATCGCAGACAAATCCCAGATTTTCCAGCTGATTAAAGCTATGAAGTCCGGTAAAAAGGTAATCGCACAGATTGCACCGGCATTTGTGGGACAATTTGGCCCCAAGGTGACCCCGGAAATGTTTAAGACTGCCTTGAAGCAATTGGGCTTTGCGGAAGTGTATGAAACGGCAATCGGTGCGGATTTGGGTTGTATTGCGGAAGCAGAACACTATGTAAAGGAAGTAGCTTCCGGAAAACAGGCATTTGCGCTTACATCATGTTGTCCGTCATGGTCAGTTATGGCGAAGAATCTGTTCCCGGAGACCATTGACAAAATCAGCAACGAGTTAACACCCATGGTAGCTACGGCACGAATTATCAAGAAGGATTATCCGGAAGCATTGGTGGTATTTATCGGACCCTGCGCATCCAAGAAGCTGGAAGCATCAAGAAGAACCGTACGATCCGATGTGGATTTTGTAATCACCTTTGAAGAACTTACCGGTATGTTTGAAGCAAAGGGCATTCTTTTAGAAGAAATCCAAGCTATGGATGAGATGAAGGATGCTACTGCAGCGGGGCGTGGATATGGTGTGGCAGGCGGAGTGGCCAGTGCCATTGAAGAATGTATCAATAAATACTATCCGGGTACGGAAGTAAAGATTGAGCATGCGGAAAGTCTGGCAGAGTGTAAAAAGATGCTTCTTTTGGCCAAGGCAGGAAAGAAAAATGGTTGTCTGATAGAAGGTATGGCCTGTCCGGGAGGATGTATTGCCGGTGCCGGAACCAATATTGCATTGCCACAAGCGATGAAGGAAGTCAATAAATTTAAAGAAGCGGCAGAAAAAGATGTGCCGGATATGATAGAAGAATAGAATTTGGAGGAGAATAGAAATGAAAATCAGAACAAGATATGCACCCAGTCCTACTGGTAAAATGCATGTGGGTAATTTGCGTTCCGCTTTGTATGAGTTTTTAATTGCAAAGCATGACGGCGGTAGCTTTATGCTTCGTATTGAAGATACGGATCAGGAACGTTTCGTGGAAGGTGCTACGGAGATTATTTACCGTACCATGGAGAAGACAGGCCTTATTCATGATGAAGGTCCGGATAAGGACGGCGGTTATGGTCCCTATGTACAGAGTGAGCGTATGCAGACAGGTATTTATATGAAGTATGCCAAGGAACTGATTGATAAGGGAGAGGCATATTACTGCTTCTGTGATAAGGAAAGATTGGCTACTTTGAAAAGTGAAGTAGTAGAGGGTAAAGAGATTACCATTTACGATAAGCATTGCCTGGGACTTTCGAAAGAAGAAATCCGGGCCAATCTGGATGCCGGCAAGCCATTTGTTATCCGTCAGAACAATCCTACAGAAGGTACTACCACCTTCCATGATGAGCTGTATGGAGCGATTACCGTTCAAAACAGTGAATTGGATGATATGATTTTGATTAAGTCCGACGGATATCCTACTTATAACTTTGCAAATGTAGTGGATGACCATACCATGAACATAACCCATGTGGTAAGAGGAAATGAGTATCTTTCTTCTTCTCCTAAATATGTAAGACTTTATGATGCTTTCGGATGGGAGGTGCCTGTTTACGTACATCTTCCTTTGATTACCGATGAGAACCATAAGAAGCTGTCTAAGAGAAGTGGCCATTCTTCCTTTGAAGATTTGTTAGAGCAGGGCTTCTTAACAGAGGCAATCGTAAACTATATTGCATTGCTTGGCTGGAGTCCTGAGGATAATAACGAAATCTTCAGCTTACAGGAACTGATTGAAAAGTTTGATTATAAGCGTATCAGTAAGTCACCCGCTGTGTTTGATATGGTGAAGCTTCGTTGGATGAACGGTGAGTATCTGAAGGCTATGGATGATGATAAATTCTTTGAGATGGCAGAAAGCTACTTGAAGGCTGCGTTGACCAAGGATTTTGATCTAAAGAAAATTGCCGGTATGGTAAAGACTCGTATTGAGACATTCAATGACATTGCTGCTCAAGTGGATTTCTTTGAAGCATTACCCGAGTATGATGTGGAAATGTATACTCACAAGAAGATGAAGACCAATAGCGAGACATCCTTGGAGGTACTCACAGAAGTCCTTCCTCTTTTAGAGGCTCAGGAAGATTATAGCAATGATGCTTTATATGCGACACTTGTAAAATATGTGGAGGAGAAGGGCTGTAAAAACGGTTATGTAATGTGGCCCATCCGTACCGCAGTATCCGGCAAGCAGATGACCCCTGCCGGTGCTACGGAGATTATGGAAATCCTTGGAAAGGACGAATCTCTTGCCAGAATCCGTAAGGGAATCGAGCTTTTGCAGAATGCTTAAATTACCTTTGTCAGAAGGGTTAAATGAAGCACAGCGAGAGGCTGTGATGCACGGAGAAGGACCTGTCCTGGTGGCGGCAGGTCCCGGCTCCGGCAAGACATTAACAATGATTCGCAGGGTGCTGTACCTTTTGCTGGAGAGAAAAGTCTCTGCGGAAAAGATTTTGGTCATCACCTATACCAAAGAAGCCGCCGTATCCATGCAGGAGAAATTTGTTCGTGAACTAAAGAAATATCAAAATCGAACATCCTATCCATATTATCCGGTTAGTTTCGGAACCTTTCATTCCTGTTTTTTTCAATTTATCAAAAGAATCAAAAAATATTCAGAGTTTCAACTAATTACCCAAAAAGAAAAATATAATATAGGCCGTATGGTTTTAAAAGAATGTCTGACAGATACCATTTCTGAGGAAAATGTACGTGTCTTTTTAGAACATGTGAGTTTCTATAAGAATACTGCGAAAAAACCGAAAGAGGAATGGTTTGCAAAAGCATTTAGCTTATATGAAGATATGCTGACAAGGTATAGAAGATTGGATTTTGATGATATGCTGTATCTGTGCAAAAGAGTATTTCAGGAGGATGCAGAAATCTTGGCACAATGGCAAAATCGTTATCAATATATTCTGATTGATGAATATCAGGATATCAATCCCGTGCAATATGATTTGATATCCCTATGGTTGCAAAAAAATCACAATCTGTTTGTGGTAGGGGACGATGACCAGGCTATATATGGTTTTCGCGGTTCAGACAGTGATTGCTTTGAAAAGCTTAAAAAAAGCTGTCCGGATATCAGGATTATTTATCTGAATATCAATTATAGGTGCGAGAATACCATTGTGGATGCGTCTAAACGCCTGATAATGAAAAATAAGGTGCGACTGGAAAAGAATATGGTGACAGGTGTTGAAGACTGTGAAAAGGGCAAAATAACGGTCTTCGGCGATATGAATACACATTCAAGCTGTGACAGATTAGTACAAAGGTTAAAAGCTATTGATAAGGAAAAGTTGTGTGGGGAAGCCATTCTGTTCCGGACCAATGCTTCCTTGCAAATGATGGCCGGGAAGCTTTCTAAGGAAAAAATACCTTATCAGCTAAGAGAAAAAATAAAGTCCGTATATGAGCATTTTATTGCCAAGGATGTGGAAGATTATTATATGGCGGCCAATGGATGTTTGGATAGAAGTCTGTGGCTACGAATCCTAAGCAAAAGCGGCTTGATTGCATGCAGAGAATATTTAAAAAAAGACCCGATTTCTCTTTCGGACATTAAGTCACATTTTCGAATGGATTGGTATGAGGATAAGCAAATGTTATCTGGTCTGGAGAATTTAGAAAGGCATTTGGCACGATTAAAGAATTTTAGACCGTCCTTAGGTATGAAGTATATTCTGCATGCCATGAATTATGAGACCTATCTACTGTCAAAGGTAAGAAGTGTTTCGAACTTGCCGGATGAATGGAAGCATATCTTGGAATGGCTAACAGAAGATGCTGAAGTTTTTGCTTCCTTCTATGATTGGAAAGAACATTGGGAACGTTGTAAACTGGATTTGGAGAACAGTATCACAAAGTTGAACGACAAAAAAGAAGGAATTCATTTGATGACCCTGCATGCATCTAAAGGACTGGAGTTTGAAAAAGTATATATTATGAATCTGAATGAAGGGATTTTTCCCCGATTACCCAAGGGCGAGATCCCTGAAAAGCTGATTGAGGAAGAAAGAAGACTTATGTATGTAGGAATTACCAGAGCCAGACAGGAGGTAGAGTTGTATTATATGACAGGTACAAGAGAAAATCCGAGATTAAAAAGCCGTTTTATACAGGAGCTGGGAATAGAAGCCTATCAGGAAGAATGTGGCTTGGAATGAACAAAGAAAAAGGGAGTAGCATCGACTACTCCCAAAGGATTATTCCTCTACCAATTCATCAAACTCGCAGCTATCAAGATATTCATCAAAGGCATCTGCAACCGCTTCGTACTCATCATCCTCCTCGATATATTCAAGAACAGGTTCTTCATTAGGGTCGTCCGGATTTTCACTGTAACCGTAGAACCATACTTCGCCGTCATCATTGTTTCCGTCTTCATCCAGAGGAAGCAATACGATATAATCCTTGCCTTCTACCTCTAAAATAGTAATAACCGCACAGGTAACCACTTCATCATTTTCTAAAGTGATATCCACTGTCATTTCTTCATCAAACTGATCCTGTTTTGCCATAAAAGCCTCCTTTTACAGTACATATATGTTTATTTGCGATTATTATAGCGTATTATAAGGAGGGTTTCAAGTAATTGAAAGAAATATCTGGTAAAGAGGAAGAAAATGTAAGTGTTTCTTGCAATAGATTGCGGGATAAAGTAGAATAAGAAGTAAGAGATGTTGGCGAATATGAGAGGTGAACAAAATGTATCAGATGGAGCAGGCGTTATTAAAACAACCTTTCGGTGTGAATAAATCAGGGGATCAAGTATTATTCTCCTTTGTGTCGGACAAACAGGATTGCGGTATTGTGTTATATGACATAAATACAGGAAAGGAGAAGGCAAGATATCCATTCCAAAATCAGTTAGGTAATGTATTTTATCAGGCATTGGATGAGAAGGCTGTAGAGTCGGTAGCTTATTCCTTTTATGAGGAGGGCAGGATAGTTGCTGATAAATATGCAGTAGAATTTGCAGGCAAGGATACTTTCGGAGAATATAAAAACGAAGAAGCATTTAAAGCATTGATAAAGACTGGTGAGTATGATTGGGAGGATGACAGCTTTCCCGGACTTACTTATGAGGAAAGTATTGTTTATGGTATGCATGTAAGGGGCTTTACCAAACATGCATCTTCAGAAGTAAAAGCAAAGGGTACCTTTGCGGGCGTGGTAGAGAAGATTCCCTACCTGAAAGAATTGGGGATTACCACTGTCGAATTGCAGCCTATTTATGAATTTAATGAAAGGCCGAAAGCCTCTGAAGAAAATACGGAAAAGGTGATGAAATGTATCCCGGATAAGGTGAATTATTGGGGATATCAAGATGCCTTTTATTATGCTCCCAAACGTGCATTTTCTTCTAAGACTGATGCGGTATCGGAATGCAAAGATATGATAAAAGCATTTCATAAGAATCGGATGGAAGTGATTATGCAAGTGTATTTTAAGCCGGAGACACCTGTCAGTGATGTGATTTCTGTGCTTCGATACTGGCATATGGTCTATCATGTGGATGGTTTTCACCTGATTGGGGAGATTTCACGGATTAAGGATATTGCGAAGGATGCGTTTTTGGCAGCTTGCAAGCTTTGGTATCATCAATTTCCTGTAGGTGAGCTGTATGCGGCTCATGAGAAGCCGGTTCAGCGTAATCTGGCTACCTATAATGACGGATATATGTATGACATGCGTCGTTTCCTGAAGGGAGACGAGGGGATGCTTTATGAAGTCATGAAGCATATGCGTATCAATCCTGCTACCAATGGTGTGATTAATTATATTACCAATTATTACGGCTTTACCATGGCGGATTTGTTTAGTTATGACCGTAAGTACAACGAAGCCAACGGAGAAGATAATAAGGATGGTGTGGATTACAATTTCAGCTGGAATTGCGGAGCAGAAGGTACTACGCGTAAAAAACAGGTGGTTGCACTGCGTGAAAAGCAGGTAAAAAATGCATTTACTATGCTGATGCTTTCCCAAGGCACCCCGTTCTTCTTTATGGGAGATGAATTCGGCAATTCTCAAAAGGGTAATAATAATCCCTATTGTCAGGATAATGATATTACCTGGTTAAATTGGAAGGATTTGAAAAAGAATCAGAAAATGTTTGCTTTTGTAAAAGACTTAATTGCCTTCCGTAAAGATACCGGTGTATTCCATCTGGAGAAGGAATGCATGATAATGGATTATAAATCCTGCGGATGTCCTGATATTTCTTATCACGGAGAAGAAGCATGGAAGCCTTCCTGGGAGCATTACAGCAGACAAATCGGTTTTATGCTTTGCGGCGAATATGCAAAGGGGTGTGAAGGACGGTATTATTATGTGGCTGTTAATATGCATTGGGAGGAACATGAATTCGCACTTCCTAAGCTGCCAAAGAAAAAAGCTTGGAAGCAGCTTATGACAACTTCCGATAAAGAACTGAGCGCAGAATCACAAGGGGATGTATACGTTATTGACAAAAGAAGTGTTGTGGTATTTGTGGGCGATTAAGAGGAACTGTTTTGAAAACTGTGAATAGAATAGGAGTAAAATAACCTTAAGAGGTTTTGTAATGAATTGTTGGATTATTTTACTTTTATTATGCTGTTGCGGAAAGAATAACAGTGTTGCTCAGACGGATTTGGGCTGCGATTGTCATGAACATCACAATCATTGCCATAGTTCTTGTATCCAGCCCAGGATGCAGGAGCGGGATGTATGTAATATAAGGCGGGAAAAGGAAGAGGATTGTGAGCACGAAGAAAATAGCCGTAGTCGCAATGATGGTTGTTCTTGTGCGGCAGAGGAAAGAGTCAGAGAGAGATGGATGCCTTATAACGATTACAATGACAATGATAGAAGAGAATGCGGTTGTAAGTAATAAAGAAAATGCCCGAGCTTATTCGCCCGGGCATTTGTATTCTTTTTAATTGGATTTAACTTCCTTCCAAAGGTTGTTATATAATTCGTCGCCATCCTCACCAAGATAAATAAATACTTCCATGTTGTTGTATTTGCTTAAATCAGGGAAAGCAATTTCGGAGTTACGGATTTCTTCATCCTCAATCAATGCACGTGCAGCATCGTTAGGGGTAGAATAGGTAATATAATCAAAGTTCATTAATGCAATGTCAGGACGACACATAAAGTTGATAAACTTTTCTGCATTTTCCTTATTCTCAGCATTCTTAGGGATGACCCAACCATCAATCCATACATTACTTCCTTCTTCAGGAACAATATATTCCAAATCAGCATTTTCACGCTGTGTATAAATAGCTTCGCCGGAATAAATCACACCGATAGCTGCTTCGCCGGCAATCATCTTATCACGAACCTGGTCTACTACATATGCCTGAACAAGGGGCTTTTGTGCAATCAAATCGTTCTTAGCCTGCTCTAATTCAGCAGTATTAAGACTGTTCATGGAATAACCGTTTCGCTTTAAGGCAACCATAAATGCATCTCTTACGGAGTCCTGCATCAGAATATTGTCTTTGTACTTTTCGTCCCAAAGAACATCCCAGCTGGTGATAGGGCCGTCAACCATGGTCTTGTTATAAAGGATACCTACGGTTCCCCAGCAGTAGGGCACACAATATTTGTTGCCGGGATCAAATGCTGCAGCCTGTTCAAAATACTGAGCACCGATATTAGCCTTAGCGTTAGGAATATTGTCATAGTTTAACTCGGCTAACATATCATTTTCCATGAGCTTGGTAATCATATAATCGGAAGGGCAGAGTAAATCGTAATTAGATGTACCTGCGGCCACCTTGGGATACATGATTTCATTGGTTTCATATTCTTCGTATTCAACCTTGATGCCGGTTTCTTTTTCGAACATTTCGATGGTTTCGGGATCAATATATTCACCCCAGTTGTAAACGTAAACAACACCGTTTTCTCCACCCTTACTACCGCATCCGGTAAAAAGGGCAGTAGCGACAATTCCGCAAAGTAAAGCTCCAATCAATTTTCTCATTTTTTTCATAATATTTTCTCCTCGTTTGTTACTTATTTATTCTTTTTATCTTTTGGCGTGTAGTTAACCAAAAGTAAAAGCACCAGTACAGCCACAAAAATAATGGTGGATAAGGAATACATTTCCGGCTTGATACCTTTCTTTACCTCTGTGTAAATCTTGGTGGAAAGAGTGTCTATGCCGGGGCCCTTGGTAAAGTGGGTGATGACAAAATCATCCAATGACATGGTAAATGCCATTAAAAAACCGGACAGGATACCGGGAAGTAAATCCGGAAAAGTAACCTTAAAAAACGCCTGCCATTGATTGCAACCCAAATCCAGTGCCGCTTCATAGGTGCTGGGATTCAGCTGCTTCATACGGGGGAGTACACTTAAGATTACATAAGGGATATTAAATGTAATATGTGCCAGCAAAATGGTCATAAAGCCGAATTTAATACCTAAGCTGATAAACAGAAGCATCAGCGAGATACCTGTTACAATCTCAGCATTTAGCATAGGGATGTTGGCCATGCCCAATAAAATGGCACGATTGCTCTTTTTCAAATAATTAAATGCCAAACAGGTTATGGTACCGATAATGGTAGCAATCAGTGCGGAAAGGAAGGCAATCAGGAGAGTGTTCCATAGTGCTTCCATGATTTCCTCATTCTGGAATAATTGCTTGTACCATTTGATAGTGAATCCGCCCCATTTGGAACGGGTCTTGCTGGCATTAAAGGATAAAACCATCAAGGTAAAGATGGGCGCATATAAAAAGATGAAGATAAGCGCCACGTAAATTTTCTGTGCGGTCGTCTTAATCATAATGCCTGTGCCTCCCCATCCTTGTCAGTAACAGCACTGATTACCATATTGAAGATGATAAACATCATAAGTACAATAGATAAGCCGCTGCCCAAATGCCAATTGCCGGTTTGCGTAAATTCCTGCTCGATTACGTTACCAATCAGTAAAATCTTGCTTCCGCCTAAAATGGTGGAAATGATGAAGGTGGTAAGAGCAGGAACAAATACCATAGTGATACCACTGATAATACCGGGTACACTTAAGGGTAATGTAATTTTCATAAATGTCTGAAAAGGATTGGCACCCAAATCACGGGCTGCATTAATTACATTTTTGTCAATCTTAATCAGAACATTATAAATAGGCAATACCATAAAGGGTAAGAAATTATAAACCATACCAAGTACGATAGCACCCGGAGTATTGATAATATTCAAGGTAGGTAAGCCTACAAGCTTGAGCAAGGTGTTGATAACACCGGTCTTTTCCAACAAAGTCAACCATGCAAAGGTACGAAGCAAAAAGTTCATCCACATGGGTAAGATGAAGATAAGTACCATGAAAGAAGTTTTGTTGCTTCCGCTTTTGCACAGAATCATGGCCAATGGATAAGCCAGTATCAAACAAATGATGGTGCTCAAAACAGACAACTTCACCGCTTCCCAAAGAGCCTTTAAATGCTCGGGAGAGGAGATGGCAGCTATGTTTTCGAAAGTAAAGGCACCGGTCTTGTCAGTTAAGCCGTAATAAAACACCATAAGTAAGGGTACTATGATGAATAATCCGGACCAGAACAGAAAGGGTGCGGATAAAAGCTTCTTATTCATTGACTCCTACGGCCTCCTCGTCCTCTGACTCAGGCTTGTTCATAATCTGAATATTAAAAGGATCTACATGAATACCAACCTTAGTACCCACGGGGAACATACCGGTGGAGTGTACCAGCCACTCAAAGCCGTTGGCCATAACCTCCATCTCATAATGTACACCTTTGAAGATTACATGGGTAACAGTACCTTCAATAATATATTTTGCATTTGCATCTGCTAAATCAACTAATTCCACATCTTCGGGACGAATCACCACGTCGACGGGAGTATTATTACCAAAGCCTTCATCCACGCAGGCAAATTTAGTGCCCAGAATCTCAACAAGTCTGTCCTGAATCATGGTAGCACTGATGATATTACTTTCACCGATAAAGTCTGCAACGAATGCATTCTCAGGTTCGTTGTATATCATCTCGGGTGTACCGATCTGCTGGATATATCCCTGATTCATAACCACGATGGTATCGGACATGGTAAGAGCTTCTTCCTGATCGTGTGTAACATAAATAAAGGTAATACCAAGCTCATTCTTTAAGCGAATCAATTCATACTGCATGTCCTGACGAAGCTTTAAGTCCAAAGCACCGAGAGGCTCATCCAAAAGCAGAAGCTTAGGCTCATTTACAATAGCACGGGCGATGGCAATACGTTGTTGCTGACCACCACTTAAGGAGTCGGGCATACGTTTCTCATAGCCGTCCAAATTAACCAGTTTAAGGGCATACTTAATCTTGTCATCAATGTATGCTTTACTTTTGTTCTTAATTTTTAAACCAAAAGCAATGTTCTCTGCAATGTTCATGTGAGTGAAGAGAGCATACTTCTGGAATACGGTATTCAATTGTCTTTTATTTGGCTGAAGATGTGTAATATCCACACCGTCAAAATATACTTTTCCTGCATCCGGCGTTTCAAAACCACCAAGTATACGCAGAGTTGTAGTCTTACCACATCCACTGGGTCCCAGTAATGTAAGAAATTCATTTTCACGGATATAAAGATTCAAATCGTCCAGAATCAATTGTCCGTCATAAGATTTGGAAATATGTTCCAAATTAACCAATGCTTTTTTCATTTAATAAGCCCTTTCTCTTTAGGATTAAAAATAAATATTCAAGCTATTGATTTATGCCGAATATGTTAATTTTATATGTTATCATGTAGAAAGTCAATCAATTAGACAAAAAAAAGCAATAAAAAAGTATTTAATTGCGCATGCTTTTGTGGTATAGTAATTTCAAGAGTTTTTGGGAGGCTTTTTTATGGAAAAATATGTAGCTTATGTATCGACTTATACCATGGGAGACAGCCATGGCATTCGTATATATGATGTAGATATGGAAAAGGGCCGATTTATCGAAAAGGATAAGGTGGAAATTACCAATTCCTCGTATATCAGCATCTCTCATGACAGACGTTTCTTGTATTCCATTACGGATTTTGGTTTGGAAGCATACAAGATATTACCGGATGGCGGTTTGGAATTAATTAATTTTGCGCCGATTAACGGTATGCGCGGTTGTTATGTGTCCAGTGATTATTCGGACAAATACCTTTTTGTGGCAGGTTACCATGACGGAAAGCTTACGGTTTTAAAGATATTAGAGGATGGAGGAGTGGGTCCTATTACGGATGAAATCTTCCACAAAGGATTGGGAAGCGTGGCTGAGCGTAATTTCAGACCTCATATTAATTGTGCCCGTATGACTCATGATAATAAGTATCTTTTGGTAGCGGATCAGGGGATGGACCATGTGAATGTTTATTCTTTGGACAAGACCCATGGCAAGCTGAAGCTGGCGGATGTTATCCGCAGTGAACTGGAGTCCGGTCCCAGGCATATTAAGATATCCAAGGATGGTAAATATATTTATATCGTACATGAATGGAAATGTTTCATTGATGTTTATAAATATGAAGATAAGGAAGGAATTCCTTATTTTGAAAAGATACAGAGTATTTCCACCCTGCGTAAGAATTCCACACAGGGAACTGTAGCCAGTGCATTGAGCTTTTCCGTGGATTATAAGTATCTGCTCAGTTCCAATGCAGGAGATAATTCGGTAGTGGTTTATAATGTGGATCAGAAAACCGGTATGCTGAAGACCAATTTCTGTTTACCTATCAGCGGCACGTATCCTAAGGATGCGGAATTATTCCCTGGCAATCAATTCCTGGTTTCTTTAAACCATGAATCGGATACCATGACCTTCTTCCGTGCGGATTTGGAAAAGGGAATTATTACCATGAACGGTGCACCCGTGAAGATACAACAACCCAACTGTATTATTTTCCACAAAATCAAACAATAGAATATCCGTTAAGAAAAACCCGTCTGAAAAGGCGGGTTTTTGTGATAATCTAAAGTTCACCTCGATTAAAGCGGCGATAATCACCGGGAGTGGTGTTCATGATTTTCAAAAATGCACGGTTAAAATAACTGATATTGTTAAAACCGCAGGATAGGGCAATATCGGTGATGCTAGTATCTGTTTTTAGCAAAAGCTGACAGCTTTGCAGGATCCGGTATCGGATTAGGTATTGATTGGGACTCATACCGGTGAAGGATTTAAACAGGCGGCAGAATTGACCTTCACTCAGATGGATTAGTTCCGCCATTTGGCCTAATGTTATATATTCCTGATAATGTTCACGGATATAGTCAATTACTCCGTTAAAGCGTTCATTTTGGGCGGCAGTTGTGTCAATCATAGAATCGGACAATAGATGATTCTTATAAAAGGTATCCCAAATCAGATAGGTAAGACCGCGGACGGTTAATTCTTCCTGTTCGGCAGCAAAAATTAGTAGCAAATAATCAATAATGGATTGCTGCCAAAAAGAATCAGGTGTTAAATGTAAGGCTAAATCAATCTTATTATGCAGTACGGGTTGTATGTATTTGTTGAATTTGTCGGTTTCAAAGCTGCTAAATAAAAAGTCCGAAGAAAATACAAAGGCATAAAAACAACATCCTTTCGCATCTGCATGTTCACCCATATGAAGTAGTCCGGGAGGGATAAAAACAGCCTCATTTTCCAGCAACAAAAAGCTACGATCTTCAATATGAAGAAGTAATTTGCCTTTTGTAAGAACCAGAAATTCCATTTCATTATGCCAATGCATATAAAGTGCAGGGTTCGTATGTGAATCGATTTCTGTATAATGTACTAAGTAAGGTGCCGTGTTGGTTTGATGCTTTATGTTTTCGTATAAAGAGCTGTGGCTGGTGAAAGGCATGATTTTCTCCTTTGTGTATTCCTGAATAGTAAAATCATAGCATTTTTTATAAAAAATATCAAGATTGTGTTAGTGAATATTAGGAAATCAGAAGTGTGGACAAGGCTGAAATGATATAATTAAACTGATATAAAGTTGATAATACATTTTAAGTATTAATAATCAGAGAGGATAAGTTATGGGTAAAATTGTGTTAGAAGAAAAACGTTTGGTTTTTCAAAGAAGAGATGAGTTGATAGTGATTGAACCTTACGGTATCAATTGTTTGCGTTGCAGAGCCACCAGAAACAATTATGTGTCAGAAGAGAAATGGACATTATTAGACCCTGTAACAGAAGATAATTGCATAATTGAAGGGGATGAATCGGTTGCAACCATTACCAACGGAGATATCAGTGCAAAGATTGAAGCCGGATTTCCATGGTATGGCGGAATTATCAGCTTTTACCGCAAGGGAAAACAGATTCTTCGCAGAAAATATGAAGGAGATTATGTAAATAATTATATTCATACAGAGGGTGATAATTATTGTACAAAGATGATATTTGAAGCCAATGAGGGTGAGCATTTCTACGGCTTGGGTCAGGAAACCGAGGATGCCTTTGACAGAAAGGGAAGTACCTGCAACCTGGTGCATTATAATACCAAATCTGCATTACCGTTTTTGTATTCTTCCTTTGGTTACGGATTCTTCTGGAACAATCCTTCGCCCGGAAGATGCGAAACCACCAGAAATCATATATTATGGTGTTCTGAAAGCTGTTATCAGGCGGATTTTCTGGTATTCTCGGGAGATACTCCGGCCGAAGTAATGAAAATATATGCAGATTTGACCGGATATGCTTCTAAGTTTCCGGAGTGGGCTGCGGGTTATTGGCAGTGCAAGCTTCGCTATGAAGATCAGGAACAGCTTTTGGAAGTGGCAAGAGAATACAAAAGACGGGGCATTCCCATTGATGCAATCGTAATCGACTTTTTCCATTGGACGGAGCAGGGCGAATGGAAGTTTGAACCGAAATACTGGCCGGACCCTGCTGCCATGTGTGCCGAATTGAAGGAATTAGGAATTAAACCCATCGTATCCGTTTGGCCTACCATAAATCCTAATAGTGAAAACTGGGAATATATGAATGAAAACAATATGCTTGTACGTACGGAGAATGGTCAATACGGCACCTTCAATTTTTTCGGACAGCAGACTTTTATTGACACTATGAATCCGCATACCAGGGAGTTTGTCTGGAGTAAGATTAAAGAGAATTATTATGATAAGGGAATCAAGAGCTTTTGGCTGGATGAAGCAGAACCGGAGGTTCATCCCCAGCAATTCGGACACTTGCATTTTTATCCGGGCAATGGTGCGCAGACAGCCATGTTATATCCCTATTATTATGTAAAGATGCTCTATGACGGCCTGACATCGGTAGGAGAGACGGAAGTGATTTCCCTGACTCGTGCTGCATATCCGGGAAGCCAGAAGTACGGTGCGGCAGTGTGGAACGGAGATATTGTTTCAGACTGGCGTGCACTGAGACAAAGTGTTACCAGCGGCTTGTCCATGGCTATGTGCGGTATTCCCTGGTGGAACAGTGATATTGGCGGTTTCTTAAACGGGGATACGGAAAGTGAAGAGTTTAGAGAGTTGTTGGTTCGTTGGTTCCAGTTTGGTCTTTTCTCCCCGATTATGCGTCTGCATGGTGACAGAAAACGTACCAAAGACCAGCCAAATCCTCATCCGGAACTGATGTGTAAGAGTGGCGGTCCCAATGAAATCTGGTGTTTCGGGGAAGATAATTATGAGTGCTTAAAGCGCTTAATTGAAACCAGAGAGCGTTTGAAACCCTATATTGTGAAATATATGGATATTGCCAGTGCTACCGGTTCTCCCATTATGCGTCCCATGTTCTATGATTTTTATGAGGATGAGGTCTGCTACACTTTGGAAGACCAGTATATGTTTGGTGAGGATATATTGTTTGCACCGATTATGGAACAGGGGGCTACTTTCAGAAAGGTATATCTGCCCAAGGGGAACTGGGTGCTGACAAAGGATAAGACGGTATATGAGGGAGGCTGTTGGGTAGAAGTATCAGCTGAACTTCATGAGTATATTGCTTTTGTAAGAGAAGGAAGTAAGGTTCTGGATGCTTTCGTATAGAAGGGGAGTATATATGGGAAACAATCAAAATATTACATTTACGGTTTATCACAGAAATGCAGTGCCGGAGGAATATCCCGGCGGTTTGGCATATAGTGTTCATTTGGCATATAGCCTGGATGGTTTGAAATATCAGTCCTTAAATAAGAATTACGGAATCCTTTTTGAACAAGGTGATGTTCGAGGAGATAATACTATATTTCCGAAAGGTGTACGCGATCCTAAGCTGTTTCGCATGGACGAAGGAATGTACGGAATCTGCGGATATCGTACCAGAGAAGACGGAAGCCTGGATGACAGTAGCAGGGACAAGATTCTGCTGTGGTTGACGAAAGATTTCATTGAATTCGAAAGAGTGGGCTTGGTGGATCCTGTATTCTTAAGCCAATGGAAAACGGGTGATTTTGTACAGGTGGAGAAGGAAGTGGCGCTTAAGGCCATAGAATATTGGACACCGGTAGAAAACAAAGCTTTGGATGTGCCCGAATGTATTATAGTTCGTAATGAAGGAGAACTGAATGATATAGAGGGGACGGCTGTTTACAGTGATGGTTCCGTAGCGGTTAAGAAGTTGCATTGGGATACTTCTACTATTGATTTTACCAAGCCGGGGATTTATGAAGCAAGTGCTACCGTTGGTTCCCCACAGCTGAAATTTCCTTTGGCAAAGGGCTACGGAGACCCGGTACTTTTGAAATGGGAAGGGAAATGGTACTTTATTGCAACCAATGACAATCTGGATGATATCGGCATCTATGCAAGAGAAGCGGATACAGTTGAGGGGTTGTTTGCAGAAGGAGTGGATGAGCATCTTATATTGCCCTTTGATGAAGTCAGAGGATTTGAACAGACTTTTTGGGCACCGGAGTTTCATTTGATTGGTGGTGAATTGTATATTTTGTTTGCGGTTAGCGGTCATGAATGGGGACCTCAGTGCCATGTAATGCGTTTGAAAAAGGGTATGAGTATTATTAAGGAAGAAAGCTGGGAAAACCCCATACCGGTAATTCGAGCCGATGGTAGTCCTTTGGCACCGGGAGCTATTTCCCTGGATATGACCTATATCCCTGCAAAGAGCGGTTCCTATATGGTATGGTCCTATCGAAAGCATATCGGCACTCCCAAGGATACGGGTTCCATGCTTTATATTGCAACGGTGGATGAGAAGGAACCTTGGCGACTTACAAGTGAGCCGGTTCTTTTGACCAGACCACTGTATGGTTGGGAAAATGTGGACGGTACCATTAATAATGAAGGACCATATTGTTTTATAAAAGATGGTAAGGTGTATTTGACCTATTCAGGTGGTTCTGCCAATCGTTATACCTATGCCCTGGGACTTTTAACAGCAGATGAAACCGCTGATTTGACGGATATTTTCTCCTGGAAAAAGAGTGTAACACCGGTGTTAACCTATTATTCCGTAGAAGGTGAATATGGACCGGGACACAATTCCTTCTTTGTAAATGATGACGGAGAATTAATGATAGCTTATCATGGAGAGAACGATATCAAGGATACCCTTCGCTGTGACGGAATAAGAAGGGTACATTTCAGAAGGGATGGAAGACCTGACTTTGAACTTTCTGCACAACAGGATTTGCGAGATGAGTTTCGGACGATTACAAGAAAAATAATTGTTAAGTAGAATTCACTCTTGTGATTTTAGAGAAAACGGATATAATAAATGTAGAACCTTCCCTACGGATGTAGCAGGAAGGTTCTTTTTGAGGAAAATCAAGCAGTTACCGGAAGGTCTGGTTTGACGGAGGAAATATTATGTATAAAATACTGAAACAGGAAGGTCGTGCCAAGAGAGCGGAATTTGAAACAGTGCATGGCACTATACAGACCCCCGTTTTTATGAATGTGGGTACCATAGCAGCCATAAAGGGTGCTGTTGCCACATCTGATTTGGAGAATATTAAGACGCAGGTACAACTTTCCAATACTTATCACCTTCATGTGCGTCCCGGAGATAAGATTGTAAAGCAGTTAGGCGGTTTACACAAATTTATGTCCTGGGAAAAGCCCATCCTTACGGATTCCGGCGGATTTCAGGTGTTTTCCTTGTCCGGTCTTCGTAAGATTAAGGAAGAAGGCGTATATTTCAACTCTCACATAGATGGTCGGAAGATTTTCATGGGTCCTGAGGAAAGTATGCAGATTCAGTCCAATTTGGCATCCACAATCGCTATGGCCTTTGATGAATGTCCTCCCAGTAAAGCGGAGCGCAAATATGTGCAGGATTCCGTGGAACGTACCACCAGATGGCTGGAGAGATGCAAAAAGGAAATGAAGCGTCTGAACAGCCTGGAGGATACCATCAATAAGAATCAGATGTTGTTTGGTATTAATCAGGGTGCTGTTTTTGCAGATATCCGTATCGAACACGCCAAAAGAATCAGTGAGATGGATTTGGACGGCTATGCTGTAGGTGGTTTGGCAGTAGGGGAGAGCCACGAGGAAATGTACTATGTACTGGACGAAGTGGTGCCTTATTTGCCGAAAGATAAGCCCACTTATCTGATGGGGGTAGGTACCCCTGCTAATATTTTGGAAGCGGTAGAGAGGGGCGTGGACTTCTTCGACTGTGTATATCCCAGCCGTAACGGCCGTCACGGGCATGTTTATACCAACCATGGCAAGATTAATCTCTTTAATGCCAAGTATGAGCTGGACAGCAGACCCATAGAGGAAGGTTGCGGATGTCCGGCCTGCCAGAGATATTCCAGGGCTTATATCAGACATTTATTGAAGGCCAAGGAAATGCTGGGAATGCGTCTTTGCGTGCTTCATAATCTGTATTTCTATAATACTATGATGGAAGAAATCAGAAATGCACTGGATGAGGGACGTTTTTCAGCATACAAAAAGCAAAAGCTGGAAAATATGGCAACACCTTTGGAGTAAACAGGCTGATTCGGCAGAAGTGTAAAAAATATATGAATTCCGTAAAAAGCACTTGTAGGATTGACAAAATTTGTGTATGATATACTACAGTGTTTGAAAGATAAGTTTAGGAGGAAATAACATGAGTATCATTTTAACAGGAACAACAGATGCGGCACAGCCCGGTGGTATGGGTCTTGGCGGTATTTTGATTATGTATGCATTAATTTTCTTCGGTTTGTGGTTTTTCTTTATGAGACCCCAGAGCAAGAAACAGAAGCAGATGGCAGCTATGCTGGCATCCTTGGAAATCGGTGATTACGTATTGACCACTGCAGGTTTTTATGGTGTAGTAATCGATATCAATGATGATACCGTAATCGTAGAATTTGGCAGCAACAAGAACTGCCGTATCCCTATGCAGAGAAATGCGATTACCAGTATTGAGAAGCCTGAGGCATAAAAGTATAACGTGAAACAAGGAAGCGGTGCATGGTAACATGTGCCGCTTATTTTGTGGCAAAAGCCCTGCAAGAGAAATTGTTCTTGTACGAAATTTCATTTGCAGGGCGTAAGAACAGTGAGAAGCTTGCTTCGAACTGGTTGCTAATCGAGTAGGAGTCAGCCTGCTCGATTAAAACTATAACGACGGGTTATAACAAATATAAGAAATATGTATTTGAAGAATACCTGTATTCATGATAAACTTAAGAAAATGATGTCAGAAATAGGCTGCATTTACAAAAAACAAACAGTGAGGTACATATTATGGAATTGAAAATTACATGCATTCCCGGTGACGGTATTGGTCCTGAGATTATGAATGAAGCAAAAAAGGTTTTGAATAAGGTGGCTGAAAAGTTCGGTCACACCATGAATTATACTGATATTTTAATGGGAGGTGCATCTATCGATGTACATGGTGTTCCGTTGACGGATGAGGCTATTGCAACGGCTAAGGCGGCTGATGCAGTACTTATGGGGTCTATCGGTGGCGATACCAATACTTCACCCTGGTACCAGCTTCCACCCAATTTAAGACCGGAAGCAGGACTGCTTAAGATTCGTAAGGCTTTGAATCTCTTTGCAAACTTACGTCCCGCCTACCTTTATCCTGAATTGGCAGATGCCTGTCCTTTGAAGAAGGAAATCAGTGAAGCAGGCTTTGATATGATGATTATGAGAGAACTTACCGGCGGTTTGTATTTTGGTGAGCGTAAGACAGTAGAAGAAAACGGTGTGAGAAAGGCTATTGATACACTGACCTATGATGAGAACGAGATTCGCCGTATCGCTATCCGTGGCTTTGATATCGCCATGAAACGCCGCAAAAAGGTGACCAGCGTGGATAAGGCTAACGTGCTTGACTCATCCAGACTTTGGAGAGCGGTAGTCAATGAAGTGGCTAAGGATTATCCTGAGGTGACCTTGGAGCATATGCTGGTGGATAACTGTGCAATGCAGCTGGTAAAGGACCCTGCGCAGTTTGATGTCATCTTAACCGAGAACATGTTTGGTGATATCTTATCCGATGAAGCCAGCATGGTAACCGGCTCCATCGGCATGCTTTCCAGTGCCAGCTTAAATGATACCAAGTTTGGTCTTTATGAACCCAGCCATGGTTCCGCACCGGATATTGCCGGCAAGGACATCGCGAACCCCATCGCAACCATATTAAGTGCAGCTATGATGCTTCGTTACAGCTTCGATTTGGACAAGGAAGCAGATGCTATTGAAACAGCGGTCAAGAAGGTATTGGAAGACGGCTTCCGCACCGGAGACATCTATTCAGACGGATGTGAAAAAGTGGGCTGTGCAAAGATGGGCGACTTAATCGCAGAACGCATCTGACAAGCTATCTTACAAGTTTACAAATACATACAAAGTGTGATATGATGAAACAGATGTGTACGTGCCGTTGTTTTGTAAATAGGGCAATTCACATAATTGATTATTAATATATTTGATACTGACTGATAAATTGACAATGTGAGAATTAGGCGCTATACCTATCACGTAATGCACCGTATAAAAGAACTGACGACTCAATATGTATGACACAGGCGGACATACCTGACCGACAAGTGACATACATATTGGGGAGGAAGTTTTTTATCCGGTGTGTGAGTAATTGGTATAGTGACTAATTCGTAAATAGCCAATGACCTCAGCCAAGGGAAAGAGGTAAATATGAGAAGTGACGCAGTAAAGACAGGTACCGCACAGGCACCTCACAGAAGTTTGTTTAATGCGCTGGGCTATACGGAGGAAGAGAGAAGACGCCCCATGATTGGTATCGTCAGCTCCTATAATGAAATCGTACCCGGCCATATGAATTTGGATAAAATCGTAGATGCGGTTAAGATGGGCGTGGCTATGGCTGGCGGTATGCCGGTAGTATTCCCTGCAATTGCAGTGTGTGACGGTATTGCTATGGGACATACCGGTATGAAGTATTCCCTGGTAACAAGAGATTTGATTGCTGATTCCACAGAGTGTATGACCATGGCACATGGCTTTGACGGTTTGGTTTGCGTACCTAACTGTGATAAGAATGTACCCGGTTTACTTATGGCTGCTGCCAGATTAAATATTCCTACTGTATTTGTATCCGGTGGTCCCATGCTGGCAGGTCGTATTGATGGACACAAGACCAGTCTTTCCAGCATGTTTGAGGCTGTTGGTAGTGTGGCGGCTGGCACCATGACCATGGAAAAGCTTTGTGAATTCGAAGAAAAGGCTTGCCCTTCCTGCGGTTCCTGCTCAGGTATGTATACCGCAAACTCCATGAACTGCTTGACTGAAGCTATTGGTATGGGCTTAAAGGGTAACGGTACCATTCCTGCAGTATATTCTGAAAGAATCCGCCTGGCGAAGCATGCTGGTATGAAGATTATGGAACTGGTAGAAAAGGATATTAAGCCCCGTGATATTATGACAGAAAAGGCATTTATGAATGCTTTGGTTGTGGATATGGCACTTGGTTGTTCTACCAACTCTATGCTTCACCTTCCTGCTATTGCCAAGGAAGCAGGCGTGGATTTGAACTTGGATATTGCCAATGAATTGTCTGCTAAGACGCCTAACCTTTGTCACCTGGCACCTGCCGGTCCTACATACATGGAAGATTTGAATGAGGCAGGCGGTGTTTATGCGGTAATGAACGAGCTGACCAAGAAGAACCTGTTGAATTTAGATTGTATGACTGTCAATGGTACCACCATTGGTGAAAATATTAAGAATTGTGTAAATAAGAACCCGGATGTAATCAGACCTGTAGAGAATCCTTATTCCGAAACCGGCGGTATCGCTGTGCTGAAGGGTAACCTGGCTCCCGACGGCGGTGTGGTAAAGCGTTCTGCAGTAGTGGCTGAGATGATGGTGCATGAAGGTCCGGCAAGAGTATTTGAATGCGAAGAAGATGCAATCGCAGCAATCAAGGGCGGTAAGATTGTAGCAGGTGATGTAGTTGTTATCCGTAACGAAGGCCCTAAGGGTGGTCCCAGTATGAGAGAGATGCTGAATCCTACCTCTGCAATCGCAGGTATGGGTCTTGGCTCTTGTGTGGCACTGATTACCGACGGTCGTTTCTCCGGTGCTTCCCGTGGTGCATCCATCGGACATGTTTCTCCGGAAGCAGCAGTGGGCGGACCCATTGCTTTGGTACAGGAAGGTGATATCATCCGTATCAATATTCCTGAGAACAAGCTGGATATGCTGGTTTCTGAGGAAGAACTGGCTGAGAGAAAGGCAAATTGGAAGCCGAATTTGAAGGAAGTTAGCGGATATCTTGCCCGTTATCGTGAATTGGTTACCAGTGGTAACAAGGGTGCGGTATTAGAAATTAAGTAATCAACTTATGTAATAGAAAATGGTCGTTAATATGACGGAAATGAGGAAAACATGCAATTAACAGGTGCTGAAATTGTAGTAGAATGTTTAAAAGAGCAGGGCGTGGATACCGTATTCGGATATCCTGGCGGAACTATTCTGAATATCTATGATGCTCTTTACAAACACAGTGATGAAATTAATCATATTTTAACATCCCATGAGCAGGGTGCTGCACATGCGGCAGACGGTTACGCTCGTGCCACCGGTAAAGTTGGTGTATGTATGGCAACCAGTGGTCCGGGGGCAACTAATCTTGTTACCGGTATTGCTACCGCTTATATGGATTCTGTTCCCATGGTAGCAATTACTGCAAATGTTAATCTTCCCTTACTGGGTAAGGATACCTTCCAAGAGGTGGATATTGCCGGCGTAACAATGCCTATTACCAAGCATGGATATATTGTTAAAAATGTTGCTGATTTGGCAGATACTATTCGCAAAGCTTTTTATATTGCAAAAAGCGGAAGACCGGGACCGGTTTTGGTGGATATTACCAAGGATGTAACAGCAGCCGTTTGTGAATATACTCCTGTGGAGAAAAGGAATGTAGAAAAACCTGTCAAGTACACAGAAGAGGATATGGAAAAGGTGATCAAGCTGATTAAGAAAGCAAAGAAACCTTTCATTTATCTGGGCGGTGGTGCAGTAATCTCAGGTGCGGATAAGGAAGTGGCAGAGTTCGCAGAATTAATTGACGCACCGGTTTGTGATACTCTTATGGGTAAAGGTGCTTTCAATGGAAAGAGTGACAGATATACCGGTATGATTGGTATGCATGGTACCAAAGCCTCCAACTTGGGTGTAAGTGATTGTGATTTGTTGATTGCATTAGGTGCACGTTTCTCAGACCGCGTTACCGGTAATCCTAAGAAATTTGCAGAAGGTGCCAAAATTGTCCAGATTGATGTGGATGCAGCGGAAATCAATAAGAATATACGCGTGGATGCTGCACTTATCGGTGACTTAAAGCTGGTTCTTAAGGTATTAAACAGCAAGCTGGAACAGCAGGACCATGCGGAATGGATGGCGAAGATTCAGGAGTTAAAGGCTAAATATCCCATGAAATATGAGGATGGTGCGTTGTCAGGTCCTTATGTCATTGAAGAAATTGACAGAGTAACAGAGGGTAAGGCCATTATTACTACCGATGTAGGCCAGCATCAGATGTGGGCAGCACAGTATTATAAGTATACCGAGCCCCGTACCTTCCTTTCTTCCGGTGGTTTGGGAACCATGGGATATGGTTTGGGCGCTTGTATCGGTGCACAGGTAGGACAACCAGACAAAATTTGTATCAATATTGCAGGTGACGGATGTTTCCGTATGAATATGCAGGAACTGGCTACTGCCAGCCGTTATAATATTCCGATTATCCAAGTGGTTATCAATAATCATGTCTTGGGTATGGTACGTCAGTGGCAGACATTATTCTATGGAAAGAGATATTCTCAGACGGTACTGAATGATAAGGTGGATTTTTGCAAGGTGGCAGAAGGTCTTGGCTGTGAAGCTATCCGTGTAACCAAAAAGGAAGAAATGGGACCGGCAATCGAAAAGGCAATCAGCCTGAAATGTCCCGTACTTATAGAGTGTATGATTCCCGAGGATGATAAGGTATTCCCTATGGTTCCGGCAGGAGCACCTATCAGTGAAGTGTTTGATGGAGACGATTTAAAGAACAAAGAAAAATAAACAGGTATACATATGATAAATAAATTAACAAAGATGCTGGAACGCTTACTGTTAGTGGCGGTAATACTTGGTTTGATTTGTTATTTTGCAGTTGTTTGTTTTTATAAGGACGTCTTTATGATTAATACATGGATAAACGGTATCTATTGTACCGGAAAGTCTGTGGAAGAGGTTAATACGGAGCTTTTGTTACAGACAAAGGCTCCGTTTCTTACCATTATTAATCGGGATGGAGAAACCGGTATTATCGATATGGCGGAAGTGGCATATCAGGAAGATTATACAGTGAGTTTGCAGGCGCAAAAGGAGAATCAAAATCCCTGGTTATGGCCTATTGAACTTGGCAAGAAAAAGAATATCAGCCTGTTGCCTCAAAGAACCTGGGATGAAGGCGCTCTGAAACTTCTTGTCACAGAATTAGATATCGTGAAGAAAGAAATCTCTGATGTTTTAATGGTGAAAATCATAAAAGGCGATGCCGGCTATGAACTTTATGACAATTTATATGATGTGTTGCAACCGGAACTTTTGGCAGAATATGTGAATCAGTGCTTTGTGCTTGGTGAAATGACGGTGCAGATGCAACTGAGTGATGCTTATCGTGATATGCCGGCGTCAGCTGTGCAGGAAGAGACGAGAAAGCAATGGGAACAACTGCAGGAGTATTTGGATTGCGGTATCGTATATGACATGGGTGCTGAAAAAATAGCCATTGATCATAAAATAGCCAGTGAATTTGTGCTAGTGGATGAAGATGGCCGATTCATTTTGGATGAACATGGTGGATTTCAATTGGATGAGTTGGCGGTGGAACTGTTTATAGACCGTTTGGCTATGGAATATAATACGGTGGACAGTATGTTGGAATTTAATGCAACACGCGGTGAAACGGTACAGGTAGAGTATGTAACCTATGGAACGGAGCTTGATGCAGAAGCGGAGAAAACTTATTTGAAGGAAGCTTTTTCACAGGGAATCCGTGAAGAACATGTACCCACATATTTACAAGAAGGATATGTCAGAGGAAAGAATGATATCGGTGATACTTATATAGAAGTAGATATGGGGATACAAAAGCTTTATGCCTATAAGAATGGTGAACTACTGTTGGAAACAGATATTGTAACCGGCAATATGAAACGGAAATGGAATACTCCTGAAGGGGTTAATTTCGTGTATAATAAGCAGAAAAACAGGACTCTTCGAGGCCCCGGTTATGCTACGCCTGTTGATTTTTGGATGCCTGTTAAGGGCAGTATAGGACTTCATGATGCGGACTGGCGAAAGGAGTTTGGCGGCGAGATTTATATGACGAACGGTTCTCACGGTTGTGTAAATATTCCGCCGGAAGTGATGCCTACGATTTATGATGAATATGAAATTGGCACACCGGTTATAATGTTTTATTAAAAAAGTTTAATAATGTAGTTGACTAAAGTATTAATTAGGTATAAAATGTGGTTTAAGTTATTTTTTTAACAAAATAAAGCGAAAGAAAATATTAAGGAGGAAAGAATTGTGTCTAGAGTGTACAATTTTTCAGCAGGTCCCGCAGTTTTGCCTGAAGAAGTCTTAAAAGAAGCTGCAGAAGAAATGATGGATTACAGAGGAACCGGCATGTCGGTTATGGAGATGAGCCATCGTTCGAAAGCTTACGAGACCATTATCAAGGAAGCTGAAGCGGATTTAAGAGATTTGCTGAATATTCCTGATAATTATAAAGTATTATTCCTGCAGGGTGGTGCTCACTTGCAGTTTGCTATGGTTCCCATGAACCTGATGAAGAATAAGGTTGCTGATTATATCGTAACCGGTATGTGGGCTAAGAAGGCTCATAAGGAAGCGCAGAAGTTTGGTACAGCTAACAAGATTGCCACCTCTGAGGATGACAATTTCTCTTACATACCTGATTGTTCTGATCTTCCTATTTCTGAGGATGCAGACTATGTTTATATTTGTGAAAACAATACCATTTACGGTACCAAGTTTAAGACATTACCTAATACAAAGGGTAAGATTTTAGTATCTGACGTATCCAGCTGCTTCTTGTCAGAGCCTATGGATGTAACCAAGTATGGTATCATCTACGGTGGTGCGCAGAAGAATATCGGACCTGCTGGTGTGGTTATCGCAATCATCCGTGAGGATTTGATTACTGAGGATGTTTTGGAAGGAACTCCTACCATGCTTCAGTACAAGACCCATGCAGATGCTGATTCTATGTACAACACTCCTCCTGCATACGGTATTTATATCTGCGGTAAAGTATTCAAGTGGTTGAAGAAGCAGGGCGGCTTAGAGGCTATGAAGGAATACAACGAAAAGAAGGCTGCTATCCTTTATGATTTCCTTGACCAGAGTAAACTTTTCAAGGGTACTGTTCGTAAGGAAGACAGATCACTCATGAATGTTCCTTTTGTTACCGGTGATGCTGACATGGATGCTAAGTTTGTAAAGGAAGCTACTGCAGCAGGCTTTACCAACCTTAAGGGACACAGAAGTGTAGGCGGTATGAGAGCTAGTATCTACAATGCTATGCCTATCGAAGGTGTTGAGAAATTAGTTGAATTTATGAAGAAGTTTGAAGAGGAGAATGCATAATTATGTTCCAGATTAATTGTTTAAATCCTATTTCTAAGATTGGTTTGGCCAATTTTACTGATAGTTATCAGATCGTAGATGATGTAAATGCAGCTGATGGTATTTTGGTTAGAAGTGCTGCTATGCATGATATGGACCTTCCTGAGTCTTTGCTTGCAGTAGCAAGAGCGGGTGCAGGTGTAAATAATATTCCTTTGGATAAGTGTGCTGAAAAGGGTGTTGTAGTATTCAATACTCCCGGTGCAAATGCAAACGGTGTAAAGGAACTTGTAATTGCCGGTATGTTACTGGCTGCCCGTGATATTGTTGGTGGTATCAAGTGGGTGGAAGAGAACAAAGCTGATGAAAATATTGCAAAGACTGCTGAAAAGGCAAAGAGTAAATTTGCAGGTACTGAAATTATGGGTAAGAAGCTTGGTGTTATCGGTTTGGGCGCAATTGGTGCACAGGTAGCAAATGCCGCAGTAAGTCTTGGTATGGAAGTATATGGTTATGACCCTTACTTGTCTGTAAATGCAGCTTGGAATATCAGCCGTGCTGTTAAGCATGTATTTAATGAAGATGATATCTTTACAGATTGTGATTATATTACTGTTCATGTGCCTCTTTTAGACAGCACAAAGAACACTATCAGCAAGGAAGCAATTGCGAAGATGAAGGATGGCGTGGTAATTATCAACTACTCCAGAGATTTGCTTGCTGATGAAGAGGCTGTTTTGGAAGGTTTGAAGAGCGGAAAGATTCGTAAATACATTTCTGACTTTGCAAATCCTACAACTGCAGGTCAGCCGGGATGTATCGTAATGCCTCACTTAGGCGCAAGTACTGAAGAATCAGAAGATAACTGTGCTGTGATGGCTGTAGAACAGATGATGGATTACCTTGAGAATGGTAACATCAAGAACAGTGTAAACTATCCTGCTTGTGATATGGGTATCTGTAATCAGGCTGGTCGTGTGGCAATCTTCCACAAGAATATTGCAAACATGATTACCAAGTTTACTGCTTGCTTTGGTGATGAAGGTATCAACATTACCGATATGATGAACAAATCCAGAGGTGAAGTGGCTTATACCATGATGGATCTGGAAGCACCTGCAACTGCTGAAATGATTGAAAAGTTAAAAGCGATTGAAGGCGTATTCCGCGTAAGAGTTGTTAAATAATTAAGTAAATGAAAAGCCCTGTGAATATTATCATTCACAGGGTTTTAAAATGCGAAAAATTAACGGAATAATAATGGCATTCCACCGCCAACATTAACATCGGAAAGAGAATCCTTTAACTTTTGCTGGGATTTTACACTGGCTTCTGTTTGCAAATCCATATAAAGAATAAACAAATCCTCCAGTTTCATACCCTTTTCATCAGCGATTTCCTGCATAATGGGCTTCAGCTTTTCCAGCTGCATGGAAACAGGTGTTTTTTGTGGGTCGATATCTCCCAGAACCTGCTCGGAATAAGAATTTATACGTTCTAAAATCTTGCGATTTTCTTCAGTCATATTAATTACCTCCAATCTCTATTTCTCATAATATTTTAACACCTTAGACTTGTTATGTATAGTGTTTTTTGATACAATAATTACATCAATTCATATAAAGGTGATTGATTTCAGAAAATAAGAAAACTTAGGAGGAATAAGAGATGGCAGTAATTAAACCGTTTAGTGCCTATCGTCCGGCACCCGGCAAAGAATCAGAAATCGCTGCGTTGCCTTACGATGTATACAATAGAGAGGAAGCTTGTGAAGTAGTAAAGAACAATCCGGGTTCTTTTTTGGCAATAGACAGAGCTGAAACTTCTTTTTCTGCGGATGTGGATACCTATGCACCGGAAGTATATGCAAAAGCACATGATCTTTTGTGGGGATGGATTAAAGAAGGCCGTTTTGTACAGGAAGATAAGCCCTGTTATTATCTGTACGAACAGGTAATGGACGGACGTAGCCAGAAGGGTATTGTGGCTTGTGCGTCTATCGATGATTATCAGAACAATATTATTAAGAAGCATGAAAATACCCGTGCAGACAAAGAACAGGACCGTATTAATCATGTAGATATCTGTAGTGCGCAGACAGGACCCATTTTCCTGGCATATCGTACCAATGAGGCGATTCAGAAGGTGGTTGCAGCTACCGTGGAAGACAAGCCGGTTTATGATTTCGTATCCGAAGATGGTATTACTCACAGAGTATGGGTAATTGCAGCTGATGAGTTTATTAATACCATTGCAGATACTTTTGCGGGTATTCAGGAGATTTATATTGCTGACGGTCATCACAGATGTGCATCTGCAGTGAAGGTTGGATTAAAGAGAAGAGCAGAAAATCCGGCATATACCGGAGCTGAGGAGTTTAACTATTTCCTTTCCGTATTATTCCCGGCGGATGAATTAAGCATTATGGATTATAACCGTGTGGTTAAGGATTTGAATGGCTACAGCAAAGAGGAATTCATGGCAAAGATATCAGAATGCTTTGATATAAAAGAAGTTGGCAAAGAATGCTATAAGCCTGCTAAGAAGGGCGAATTCGGTATGTATCTGGATGAGGTATGGTATTGCCTGACTGCCCATGAGGATATTAAGAGTGAAGATGCGGTTAAGGGACTGGATGTGTCTATTTTGCAGGATTATTTACTAAATCCTGTACTGGGTATTCAGGACCCCAAAACAGATAAAAGAATTGACTTTGTAGGTGGTATCAGAGGACTGAAGGAGTTGGAAAGACGTGTTCATAAGGATATGACAGTGGCATTTTCTATGTATCCCACCTCTATCTATGAGCTTTTTGGTGTGGCAGATGCTGATTTGTTGATGCCTCCTAAGTCTACCTGGTTTGAGCCTAAGCTGAGAAGCGGATTGTTTGTACATGCTATATAGTTCTTAATGATATGCCGATATATACTGATATTGAATTGACAAAACGGAGTTGATTAAATGGACAAAAAATTGTATAAGCTGATGAATTGGCCTAAAATTGAAGAGATTATCTATTCGGAATGTGATAATCCACATGAAATACTGGGACCTCACAAGGTGGGAAGAGACATTTTATTCCAATGTTTTTATCCGGGGGCAAATTCTGTTAAGCTGCGCTTAATGGAAAAAAGAAAAGATTTCCGTATGGAAAAGGTGGACGAAGGATTTTTTGCGTGTTTGTTACCGTCTAAGGAAATGGGCGAATACAGATATGTGGTAGATGATAGTGAAGTGGGCGAAATTATTATGCTGGATTCCTATCGCCATAAACCCATGATTTCCATGGAAGATACGGAAAAGTTTGCAAAAGGTATCCACTATCATGTGTATGATATGCTGGGAGCACATCCCTGTGTGTCCGAAGGTGAAGAGGGGACGTATTTTGCTGTATGGGCGCCCAATGCCATGCGTGTAAGTGTGGTCGGCGATTTCAATAACTGGGATGGCAGACTTCATCAGATGAGACGCTTGTGGAATTCAGGTATATTTGAGATATTCGTACCACAGGCCATGATTGGTATGAACTATAAGTTTGAGCTGAAGACGCCAAGCGGATTGACATACTTAAAGGCGGATCCCTATGCATTTGAATCACAGCTGAGACCGGAAAATGCATCTGTTATTGCAGATATTGAAGACTTCCCATGGAATGACGAAGAATTTATAAAGAACAGAGAGTTATTCCAAAAGGGCAATGTGCCCATGAGCGTATATGAGGTGTATTTGGGTTCTTTTGCAGCGCCTAAAGAAGGGGAAGTCTATGCAAATTATCGTGATATAGCGCCCAAGCTTATTGAATATGTCAAGAAGATGGGCTACACTCATGTGGAATTGATGCCGATTATGGAGCATCCTTTGGATGAATCCTGGGGTTATCAGGTGATTGGTTATTATTCACCAACCTCCAGATATGGTACTCCGGAAGATTTTATGTATTTCATAAATGAGATGCATAAAGCGGGAATCGGTGTGATTTTGGATTGGGTTCCGGCCCATTTCCCCAGAGATACACATGGTTTGTCTCACTTTGACGGTACATGTTTGTACGAACATTTGGATCCCAGACAGAGTACACATGCCCATTGGGGAACTTTGATTTACAATTATGGCAGACCTCAGGTTTCAAACTATTTGATTGCAAATGCTTTGTTCTGGGTAGAAAAGTACCATGCTGACGGTATTCGTATGGATGCTGTGGCAAGTATGTTGTATTTGGACTATGGCAAGAACGACGGTGAATGGGTAGCTAATATGTATGGCGGTAATGAAAATCTGGAAGCCATCGAACTCATAAAGCATCTGAACAGCATAATGAAAAAGAGAAATCCGGGAGTTTTGAGTATTGCGGAAGAAAGTACTGCCTTTCCCATGATTACAGGAGCTTTGGAGGACGGCGGACTTGGATTTGACTTGAAGTGGAACATGGGCTTTATGAACGATTTTATCGGATATATGCGTAATGATCCTTATTTTAGAAGTCACCATCATGAAGAGCTGACTTTTAGCATGATTTATGCATACAGCGAGAAGTTTATATCGGTATTCTCGCACGATGAAGTGGTTCATGGTAAGTCTTCCATGGTAGGTAAGATGCCGGGTACCAAAGAACAGAAGCTGGCCAACTTACGTCTTGCTTTTGCTTATTATATGACTCATCCGGGCAAGAAGCTTGTCTTTATGGGACAGGATATGGCAGAATTTGATGAGTGGAATGAACACAGAATCCTTCAGTGGAATCTGCTTCAATATCCGGAGCATGCAGGCATGTCGCGTTTATGCGAAGAATTAAATAAAATGTACGGAAGCGAAAAGGCCTTATATGAGCTGGATGATAAGCCGGAAGGTTTTGAGTGGATTAATGCTATTTCTGCATCAAAATGTTATTTGAGTTATTTGAGAAAGGGTGCAGAAGAGGGTGACCTTCTGTTAGTTGTAGCGAATTTCTCGGGTGCAGAACAGAGAATACGTACCGGTGTGCCTTACGAAGGAAAGTATCGTGAGATATTCAATACAGATGAAAAGCGCTTTGGCGGTAACAGTGATATCGCGAAATCGTACATTTGTGCAGACGATACAAGGTTTGATGGTAAGGAGCAGTCTGTAGAAATAAATATGGCTCCCCTATCTCTTTCTGTATTACGTTTTGTGCCATATACGGAAGATGAATTGGAGAAAGTGATAGCAGATCGTATCCGCAAACGTACCATTATTGCCAAGGTTGTGAAAAAGAAATCTGCTGCCAAGACAACAAAAGGAAAGAATGCTTAAGATATGGTAAGGAGAATTTATAATGGATTTTTTTGAAATGTTTTTAAACAAAGTGGCAAATACGGCCATGAATCTTGGAGGACGTGTATTGCTTGCTTTGGTAATTTTATTCATAGGAAGTAAGCTTATAAAGCTTTTATTAAAGCTTTTAAAGAAAGCCTTTGAACGTACGGATATAGAGGTGAGTGTAGAACAATTTTTATATTCATTGATTCGGGTATCTTTGTATGTACTGTTGGCATTTCTTGTTGCATCCAATTGCGGTATGGATGCGGCCAGTATCGTTGCATTATTAGGTTCGGCCGGTGTGGCTGTGGGCCTAGCTTTGCAGGGAAGTCTTTCCAATGTGGCAGGCGGCGTACTGATCCTTCTGATGAGACCCTTCAGAGTGGGAGATTATATCGTTGATGCAAGCGGTAATGAAGGTGTGGTAGATGAGATTCAGATTATCTATACCAAGCTTCGAACCGGTGATAACAGAATTGTAATATTACCTAACGGAAATCTGGCAAATAACAGTATGATTAATGTGACAGCATCAAAGATCAGAAGATGTGATATCGTGGTCGGGATTTCTTATGATTCTGATATAAAAGCGGCGAAGGATGTAATAATGTCAGTGCTTCAGAAAGACCCTGATACATTGAAGGACGAAGATATGCTGGTATATGTAAGCCAACTGGCGAATTCTTCTGTAAATTTGGGCGTAAGATGCTGGTTTGCGAAAGAGAATTATTGGACGGGATTGTGGCGTCTGAATGAAGAAATTAAGCTGGCTTTAGATGCGGCAGATATTCAGATTCCTTATCCTCAGATGGATGTTCATGTTAAGAATGACTAATTTGTCGATACTTTATCTAAAATTGTCGTATTTGATGTGATATTTTGTTGAATTATGCAAAATTAGCAATATTTTGACTTGAAAAAATACGGCAAATCGGATATAATAGTGAATACAAATATATAATACATTTTCTTATTTGTACTTATATTTGCTGAAATAGCTCAGTCGGTAGAGCACTTCACTCGTAATGAAGGGGTCGTGGGTTCAAGTCCCATTTTCAGCTTATAAGAACAGGAGAATCTGCAATAAAGCAGATTCTCTTGTAACAAACTAAGAAATGATTATAAATAAAACAGGAGGTATTTTATGGCAAAGCAGAATGAACCTTTAGTAACACATATTTATACTGCAGATCCTTCAGCACACGTATTCGAGGACAAGATTTATATCTATCCTTCTCATGACTTAGATCATGACGGTGAAGACAATGATGATGGTGACCAGTACAAAATGGAGGATTACCACATTTTATCTATGGATGATGTAGATGCACCTTGTGTAGATCATGGTGAAGCATTACATATGAAGGATGTTCCTTGGGTAAGTGGTCAGATGTGGGCTCCGGATGCAGCATTTAAGAATGGTAAGTATTATTTATATTTCCCTGCAAGAGATAAGAATGGTATTTTCCGTATCGGTGTAGCAACATCCGACAGACCGGAAGGTCCTTTTAAAGCAGAAGAAAGCTTCATTTTAGGAAGTTTCAGTATTGATCCTGCTGTTTTAGTTGATGATGATGACAAAGCATACATCTATTTCGGAGGTTTGTGGGGCGGACAGTTAGAGTCTTGGATGACTAATAACTTCACCAAGAATTTTGTAGAACCCGCTGCAGATGCACCTGAAGTAGGTCCTCGTGTAGCTGAACTTAGTGATGATATGCTCTCTATTAAAGAAATCCCTCAGGAGATTCTGATTGTGGACGAGGATGGCAATCCCATCACTGCAGGCGATGAGGACAGAAGATATTTTGAAGGTCCTTGGATGCACAAGTACAATGGTAAGTACTATCTGTCTTATTCTACAGGTACTACACATTATCTGGTATATGCAATCGGCGATACACCGAAGGGTCCTTTCACCTATAAGGGAAGAATTTTAGAGCCTGTTATCGGTTGGACAACCCATCATTCTATCGTTGAGTTCAAGGGTAAATGGTATCTGTTCTATCATGACAGTTCATTATCAAATGGTGTAAACCACCTTCGTTGCGTAAAATTCAGAGAATTAAAGTACAATGAAGACGGAACCATCGTTCCTATGAAACCTTACGAAGAATAAAAGTATATAATAAAAGCATCTCTGAGTGAAAACTCCGGGATGCTTTTTCTTTTGCGGAAATTTATTTTAACAATTTCTTTTTGATGCAGTGTTCGATATATTGAATCACTTTATAAAAGCCCATCGCAATAATACAAAGAAGAATAATGGAGGTAATCACCATATCTAATTGAAAAACCTGGGAACCATAAATGATTAAATAACCGAGACCACGTCTTGCTGCCAGAAATTCACCAATAATTACACCCACCAAAGACAATCCGATATTGACTTTGGCGGTACTGATCAGAGTGGGTATGGAGCCGGGCAGTACTACTTTGGTAAGGGCGTGATTTTTGTCGCCGCCCAATGTATAAATTAGTGTGATTTCGGATTGGCTGATTTGCTGAAAAGCTGTGTAAAAACTGATAATGGAACCAAAAACAGCTACCGATATTCCGGCTACAATAATTGTGCTCATTCCGGTACCGAGCCACACAATAAACAGTGGTGCAAGTGCTGATTTCGGAAGACTGTTCAGGATGACAAGATACGGTTCCAGTACCTCGGAAAGCTTGCCGGAGTACCATAGTGCGGTGGCCACCACCAAGCTGATAATTAATACTAAAAGGAAACTAATGAGTGTTTCTAACAGGGTGATACCAATATGCATAAACAAGGATTTGTTAAGGGTTAAATCAATAAAGCATTGTAATACACGGCTGGGGCTGGAAAAAAAGAAAGCATCCAGACCTCCAAAGAATACACTGAGTTCCCAAAGTAAGAGAAAACCAATAAAAATGAGGATTCGATAGGCCGCCACTTGATGATGGTGTTTTCGGTGTTCTTTTACAAAGAGTTCCTGATTGGTTAATTGGCTATTTGAATGAGTTTTCATCATTTAACTCCTTCCATATGAGATTAAAATAATCGTTGAATTCCGGAGCATTCATGGCAGCAAGCGGGGAAGGTTCATTTATGGTCAGGTGAATAGGGACTTCTGCTTTCACAGTGGCTGGTCGTGCTGTCAAAACTATGATTCTGTCCGCAAGGCGTACCGCTTCGGATAAATCATGGGTAATCATAATCATGGTTTTGCCGGTGCTGCGAATAATATTACAAATATCAGCGGAAACAATTAAGCGGGTCTGATAATCCAAGGCACTGAAGGCTTCATCTAAAAGCAAAAGCTCCGGTTTTAGAGCTAGTGTACGAATGAGAGCAGCTCTTTGTTTCATACCACCGGACAGTTCGAAGGGGCGTTTGTCACGAAAGGCTCCCAGACCGTATTCTTTCAATAACTCATCTACATAATCCAGATTTTCCTGTGTTAATTCTTTACGGATTTCCAGTCCTAACAGCATGTTCTGATAGACACTTCGCCAATCAAGAAGGTGGTCTTTCTGCAACATATAACCGATTTTGGGGTATCCTAAGGAACCATCCGGTTTATTTACCGCAATGGTGCCTTCCTCCGGTTTGATAAGTCCGGCAATAATGGATAGAAGAGTTGATTTTCCGCATCCGCTGGGGCCTACAATGGCTACAAATTCCCCGTTCTTAACGCCGAAGGATATCCGGTCCAAAGCTTTTGTTTCCCCATGTAATGTATGGTAGGAGTAACATATATTTTTAAGTTCAATTAAATAAGGTGTCATATAAGGGGCTCTTTTCTTTGTTTGATTTTATTATATTCATTAGCTTTTCAGGTGGTGTCAGAAAGCAAAATCGAAGCACTCTATTGCAATAAAGCGAGGTTTGTGTTATTATCAACAGAAAGTTAAAGGATGGAGAGGATAACTATGGCAGATTTATGGGGAGGACGTTTTACAAAGGATACCGACAGAATGGTATATGAGTTTAATGCGTCCATTAATTTTGACAAAAAGTTGTATAAGCAGGACATACAGGGAAGTATGGCCCATGTGAAAATGCTGGCAAAGCAGAATATACTTACACAGGAAGATAAGGAAGTTATATTGCAAGGATTGCAGGGGATTCTCGAGGATGTGGAAAACGGAACTCTTGTAATTGATATGAAATATGAGGATATCCATAGCTTCGTGGAGGCTAATCTGATTGACAGAGTGGGCGAAGCCGGAAAAAGACTTCATACCGGACGCAGCCGTAACGATCAGGTGGCAGTGGATATGAGATTGTACACCCGTGAACAGGTTGTTCAGACAGATGTGCTGGTAAAGAGTCTGATGGAAACCATATTGAAGACGATGGAAGAAAATCTGGATACCTATATGCCCGGATTTACCCATTTGCAGAAGGCACAGCCTACTACATTGGCACATCATTACGGTGCTTATTTTGAGATGTTTAAGCGTGACAGAGAGCGTCTTCATGATATTTATAAGAGAATGAATTACTGTCCTTTGGGAGCAGGCGCATTGGCAGGAACTACATATCCTTTGGACAGAGAGTATACAGCACAGCTCCTTGGTTTTTACGGTCCTACCTTAAACAGTATGGATTCCGTATCTGACAGGGATTATTTGATTGAGTTTTTGGCAAGCTTAGCTACCATTATGATGCATTTAAGCCGTTTCTCTGAGGAAATCATTATCTGGAACAGTAATGAATACCAGTTTGTGGAGATTGATGATGCTTATTCTACCGGAAGCAGTATTATGCCCCAGAAAAAGAATCCGGATATTGCTGAGTTGGTGAGAGGAAAGACCGGACGTGTTTATGGCGCATTATTGTCCCTGCTTACTACTATGAAGGGCATTCCTTTGGCATACAATAAGGATATGCAGGAAGATAAAGAAATGGCCTTTGATGCCATGGAAAATGTTCAGAACTGTTTGGTTTTATTTAATGGCATGATTGCAACAATGAAATTCCGTAAGGATAAAATGGCAAAGAGTGCTTTGGGTGGCTTTACCAATGCTACCGATGCAGCAGATTATCTTGTGAACAGAGGTGTACCATTTCGTGATGCGCATGGTATTATCGGAAGATTAGTGCTTTTCTGTATTGAGAAGAATTGTTCTATTGATGATTTAACTTTAGAGGAGCTTAAATCTATCAGTGATGTGTTTGAAGCGGATATATATGAAGCTATTTCACTGGAAACCTGTGTGGAAAAGCGTCTTACCATTGGTGCGCCGGGTATGGACGTAATGAAGAAAGTAGTTGCCATCCATAAAGAATACATGATGAAAAATGGTGAATTAAGCGAGAAATAAGATTTTTGTTGTTCAAAAGTGACAAAAAGATAAGTGGAAATGTATTAAAATACTACGATATGATGATTGTTTTTTTCTTCTATATCAAGTAATATATTCCCAACAAAGACAGTTGTTCGCGACAGACGGACAAAGTAGATTAGGAGATGACAGTTATGAGTGACAAGTTGAAGGTAGGTATCCTTGGCGGTACCGGTATGGTAGGACAGAGATTTATTGCATTATTGGAGAATCATCCCTGGTTTGAAGTGACTACAATCGCTGCAAGCCCCCGTTCGGCAGGCAAGACCTATGCAGAAGCGGTAGGTGACCGTTGGAAAATGACAACACCTATGCCGGAAACGGTTAAGAATATTGTTGTAATGAATGTAAATGAAGTAGAAAAGGTTGCTGCAGAAGTTGATTTTGTGTTCAGTGCCGTTGATATGAGCAAGGACGAAATCAAGAAGATTGAAGAAGATTACGCAAAAACAGAAACTCCTGTAGTATCTAATAACAGTGCACATCGTTGGACTCCTGATGTTCCTATGGTAGTACCGGAGATCAATCCCGACCATATGAAAGTAATCGAGTTCCAGAAGAAGCGTCTTGGTACCACAAGAGGATTTGTGGCAGTTAAGCCCAATTGTTCTATCCAGAGCTATGCACCCGTTCTTACTGCTTGGAAAGAGTTTGAGCCTTATGAAGTAGTAGCAACCACTTATCAGGCGATTTCCGGTGCAGGTAAGACCTTTAAGGATTGGCCGGAAATGGTTGAGAATATCATTCCTTACATCGGCGGTGAAGAAGAAAAGTCTGAGAAGGAGCCTTTGCGTATCTGGGGTGAAATTAAGGATGGTGTGATTGCACCTGCTACCAGCCCCGTAATTACCTGCCAGTGTATCCGTGTACCTGTATTAAACGGACATACCGCAGCTGTATTTGTTAAGTTCAGAAAGAAACCCACCAAGGAACAGCTGATTGAAAAGCTTTGGGCATTCAAGGGAGTGCCTCAGGAATTAGAACTTCCCAGTGCACCTAAGCAGTTTATCCAGTATCTGGAAGAGGATAACAGACCTCAGGTAAATCTGGATGTGGATTATGAAAACGGTATGGGTGTCAGTGTAGGACGTATCCGTGAGGATAATGTATACGACTTCAAATTTGTAGGTCTTTCCCACAATACTGTAAGAGGTGCAGCAGGTGGTGCGGTGCTTTGTGCAGAATTGTTAAAGGCACAGGGATATATTACACGCAAATAAGTGAAAAATTGTTTGAATTTTCACGGAAATAGTATATAATAAAACTAAATACAAAGGAGGGCAGTAAGATGAGTGAATTGCAGTATCAGCTTGATATGTATCGATTGGTTTGTGAAACATCTTGTGATGCCTTCCTTTTTTATTCCTTTGAAGAGGACGAAGTGCGTACATTGGGAAAATGGAATGAATTCTTTCCCTTTGAGATTAAGACAATAGAAGACCTGCCGGTATTATATGACAATATGGCGGATTTCTATGTTGAGAAGGTTAGAAATCTGGTCTATCTGGAAAAGAGGAAATTGCCTAACGGTTTTTGTGAAGCATTAAATCGCAATAAGAAAAACTGGTATTCCATTAATGTTACTGTTGAATATGATGAGAATGATAAACCAAAAAACAAATTGATATGTATCAGTGATATCACAAAATTTAAGCGTCAGAATGAAGAATTGGCTTATTTGGCATATTATGATCCTCTTACAGGCTTGTATAACCGTAATTATTTCGTAAGACTTTTAGGTGAGTTTATTCGGAATGCCCAGGATGATGACAAGATTGTTTCGGTTATGATTGTGGATATTGATGATTTCCGCAAGGTCAACGACGGAATGGGCATGGTGGCCGGAGACGAGCTTGTACAGCAATTGGGAAGTGTATTGAAAGAGTTATCCAATGCCAATGTAATTGTTGGTCATGTCAATAGCGATATTTATTCCATCGCCATTTATGAGCCAAAAAACGATTTTACTGTAGATAGTATTTATCAGCGAATCCAAACCAGGCTGAGAAGACCTTTTTATTTGAGCAACGGTGCGGAAATCAATGTGACAGTTTCGGTAGGTGTGGCATCTTATCCGGAAGCCTCAAAGGATGCTGTGGAATTGATTAATTGTGCGGAAATTGTTATGTTTCGGGGCAAGAGTCTGGGTAAGAATCTGATTCAGTATTTTGATACACCTATTTTGGATGATTTCCTCAATAATGTTCAAATGGATAATAAATTAAGGGAAGCGGTATCCAATAATCATTTTACGTTACAGTATCAGCCTCAGTTTTATGCGGATACACAGAAACTTAGGGGTGTGGAAGCACTAATCAGATGGGAAGATGCCGGAGAAAATACGACTATAAGCCCTACGGTATTTATTCCTTTGGCAGAAAAGAACGGTACCATTATTTCCATTGGTAATTGGGTGATGGATGAGAGTATCCGTCAATGCGCAGAGTGGCATAAAAAATATCAAAATCCGATTATTATGTCTATTAATGTATCTGCTATCCAATATATGAAGATTGATTTTGTTGAGAATCTGATAGCCGTCATTGAGAAATACGGAGTAGATCCGAAATATATCGAGCTTGAGGTTACTGAAAGTGTTTTAATTGCGGATTTTGACAGTGTGGCAACCAAGTTGAAAGCGTTGAAAGAATATGGAGTTAGAATATCCCTTGACGATTTTGGTACGGGTTACTCTTCTTTAGCATATTTGAAGAAACTGCCGATTGATACACTGAAAATTGATAAAAGCTTTATTGATACAGTTTTGTACGATCATGCCACACAGGTTATTACAGAGTCTATTATCAATATGGTGAAAACCATGGGCTTTGAAGCAGTGGCGGAAGGTGTGGAACATGAACTGCAATATAAGTATTTGAACGAAATTGGTTGTGATGTAATACAAGGCTTTTATTTTGCCAGACCAAAAAATGTGGAAGAAATTGAAAAGCTGCTTTCTTAGCAGCTTTTTGTAATAAGGAGTATAGGGGATTGGGTAAGAAACTAATTATTACGGAGAAACCTTCCGTAGCAAGAGATTTTGCCAGAGTGCTGGGAGTAGGCGGACGGCAAAACGGATACATAGAAAATAACGAATATATCATAACCTGGTGTGTGGGACATCTGGTTGAGATGTTGTATCCGGAGGCATATGATGAAAAGTACAAAAAATGGCGAGTGGAAGACTTGCCTTTTTTGCCTGCAGAATATAAATACGGTGTAATTGATAGTGTACGACAGCAGTATGAAATTGTCCACGGCCTTCTGCACAGAGAGGATGTTGATACCGTATATTGGGCGGGAGACTCCGGAAAAGAAGGTCAGACCATTGAAGAAAATATCCGAAAATACGGCGGTGTACGCGAGGGGATGGAAGAAAGGCGAGTATGGATTGACTCACAGACGGATGAGGAAATCCAGCGAGGTATCAGAGAAGCCAAACCCATGTCTGATTATGATAATCTGGGAAAATCGGGTATCATGCGTACCATAGAAGATTATGCATTGGGTATCAATTTTTCCAGAGTATTATCTGTAAAATACGGAAAGCTTTTAAACGATGCGGCGGCTACAAAGAGCTATACTGCCATTGCAGTGGGGCGTGTTATGACCTGTGTGCTGGGCATGATAGTAATCCGCGAACGTGAAATTCGTGATTTTGTGGAGACACCTTTTTACAGGGTTATGGGTTATTTTACGGAGGGTAAGATAGGCGCAGAATGGAAAGCGGTAGAAGGTTCAAAGTATTTTGAATCCCCTCTCTTGTATAAAGAAAACGGATTTAAGAAAGAAGAATCCGCAAAACAGCTGATTGACGAATTGAATGGTGAAAAAGCGATTATTTCCAATATGGAAAAGAGCATCTCCAAGAAAAAGGCCCCTCTTTTATTTAACTTGGCAGAACTTCAGGCAGAATGTGCCAAGCTCTTTAAAATCAGCCCGGACCAGACCTTGCAGATTGCACAGGATTTGTACGAACGAAAGCTGACCACCTATCCCAGAACCGATGCAAGAGTGCTTTCTACAGCAGTGGCAAAGGAAGTACATAAGAATTTATATAAGTTAAGAGATTATGAACCAACGGCTTCATTTACGCAGAATATTATTGATAAGAAGCTGTATACAGGTTTGTCAAAAACCCAATATGTGGATGATTCCAAAATAACAGACCATTATGCTATTATGCCTACAGGGCAGGTAAATGGTTTGAACGGATTGTCAGGGCTGCATGGTAAGGTGTTCGATTTGATAGCCAGAAGATTTTTAAGCATATTCTATCCGCCTGCTGAGTATCTGGCGGTAAAGATGGTAGTTAATGTTAAGAATGAACAGCTTACTGCTAATGCAAAGGTATTGAAATCCAAGGGCTATATGGAAATAAGCGGTGTACCAAAGAGTGCAGACGGGGAAGAAGAAAGCGAACAGCAGAAACAAAAGCTTTTAGAGCTGGCTGAGCAGTTGAAAGCCGGTGATGAGGTATCGGTGGATTCTTATGCCATAAAAGAAGGCAAAACCTCGCCGCCTAAGCGTTATACTTCGGGTACCATTATTCTTGCCATGGAAAATGCAGGTAATCTGATAGAGGATGAAGAACTTCGTGCACAGATTAAGAATACCGGTATCGGTACCAGTGCTACCAGAGCAGAAATCATTAAGAAACTGATTAAAATAGGATATATTCATTTGAATGAAAAAACGCAGATATTAACCCCGGAAAATCTGGGTGAAATGATTTTTGAGGTGGTGAATATGTCCGTGCCATCCCTTTTGAATCCTAAGATGACAGCTTCTTGGGAAAAGGGTCTGGAGGGTATCATAAACGGTAGTGTGATTATGGAACAATACCGTGAGAAGCTGGAGGATTATATCCGTACGGAGACACTTGCCATGGCGAACAGCGATTTGACTGAGAATATTGCCAGACAAATCAATCGCTTTACCGGTAAGGAATCCAAGGGGATTGCTACCCGAAAACCATTGGGGATTGCTTGTCCTTCCTGCGGCGGAGAGCTTACCACCACATCCTTCGGCTATGGTTGCAGCAATTACTGGAATAAAGAGAATGGTTGCAAGTTCAATGTAGGAAGCATTGCCGGAGTGGTACTTTCGGAAGAGGATTTTAAGGAACTGATAGAATCCGGGAAGACACGTCTGATTGATGGCTTTGTAGGAAAGAATAAACGTAAGTTTTCGGCTACATTGGCCTTGAAAAAAGAAGACGAAAAGGTAAGTGTAGTATTTGAATCTTTCCAAAATGAGCCGGAGGTATTGGAGGATGTAAAATGTCCTGCCTGTGGCGGAGATTTGCTGATAAAGAGTTTTGGTTACGGTTGCGCCAATTACAACGCAGAGGATAAGAGCGGTTGCCGATTTGCCATCGGAAAAATTGCGGATAAAGAACTTTCTGTAGCACAGGTGAAAGAATTACTCTTGAACGGTAAGACGCAAACCATTCGCGGATTTAAGTCAAAGGCCGGCAAGAAGTTTGATGCCTGTTTGATGCTTCAAAAGGAAGAAGGGGCTATGCCGACAGTTGCTTTTGATTTTGAAGAAGTGGAAGCTAAGGTTATAAAGGATGTAAATTGCCCTATTTGCGGCGGTGAAATCGTAAAAAACACGTTTGGTTACGGTTGCTCCAATTACAAAAAGGATGACCCGGAAAGCTGCAAATTTGCCATCGGAAAGATGGCAGGTAGGGATTTGACAGAAGCCCAGGTGAAGGAACTGCTGCAAAAGGAGAGGACATCTACCATCTATGGCTTTAAGTCCAAAGCAGGCAAAAAGTTTGATGCTCGTATTGCTTTAAACAAGGACGAAGAGGGCAAGGTCACAGGTCTTAAGTTTGACTTCGAGGAACTGGAAGATAAAAAGGTAAAAGATGTACAATGTCCTATATGCGGAGCTGATGTGGTGGTGACGCGTTTTGGATACCGCTGTGCTAATAATGATAGAAATAATGCAGAAAGCTGTCAGTTTACCGTGGGTAAAATAGCAGGCGTGGCACTGAATGAAAAGCAACTGAAGCAGCTTTTGACAGAAGGAAAAACGGACATTATCGATAAGTTCGTGGCAAAAACCGGAATGATGTATTCAGCTGCATTAAAGCTGGGAGAAGACGGCCGTATTACCTTTGATTTTGGAGAGGGCGAGACGGTAGCTACGGAACTGGTTTGTCCGAAATGCTCCGGAAAGATGCAAAAGAATAAAAGGAATTATTTCTGTGAGTGTAAATTCAGACTGCCGGCCATCGTGGCAGGTAAGGATTTAGATGATACCATTATTTCACAGCTTCTTACAAATAAACGTACGGAAGAAAAGGTACAAGGGTTTGTCTCTAAGGCTGGCAATGCCTTTGATGCTTATCTGAAGCTGAATGAAGAAAACAGAATCGTATTTGATTTTGAGGAAAGGAAGGAAACTGAAAATGCTGACAATACAGGAAATGTATGATTTGAATGAAACGATAGCTACAGAATTATTTGACGGAGCAGTATATCCCTGGGAGCTGTTGCCAAAGATAAAGGAGTTTATAGTAAAGCTTGGAGAAACCCTTGATTCTGATGTTTATGAAAAAAGGGGAGAAGACATCTGGGTGGCTAAGAGTGCGAAGGTTGCACCTACCGCTTGCTTAAACGGTCCCTTAATCGTAGATGAGGAGGCTGAAATCCGTCACTGCGCTTTCGTAAGAGGAAGTGCTATTGTGGGTAAGGGCGCTGTAGTAGGCAATTCCACAGAGCTTAAGAACGTAATTCTTTTTAATAAGGTGCAAGTGCCTCATTACAATTATGTGGGAGACAGTATTTTGGGCTATAAAGCACATATGGGCGCAGGTTCCATCACCTCTAATGTAAAGAGTGATAAGACACTTGTGGTGATTAAAAATGGTGAGGAGCAGGTAGAAACAGGGCTTAAGAAGGTAGGTGCCATGCTGGGTGACAATGTGGAAGTGGGCTGCAACAGTGTACTGAATCCGGGTACAGTCATTGGCAGAAATTCTAATGTTTATCCTACCAGCTGTGTTCGAGGAATGGTGCCTGCTGACAGTATATACAAGAAGAACGATGAGATTGTTGGGAAGAGAAAATAAAATCTTACAGCAAATTACAAAAAATACAAAAAAACACTGGATTTTTTAATCCAAATGTGAGAGAATGTATGCGGTGATTTATGGTATTTTTTTATCAAAAGATAAAAGGTATCTAAATATAATCAGATTTGAAAGGAGATTTCACATGATTTATTCAAGAGAAGTTGAAGAAATGTGTCCCGTAGCACAGGGCGTGTCTCACGGTTGTGCTCCCATTCCTGAAGAAGCAAAATGGGTAAAAGTTAAAGATGTAACAGACATTAGCGGTTTAACACACGGTGTTGGCTGGTGTGCTCCTCAGCAGGGTGCTTGTAAGCTGACTCTGAACGTTAAGGAAGGTATCATCCAGGAAGCATTGGTTGAGACCATCGGATGTTCCGGTATGACTCACTCAGCAGCTATGGCTTCTGAGATTCTGCCCGGCAGAACCGTTATGGAAGCTTTAAATACTGACCTTGTTTGTGACGCAATCAACACTGCAATGAGAGAACTGTTCTTACAGATCGTTTATGGTCGTACACAGTCTGCTTTCTCTGAGGACGGACTTCCTGTAGGTGCAGGTTTGGAAGACCTTGGTAAGGGCTTAAGAAGCCAGGTTGGTACTATGTACGGTACATTGGCTAAGGGTCCCCGTTATTTGGAAATGGCTGAAGGTTATGTAACCGGTATCGCACTTGATGCTGATGATCATATCATCGGATATCAGTTCGTAAGCCTTGGCAAGATGACTGACTTTATTAAGAAGGGTGACGATCCTAACACCGCATGGGAGAAGGCTAAAGGACAGTATGGTCGTGTGGCTGATGCAGTTAAGATTATCGACCCCAGACATGAATAAGAGATAGGAGGACGTAAAAATGGCATTATTTGAATCATATGAAAGACGTATTGATAAAATCAATGGCGTATTAAATAGCTATGGCATCGCTTCTATCGAAGAAGCTGAAAAGATTACAAAAGACGCAGGTCTTAATGTATACGACCAGATTAAGGCTATCCAGCCTATCTGTTTTGAGAACGCTTGTTGGGCTTACATTGTAGGTGCTGCAATCGCTATCAAGAAGGGTTGCAAGAGAGCAGCTGATGCTGCAGCAGCAATCGGTGAAGGTCTTCAGGCTTTCTGTATTCCCGGTTCTGTAGCTGACACCCGTAAGGTAGGTCTCGGACATGGTAACTTAGGTAAGATGTTATTGGAAGAAGAAACCGAATGTTTCTGCTTCTTGGCTGGTCATGAGTCTTTCGCAGCTGCTGAAGGTGCTATCGGTATCGCTGAGAAGGCTAATAAGGTTCGTACAAAGCCTTTAAGAGTTATCTTAAACGGTCTTGGTAAGGACGCAGCTCAGATTATCGCTCGTATCAACGGATTTACTTTCGTAGAAACCGAATACGATCCTTACACCAACACTGTTAAGGAAGTATATCGCAAGTCTTACTCTGAAGGACTTCGTGCAAAGGTTAACTGCTACGGTTCTAACGATGTTTGCGAAGGTGTTGCTATCATGCATAAGGAAGGCGTAGACGTTTCCATTACCGGTAACTCTACTAACCCTACCAGATTCCAGCATCCTGTTGCAGGTACTTACAAGAAGGAATGTAACGAACAGGGCAAGAAGTACTTCTCTGTAGCTTCAGGTGGTGGTACCGGACGTACCCTTCATCCTGATAACATGGCTGCAGGTCCTGCTTCTTACGGTATGACCGATACCATGGGTCGTATGCACTCAGACGCACAGTTCGCAGGTTCTTCATCTGTTCCTGCTCACGTAGAAATGATGGGTCTTATCGGTGCAGGTAACAACCCTATGGTTGGTATGACTGTAGCTGTTGCAGTAGCTATCCAGATGGCAGCTGAAGAAGGCAAGTTCTAAAAAAACGAAAAAGAATAATGAATAATCAGAAGCCGGGATCGTAAAAGGATTCTGGCTTCTTTTTTGTGAAAAATCGACAAAATAATACTGATAAAACCAATTATTAGCATAATATTACTTGAAAAATGACAGTATTATGGTAAAATATACATAATCAATATGATTCAAGGAGGGGATAATTATGCCCATAATGAATGTTATTAAAAATAATGCATCCGGAAATATGCTGTGCTATAAAGTTCCTTATGAGGATTTTAATGTTGGCTCACAGCTGATTGTAGCAGAGTATGAAGAAGCATTATTTATGAAGGATGGTCTGGTAGAGAATTCTTTCGGTCCCGGTAAGTATTCTTTGACGACTGAGAACTATCCGTTTATTACAAAGTTTATGTCTAAGCTGCTTACCGGTGGTGTAAGTGCATTTAATTGTAAGGTATATTATATTAACAAATCTCACCATTTGGAGTTAAAATGGGGTACCGGTAGCGCACTGAGAGTTTTGGACCCTGTATGGGGCATTGAAATGCATGTGCAGGCCAGAGGTGCATATACTGTGCAGGTTAAGGATGGCAAAAAGTTCTTCCTGAAATTAGTTGGTGCAAATGGTTCCATGGAAGAGAATGAAATCGTACGTAATTTCCGTACTGCTTTTATTCAGAACATTACCGATGAATTGGCTAACTATCTTACCTCACAGGATGCAGAAGTGCTGGTTTCTATCAACCGTAAGAAACAGTTGGCAGACGGTCTGGCACCCATGTTGAATGAGATTCTGGACGAGTATGGTCTGGAACTGGTTAACTTCTATATTGAAAGCATTGAAGTACCTGAAAACGATGACAGTATGAAGCGAGTACGTGAGATGCGTATTCAGCGTAAGGAAAGAGAATTCGAACGTGAACAGAATGTTGAAGATGAGAGAATGCGTTTTAGTTTGCGTAGAGAATCTTCTGAAGCAGATCGTTATGTATCCGGTCAGATGGCACATGCAGATTATGAGAGAATGGCGATTCGTGATCAGGACGGTAATAACGGTTGGGCACGTCAGGAAGCGGCTGAGATAATGCGTGCAGCTGCAAAGAACGAAGGCATTGCAGGCGGTATAATGGGTGCAGGTGTTGGCCTTGGAATGGGTGTTCAGATGGGCGATGTAATGGGACAGCTCATGGGCAATAATAACTCTATTATGGCCGGTAACGGTGAACCAAAGGTGATTTGTAGCAATTGTAATGCAGTGGTTCCCGCAGGTATGGCTTTCTGTGGTAATTGTGGTACCAAGGTGGAAAGCAAGAAGCCTAAATGTGCAAGCTGTGGTGCAGATTTAATCCCCGGTATGAAGTTCTGCGGTAATTGCGGTACCATGGTAGTACAACAGAAAAAGAAATGCACAAATTGTGGAATGGAAGTTCCGGAAGGTATGAAATTCTGTGGCAGTTGCGGAAGTAAAGTAGAGGAATAGGGGGAAACGATTCATGAAGAATAATGTAATGAAGGGTTTGATTTCTTTAATCGTAATCCTGTTTACCAATCTTGCAGTATTTTTGATATTAGATGATTTTAATGAAGCCTTCTGGATTTGCTATGTATTCGCCATGATTGCGGCATTAATTGCTACCGGTGTAGAGATTTTCTATACAAAGAAAGAGGCTTTGATATTTAAGTATCCTGTAATGGCAGTTACATATTTGTACAGTATTGTTGCTGTTGTAGTAGCAGTAGTTACTTACAAGCTTTTACAGGACAATCTACTACCTTTGTTCTTGATTAATTTATTTGTATTTGCTTTCTATCTTACTGTAATGCTGGGCACCAGTATTCACAATAATACCATTAAAGAACAGCAGGCAGTAAGAGGGCGCGATATTATTGCGTTTAAGTACGTGCTGGATAGAATGCAGGCTGTAATTGCCAATGTGAAGTATGAGGATGTGAACTATAAGAAGATGAAGCATGCTTATGATTCTATGGCTAGCGGACAGGTGCAAAGCAATGATATGGCACGTGTAGTTGAAAATAAAATGTTAGATATGATTAATATGCTGGATGAGGCTGTTAACAATAACAATCAGGAGATGGTTGCGGATTTGTGCCATCAGCTGGAATTGGCGGCAGAAGAAAGAAAGCGTATTATGAATACAAGTAACCCTATGTGGTAATAGGAGGAAGGAAGAATGGATAACAATATCAGACCCTGGTATCAATCCGGGGTAGTAATCATTATTGCATTACTTGCTTGCTGGCCCGTCGGTATTTTATTAATACTATCACGTAATTCCCAGGGCAAACAGGCTGTATTTATGGGAACAACAGATAAGAAAAAGTACATAATCGGCGGAATTTTATTGATTATTGTTGGTTTATGCTGGCTGAGTAACAGCGTTTTCTGGGGCTTGTTTACAATGGCAGGTGGCGGAGCGTTGATTTATTATGCTGACAGATTGCAAAAGAAAGCACAGAGAAACAGACAGTATATTGAACTGATTGTAAACCGCGGAGAAACTTCATTGGATAAAATTGCAAGTGTTTGTAATATTCAGTATGATGTAATGCTTAAAGAACTTCAGACATTAATTAATCGTAATATCTTAAAAGGTGCCATATTGGATACCAATGGCCGTATGATTACGGTAAGAAGAGAAGCGCCGGTCAGAAGTAATAATGGTTATGCTCCTGCAGTGGAAGTGGTGGAAGCACCTGTAAATGTTAATGTGGTATGTCCCGGATGCGGTGCAAAGCACGTTATTAAGAAGGGTGAGACCATATATTGTGATTATTGTGATACACCTATCACAGGTAAATAGAAGGGAGAAGGAATATGGACTTTTTTAACAAGGCTAAAGAATCATTAAAGAATGCAGGCGCTGCTGTTTCGCAGAAAGCCAGTGGTGTTTCCAGTACCGTAACTTTAACCATGAAGATTAAGGAAGCAGAAAAAGAAATTAAAGAATGTCATTTGGAAATTGCAAAGGTGATGGTAAATGATCACTTTGAAGAATTACTTGGCATTTGTCCTGATGCTTGTAAGCGTATTCGGGAACTTCAGGATCAGATTGAAAAGGATAAGAAGGAACTTGCAATTGCAAAGGGATTACAGATTTGTCCCAATTGTGGTTCAGAAGAAAACAGTGACGTGATTTGCTGTACAAAGTGCGGAACCAATATTCAGGAGGCAAACAGTTATCTGAATAATGTGATGCAGGAAGAAAAGGCAGTTGTATGCCCTAAATGCGGTCAGGCAGTTGAAAATGGTGCATTCTGTCCTAATTGTGGTACTAAAGTATTATAATCTTTCGTCTTATAGGGGTGGTTGTATGGTATCTAAGCCTTTATGTGGCTTGATATAGAACAATATAATCTTGGGAGGATTAGAAATGGACAAAAAGGTTACATCAATTGTTGCTTATGCAGCTATTTTGGCAGGCTGGTTTGGCATTCTGGATGGTTTGGGAAAATTAGGTATGTTTATTCCGTTGATCATTTGGTTTGTCGTTTATTCTGTCGGTGACAAGAAGGGTGCGATGGTTCATTTGAATCAGTCATTTGTAATTATTGTGCTTGGACTGGTGTGCGGCTTGATTTGCTGGGTACTTGGATTGATTCCGATACTTGATTTAGTTGCAAAGGTAATCGGTATTATTGTGAATGTGATTACTTTAGTATTTGGTGTTTGGGGTATCTATCTTGCTGTAAAAGGAAAAGATACAAAGTTCCCTATTATCGGCGATATTGTTATTTGGAAATAGGTAATCAACAAATGGAAAAGCTCCTCTTTACGAGGAGCTTTTTGTTTGCACTATTATGAAGCGTTGGGGTCTTTGCCATTTATGCTATCGATGATAAATTGAACACGCTTATAAGCACGACTGTAATTCTGCTGTGCATAATCTTCCATGCTTTCGGTATAATTGTCTTCATAAGTCTTGTGATAAGCACTGACTGCTTCGGTCATGTAAGAACCAGCTTCATCGGCTAATTTTTCCAAATAATCATATTCAGTTGGGAAGTCCATGTTGGCGAATTTTGTGAATTCATCTTTTAATCGGTCCATCTGATTCATGAGAGATTTGGTGGCTTCTTTTAAGCCTTCTTCATCTGCAGTGATATTGGTGATTTTATTGATGGATTCGTCAATCTCTTTTATATTATCACAGAAACTGTTAATCTCTGCATGGAAACGAGTTGTCTCATAATCTATGTTACTTTTGCATCCGGTTAAAAATACACAGCATAAACATAATATCAATAATCTTTTCAAAGTAATTCCTCCTAAAAAACAGCTATAACAAATTTAACATATTTTCCGAAGGAAATCAATGATTAGTATGGAGTTTCATAAATCTTAAGATATCATATTTCTGATATGTAATTAGCTTGTATGAGAAAGAGATTTATGGTATGATTTATGAAATGTATATTTTTGAGGTGCTTTATGAAAGTGATGGATTTCAATGGTTTATTAGATAAATATAATGGTTTTCTGCTTTTAGACGGTGCTACCGGTACCAATCTAATGAAAGCTGGTATGCCGGTTGGAGTATGTCCTGAACAGTGGATACTGGAACATCGTGACGTTATGTTACGGCTTCAGAAAGAATATGTAGAAGCCGGAACCAATATACTGTATGCGCCTACCTTTACGGCTAATCGTATTAAACTGGCAGAATATAGACTGGCGGATAAACAGAAGGAAATGATACGGGCACTGGTGGAGATATCGAAAGAAGCTGCCGGTGACAAGGCTTATATTGCAGGTGATCTGACCATGACCGGACGTCAATTGGCACCTATTGGTGATATGCCGTTAGAAGAGCTGATTGATGTATATAAAGAGCAGATTGGCTTTTTGGCAGAATCCGGAGTAGACCTTTTGGTGGTAGAAACCATGATGAGTCTGGCTGAGTGTCGAGCAGCGTTAATAGCAGCTAAGGAAGTCTGTGAATTGCCGGTAATGGTTACCTTAACTTTTGAAGAAAACGGTCGTACCCTTTTTGGAACCGATGCAAAAACTGCAGCCATCGTTTTAGATAAATTGGGAGCAGCAGCCATTGGTGTGAATTGTTCCACCGGGCCGGCTAAGATGGCAGAGATTATTGAAGGTATGGCGGAAGTTACGAATTTACCGTTGATTGCAAAGCCGAATGCAGGCCTTCCGCAGGTGGATAATCATGGAAAAACCATCTATCCCATGCTTCCGGAAGAATTTGCAAAGGAAATGGAACTTTTAACTACGAAAGGGGCAGTTATCCTGGGCGGATGCTGCGGAACCACACCTGAGCATATCGCAGCAGTGAAAGCTATGCTTAAAGAGAAAGCACCTGTAAAGCATGAAAAGAAAGATAATATTCGTTATTTGACAAGTGAAAGAGAAACCATATCCTTTGGATTGGATGGTAACTTTTTGGTTATTGGCGAACGTATTAATCCTACCGGCAAAAAAGCCTTGCAGGAGGAACTCCGTCAGGGAAATATTGAAAGAGTGCTTAACTTTGCACAGGAACAGGAGGCGGATGGTGCTTCCGTGTTGGATGTGAATATGGGTATGAGCGGTATTGATGAGAAGGCAATGATGCTTCAGGTTATCGAAGAAGTTCAAATGGTAAGCAATCTGCCTCTTTCACTGGATTCCAGCCATATTGATGTATTAGAGGCCGCACTTCGCATTTATCCCGGAAGAGCATTGGTCAATTCCGTTTCCTATGAGAAAGAAAAGTTTGAAAAACTTCTTCCTATCGTTAAAAAATACGGTGCCATGTTCATTTTATTACCTCTGTCGGATGAAGGATTACCTAAAAATCTGGATGAGAAAAAGGATATTATTGAGAAAATATATACCAGAGCTTTGGAACTGGGAATGGAGAAAGAGGACATTATTGTAGATGGTTTGGTGACTACTGTGGGTGCCAACAAAATGGCCGCATTGGAGACGTTGGAAACCATACGTTATTGTAAGGAAAGGGGTTTGGCGACTGTTTGTGGTTTGTCCAATATTTCTTTTGGTATGCCGGCCCGTGTGCACGTAAATACTGCATTCCTGACACTGGCGATACAGGCAGGTCTGACAATGGCAATTGCAAATCCCTCGCAGGAGATGCTGATATGCGGCGCTCTGGCAACGGATTTGTTAATGGCCAAAGAGGAAGCTGACTTGCGGTATATTGAATATGCTTCAAAAATCACTCCCGTGGATACGAAAGCAAAGAGTACTACAGCACCAAAGGCGGATGTTAAGGCAGTGGATACGGATACTTCTGAAGGATATGTGAAGCTGTTAAAGGAAGCTGTTTTGAAAGGAAATAAAAATGGTATCGCCAAGCTGACTAAGCGGGCGTTAGATGCGGGTGAAGATGCACAGAAGCTTTTGAATGAGGCTCTATTACCGGGGATCAATCTGGTGGGAGAGTATTTTGAACAGAAGAAATACTTCCTTCCGCAGTTGATAGCCAGTGCAGAAGCTATGAAAAATTCCATTGATATATTGGAAGAAAAGTTGTCCGTCAGCACCACTTCTGATGATATGCCTGTGGTTGTAATTGCTACCGTAGAAGGTGATATTCATGATATCGGTAAAAACTTGGTGGCTATGATGTTGAAGAATTATGGATTCCGTGTAGTGGATTTGGGTAAGGATGTGCCGAAAGAGCAGATTATACAAAAAGCCATGGAAGAACATGCGGATATCATAGCATTATCTGCACTTATGACCACAACCATGCAAAGAATGAAGGAAGTAGTTACAGCTGTCAAGGAAAAAGGATTAAAAACTAAGGTGATGATTGGCGGTGCTGTGACAACACCGGAATTCATGAAGGAAATCGGCGCAGACGGTTATGCGAAGGATGCTGCAGAGGCCGTGAAAGTTGCCAAGAGCTTGTTAAGTTAATTGTTAAAAACAGTTGATTAAAACACGTTTGAATGATAAAATGTTTTAGTTAATATTGATTCACATAGGAGGTCACCATATGATAGGTGCTGACGCAATAATTAAATGTTTAGAAGCAGAAGGCGTAGAATATGTATTCGGATATCCCGGTGTAGCTATTTGCCCCTTTTACAATAGTATTTTAGATTCTGATATAAAGACCATTCTGATTCGTACGGAACAGAATGCGGCACATGCGGCAAGCGGTATGGCCAGAATGACCGGAAGACCCGGTGTATGTGCGGTAACCAGCGGCCCCGGTGCAACCAATGTGATTACCGGTATTGCCACTGCGTATGCAGACAGTATCCCTATGATTGTAATCACCGGACAGGTAGATAGTGCTTTGCTTGGAAGTGATGTGTTTCAGGAAGCTGACATTACCGGTGCGGTAGAATCATTTGTAAAATACAGTTATCTGGTGAAAAACGCAAATGATATTCCACGTATATTCAAGGAGGCATTTTATCTGGCAAATACAGGAAGAAAAGGACCTGTATTAATTGATGTGCCCATTGATATTCAGAATGCACCTGTAAATAAATTCAGTTATCTGGAAGAAATCAGTATGCGTACCTATAAGCCCACATTAAAGGGGAATATGGCACAGTTAAAAAAGGTTTTAAGAGAGCTGGACAAGGCTGACAGACCTATTATCTGTGTAGGTGGTGGTGTGCTTCTTAGTGGAGCAAAAAATGAACTTCGTGCATTCAGTGAAAAGTACAAGGTGCCGGTAGTCAGTACTATGATGGGTATTGGTGCCATGCCTACCAAGCATCCCATGTATTTTGGTATGGTGGGAAATAACGGTAAGCCCTATGCTAATCGTGCCATGAATGAGTCTGATTTGCTTATCATGGTTGGTGCAAGAGTGGCTGACCGTGCCATTAGCCAGCCGGATTTGATTACCCAGAATAAGATTTTGGTACATATTGATGTGGATCCGGTAGAAATCGGTAAAAATGCATGCCCGACTATTCCTCTGGTAGGTGATGCGAAGCATATTTTCAACGATTTGCTTACCATGGAAATGGAATGTGAGCATGAAGCATGGTTAGAGACCTTAAATGAGTACCGTGATACCATGGAAAAGAAGCGTAATCCTAATCCGGATTATGTGGATCCGGCAGGATTTATTACCATGTTATCCGAAAAGATGCATGACAGAGCTGTATATGTGGCGGACGTGGGACAGAACCAGATTTGGTCCTGCGGTTACCATATTGTAAAAGACGGACGTTTCTTTACCTCCGGCGGTATGGGTACCATGGGTTATTCCATCCCGGCTGCACTTGGTGCAAAGATTGCAGATCCAAATCGTCAGGTGGTTGCTGTATGTGGTGACGGTTCCTTTCAGATGTCTATGATGGAATTGGCTACCATGAAGCAGTTTGATGTGCCGGTGAAGCTTATTGTTTTGAAGAATAATTATCTGGGAATGGTACGGCAGTATCAGCATTTTACATATAAAGATAGCTATTCCGTAGTAGATTTAAGCGGAAGCCCGAAGCTGGAGAATATTGCTGCAGCTTACGATATGAAGTATTTACGTCTGGAAAATATGGAAAAGGCTGAAGAAGTGATTGATGAATTCTTAAAGAATGATGAAAGAGTACTTTTGGAATGCCTGATTGATCCTATGGATTTGGTGTAGAGGATGACGATATGAAGAAAAGAATATATTCCGTACTGGTAGAGAACCGTGCCGGCGTACTTGGTAAGGTGGTAGGTCTTTTTGCAAGAAGATGTTTTAATATTGATAGTTTGGTGGTTGGTGAAACCGATGATCCCAATGTGTCCTGTATGACTATTGTCAGCAGTGGTGACGAAAGAACCATCGAGCAGATTGAGAAACAATTAAATAAAAAAATTGATGTAATTAAGGTAAAAACCTTTAAGGAAGCACAGAGTATCAGCCGTGAACTTATGCTGATTAAGGTTAAGTACAATAAGAATAATCGTCGTGATATCATGGAAATCTGTGAGGTCATGAATGCACAGATAGTTGATATGTCAAAGCATTTTATGATTATTCAGATTTGTGATGTACCCGACCGTATTAAGCTTATGATAAACATGCTTCAATCCATCAGTATTGTAGAAGTGGCACGTACCGGAACCGTTGCACTTGCAAAATGTATGGAGAATGATGAATAAGAAGGTTGACAGTAGTGCTTTAATGTACTAAAATGGATATGTTCGAGACTAATTAAAATTATAATAGAAGGAAATTACTATGCAGAAAAAAGTATTTCAGTTATTGGTTGATAACAATCCCGGTGTGTTAAGTCGTATTTCAGGATTGTTCTCCAGACGAGGATATAGTATTGAAAGTATTACCGCCGGTGTGACTGCTGATTACAAAGTGACTCGTATCACAATTGTTGCTGTCGGAGATGATGTGGTATTGGAGCAGATTGAAAAACAGCTTGGTAAGTTGGTGGATGTAAGAGATATTCAGGAATTAAAACCGGATGAGTCTGTTTACAGAGAATTGGCACTGATTAAGGTAAAGGCTACACCGGAAATGAGACAGGGTGTCATTTCAGTGGTTGATATTTTCCGTGCTAAGGTTATCGATGTGGCTAAGGACAGTTTGATTATTGAGCTTACCGGTAATCAGGCTAAAATCGAAGCATTTCTGAATCTGCTGGAGGGATATGAAATTCTTGAACTGGCAAGAACCGGTATCGCCGGATTGTGTCGAGGCAGCGAAAAGGTTGTCCACATTGAAGATTAGTTAATTTTAGGGAAATCCTATAAGTTATAAATTATATTACATAAATGGAGGAAATTTAAAATGGCAAAGATTTATTACCAGGAAGATTGTAACATCTCTATGTTAGAGGGAAAGACAATCGCAGTTATCGGTTATGGTAGCCAGGGACATGCACACGCATTAAATGCAAAGGAATCAGGATGTAATGTTATTATCGGTCTTTACGAAGGCTCTAAGTCTTGGGACAAGGCTGTTAAGCAGGGCTTCGAAGTATACACTGCAGCAGAAGCAGCTAAGAGAGCAGATGTAATCATGATTCTTATCAATGACGAATTACAGGCTTCTATGTACAAGAAGGACATCGAGCCCAACTTGGAAGAAGGCAATATGTTAATGTTTGCTCATGGTTTCAACATTCACTTTGGTCAGATCGTACCTCCTAAGAATGTAGATGTTACCATGATCGCACCTAAGGGCCCCGGACACACTGTAAGAAGTGAGTATCAGGCTGGTAAGGGTGTTCCTTGTTTGGTAGCTGTACATCAGGATGCGTCAGGTAAGGCTTTAGATAAGGCTTTAGCTTATGCACAGGCTATCGGTGGCGCAAGAGCGGGTGTTCTTGAGACAACTTTCAGAACCGAAACCGAAACAGACTTGTTCGGTGAGCAGGCTGTTCTTTGCGGTGGTGTTTGTGCACTTATGCAGGCTGGTTATGAAACCCTTGTTGAAGCAGGATATGATCCCAGAAATGCTTACTTTGAGTGTATCCATGAGATGAAGCTCATCGTAGACTTGATTTACCAGAGTGGTTTCGCAGGCATGAGATACTCTATCTCTAACACTGCTGAGTACGGTGATTACATTACCGGACCTAAGATTATTACCGAAGAAACCAAGAAGACCATGAAGAAGATTTTAAGAGACATCCAGGATGGTACTTTTGCTAAGGACTTCTTGTTAGATATGTCTGCAGCAGGTGGTCAGGCTCACTTCAAGGCTATGAAGAAGTTGGCTGCTGAGCATCCTTCAGAAATCGTTGGTGAAGAAATTCGTAAGCTGTACAGCTGGAACAACGAAGAGGATAAGTTCATTAATAACTAATTTTTATGATTGGAAGGAGCAGATGTAATATCTGCTCCTTTTTGAAATAATTGATAAGAGGACATTCTATGCTAAACAAGGAAAGAAATGCGTTTGTTAAAACGTGGGAATTTAGATGGTGTCACTTAGTGTTTATATTTCTGGTTAGCAGTTTTTGTGGCTGGTTATATGAGACTATCTTTACATCAATTCGATGGGGGGAGTTTGCAGAAAGAGGATTTTTGCAACTACCATTATGCCCTGTTTATGGATTTGGAGCAGTTGTGCTATTAGGACTGTTTGGTAGAATTAAAAACGTATTGACTATATTTGTAACAGGTACCCTTGTGACTACATTGATTGAACTTGGAGCTTCTTACATATTGGAATATTTTTTTCAAATGGAATTATGGACCTATCGGCACTGGTCATACAATTTTCAGGGGAGAATTGCCCTTGGGAGCAGTATTTTGTTTGGTGTGTTAACGGTGCTTTTGATTAAGGCGATTGACCCGATAGTGTGCCATTTTTTGAAAAATATGGATGGAAGAAGCAGAGTATTTATGAGCATTCTGATAGTGGGGAGTATTGTTTTGGATACCTTACTTTGTTTGTAAATGTTTTTGGGGGATGTAGATTCTACACCCCTGTAAAAATTTTTGTAAAGCAGGATTTGCCAGGCCCCTGTTTGTATATGCGAATCCAATCCTTCTCTCAGGAATGGCTTCTTCAGTGACAAATTCTAATAATTCCCCCTTGTTAAATTCTTCAGTGACAAATTCCTTTATAACACAAGCGATGCCAAGTCCAAGCTTGGCGAAATCAATCAATAAATCCATGGTAGTCACCACAATCTGGTTATCTAAGTTAAGTCCCTTAGAGGCCAAATACCGATCCACATGCTGTCTGGTAACATTGTTTTTGTTCAGCATTAAAAAGGTTGCAGCGGACATTAGCTCGGTCTCTGTAAGGGAGGTTAAGTCTGTCTTATTAAAGGCTTTTGCCGCAATATCGGTCAATTTCTCGAGATATTCAGGACTGGTAACCAGGGTGTCATGAATGGTCTGAATGGGCTGGAATGTAAGATTACCCAGTCGTTCGGATTCACCTACCAGTCCGATATCCAAACTACCGTTTTCTAAAGCGGTCAGAGTTTCATAGGTGGACTGACAGGAGATGTTTACCTTTATGTTAGGGTTGGCTGCAATAAAGCTCTTTAAATAGGGCAGAAGTACATACTTACAAAGTGTGGTACTAACGCCAATGGAAATGGTACCTACACCTAATTCATTGTTATGCTGAATTTGTTCCTCGCCCTGTTTTATGGCCTGAAAAGCAGTTTCTAATTGCTGATATAGGATATGACCACTTTCAGTTAGTATTACACCCTTAGAGGTACGTTGTAAAAGAGGAGTGGGAAAATTTTCCTCCAGCTTGGAAATAGATTTGCTGACGGCAGGCTGGCTGATATACAGTTTTTTTGCAGCAGCAGATATATTGCCACATTGGGCTACTACATAAAAAATATAATAAAGATTAAGAGAATTATTCACAAATACTTACCTCCCAACTTGTAGTTAATAACTTATATTAGAATTATAAACCATAAACATAAGTTATAGCAACTATGAATATTATGTATTTGAATTATAACTAAATCTATGTTATTATACATTCAGTTAGAAAATTACAAGGAGGAAAAAACATGGGAATGACAATGACGCAGAAAATCCTGGCTGCCGCTGCAGGACTTGAAAAAGTAGAAGCAGGACAGCTGATTGAGGCGAATTTGAGCTTGGTATTAGGTAATGATATTACCAGCCCTGTAGCAATAAAAGAAATGGACAAGATGAAGGTGGAAGGCGTTTTTAATAAAGACAAAATCGCTTTGGTACCGGACCATTTTGTACCGAATAAGGATATTAAGTCCGCAGAACATTGCAAATGCGTAAGAGAGTTTGCAAGAAAGAATGATATTACAAACTACTTTGAAGTAGGTGAAATGGGTATTGAGCATGCATTACTTCCTGAAAAAGGTTTAACCGTTGCAGGTGATGTAATTATCGGTGCAGACTCACATACCTGTACATATGGTGCACTTGGTGCATTCTCTACCGGCGTGGGCAGTACAGATATGGCTGCCGGCATGGCTACCGGTAAGGCATGGTTTAAGGTGCCTTCTGCTATTAAGTTTAACATCGTAGGTAAGATGGATAAATGGGTAAGCGGTAAAGATGTAATCCTTCATATCATCGGTATGATTGGTGTGGATGGTGCACTTTACAAGTCTATGGAATTCGTAGGAGAGGGAATCAAAAACCTTTCTATGGATGACAGATTTACCATTGCGAACATGGCTATTGAAGCAGGTGGAAAGAACGGTATCTTCCCTGTAGATGATTTGGCTATTGAATACATGAAGGAACACAGCAACCGTCCGTACACAATTTATGAAGCAGATGAAGATGCTGTTTATGATGAGGAGTACACCATTGATTTAAGTACTCTCCGTCCTACCATTGCGTTCCCTCACTTGCCTGAGAATACACATACCATTGACGATATTAAGGAAGATATAGTAATCGATCAGGTGGTAATCGGTTCTTGTACCAACGGACGAATTGACGACCTTAGAATCGCGGCAAAGGTACTGGAAGGTCAGCATGTAAAGAAGGGCATGAGATGTATTATTATCCCTGCTACCCAGAAGATTTATATGCAGGCTATGGAAGAGGGGTTGCTTAAGATATTTATCGAAGCAGGTGCCGTAGTAAGTACCCCTACCTGCGGACCTTGCTTGGGTGGTTATATGGGTATTTTGGCTGAGAAGGAAAGATGCGTTTCCACCACAAACCGTAACTTCGTAGGACGTATGGGACATGTAACCAGTGAAATCTACTTGGCAAGCCCTGCAGTTGCTGCGGCAAGTGCTATCACCGGCAAGATTTCCAGTCCCTATGAATTGGGAATGTAAGGAGGATAAACAGATGCAAGCAAAAGGAACAGTTTTTAAATATGGTGACAATGTAGATACTGATGTAATCATTCCTGCAAGATATCTGAATAGCTCAGATCCTGCAGAGCTGGCTACTCATTGTATGGAAGATATTGATAAGGATTTTGTAAAGAACGTAAAGAAGGGCGACATTATTGTGGCTACTAAGAACTTTGGCTGCGGTTCTTCCAGAGAACATGCTCCAATCGCTATTAAGGCGGCTGGTGTCAGCTGTGTAATCGCAGAAACCTTCGCAAGAATCTTTTACCGTAATGCCATCAATATCGGTTTGCCCATTATCGAATGCGCGGAAGCAAGCAAGGGCATTGATGCAGGAGATGATGTAGAAATCGACTTTAATACCGGTATGATTTATAACCGTACCAAGGGTACAGAGTTTAAAGGCCAGGCGTTCCCTGAATTCATGCAGAAGATTATTGCTGCGGAAGGTTTGATTAACTACATCAATAATAAGTAACATAGTGATAAAAGCTCTCGGAAGCCAATACCGGGAGCTTTTTTTGTGCGTTTTGCTGGTTGTACTTGATTAGGATAGTAGTATAATTAAGATTATCAGGTTGAGAAGAGTAGGTGAAAAGAATGAGTAGTATTAGTAAATCAAACAAATACGAAATGGACATGTGCAATGGTCCTTTATTAAGCAAAATAATGATTTATTCTATTCCGCTGATGCTGTCAGGTTTGTTGCAGCTGACCTTTAATGCAGCGGACATCGTGGTGGTTGGCAGATTTGCTGGTAAAGAGGCATTGGCTGCACTGGGACCGACCAGTTCCCTGACTAATCTATTTGTAAATGTATTCATGGGACTGTCTGTGGGTGCCAATGTGTTGGTGGCTCGCTTTTACGGTGCCGGTCAAAAGAAAGAACTGGATGATATGGTCCATACAGCCATAACAACCGCTTTGGTGTCCGGCCTGATTTTGGTGGTCTTAGGTGTTGGTCTGGCGAGTCCGGCATTGGCACTTATGGATACTCCGTCCAATGTTATTAATCAGTCTGTAATATACATGAAAATTTATTTTGCCGGTATGCCTGTGATGATGCTGTTTAACTTCGGTAGTGCCATTTTACGTGCAGTCGGTGATACAAAGAGACCTTTATACTATTTGACGGTGGCAGGTGTATTAAATGTAATACTCAACCTACTGTTTGTAATTGTATTTCACATGGGCGTAGCCGGTGTGGCTTTGGCGACTGTGTTGTCACAGGTGGTTTCAGCGGGTTTGGTTATCCGTTGTCTCGTGCTGAATGACGGTAGTATAAAGCTGGATTTAAGGAAGCTTCGGATCGTTCCGGATAAGCTTGTCAAAATGATACGAATCGGTGTACCGGCAGGATTACAAGGTGCTATGTTCTCTGTTTCTAATGTGCTGATTCAGTCTTCCGTAAATTCCTTTGGAGATATTGCCATGGCCGGGAATACCGCAGGTCAGAACATTGAAGGCTTTGTTTTTACGGCCATGAATGCCCTTCATCAGGGAGCGGTCAGCTTTTCCGGACAAAATTATGGTGCAAGAAAATTCAAGCGTATTGCCAAAATTGCGTTGATTTGTGAATTGCTGGTAATCGTGGTTGGTGTAATTTTAAGTGGTGTGATACTGATATTCAGTAAACCATTATTGGGACTATACTCTACAGATCCGGAAGTAATACAGTATGGTGTTAACCGATTAAGAATTATTTGTACGACCTATTTTCTTTGTGGCATGATGGATGTTATGGTAGGAATTCTGCGAGGAATGGGATATGCCATTGCACCGATGATTGTTTCATTAACCGGTGTTTGTGCATTTCGTGTGGTTTGGATTTATACGATTTTTGCTAAATTTAGAACCTTAGAAGTATTATATATATCTTATCCGGTGACCTGGACAGTAACCTTTGTAGTACAGTTGATTATGTTCCTGGTGATTTATCGGAAACTGGGACATATTATGAATATGGATGAAAATTAGGCAGCGAACAAATGTTCTTGCAAATTAAAACAAGATGTGATAGAATATTATATAGTATCTAACGTGGGCTGCCGAAAGGAGTAAAATGATACAAAATACATATAAGGTAACAGGGAAAAGATTTAGAGAATGGGGACTTGAAAATGCGTTTAAAGGCGCAGATTGGAAAAGAACAATCAGTTTTGCAGAAAAAAGATTAAGGTTGAAGATGGCATAGTAACTGTAGACTACTTGTTTTCTGATATTGAGAAAATAAAAGAAAAGGGAAACAAAATCTGGTTGCATATGAATAATAAGACAGTAGTTCGTCTTTATAAAGATTGTTTTACGCAGGGTGATTGGGAAAAGTGTAAAGAAATGATTAATAGATAGAGGAAAGAAATGAGCGATTTAATAAGAGCTGATGCGTGGATGCATATGGTATTAAGTTATAATACACCACTTAATGTTTGCGAAAAGAGATTTCGGGAATTTTCTCTGGAGGCAGATCAATTCATCAGAAAAGAGATAAAGAATCGTATTATACCTGAGTCTGAAAAGAGAGGGGATAAAGAAAGCGCAGAGGCCTACAATAAGATTTTGGCTGTTTTGGAGAAGGTAATTGCAGAAAAGAAGTGATGATCTGTTAGATGAGCGCTAATAAACATAATGGAGACGAAGAGGAACAAAAATGTACGCATATTTAAATGGTATTATAGCAGATATTGAAGAGGATAATTGTATCATAGATGTAAACGACATCGGTTATAATGTGCAGATTTCCGGACAAACCATGACCAGACTACCGGGCATTGGGGAACGGGTGAAGCTATTTACCTATACCAATGTGAAGGAAGATGCCTTGCAATTGTATGGCTTCTTGTCGAAGGCTGATTTAGAGATGTTTAAAAAGTGCATTACGGTAAGTGGTATTGGACCCAAAGGTGCGTTAGGACTTCTGTCTGCCATGGATGCGGATGACTTGCGATTTGCCATTATTTCTCAAGATGTGAAGGCCATATCAAAAGCACCCGGTATCGGGAAACGTACGGCGGAACGTTTGATTCTGGAACTTAAAGATAAGCTGACGATAGATGATGCAATGATTGATAAAGAGATTGCATCATATCAGCCTGGTGGACTTGCTATTGACGATGCACAGAAGAAAGAAGCGGTAGAAGCTTTGGTTGCATTGGGATACGGACAGACGGAAAGTTTGAAAGCAGTGAATGCAGTACCCGGCGGGGAAGATATGGATGCGGGCGCATTATTGAAAGCAGCATTAAAGAAGTTGTTTTAATTGAAATAAGACTACATAAAGGAAGTCAATTATGGCGAAGAGAATCATTGAAACCAACTTAACGCAGGAGGATGTAAAGATTGAAGGCTCCTTGCGTCCTCAGAAACTGGATGACTATATTGGTCAATCAAAGATTAAGGAAACATTAAAGATTTATATAGAAGCCGCAAAGCAACGTGGGGATGCATTGGATCACGTGTTATTTTACGGCCCTCCGGGTCTTGGTAAGACCACATTGGCCGGAATTATTGCCAATGAGATGGGGGTCAATCTTAAGGTTACATCAGGACCGGCTATTGAGAAACCTGGTGAAATGGCTGCCATATTAAATAATTTGGAAGAAGGCGATTTGCTCTTTGTGGATGAAATACATCGCTTAAATCGCCAGGTGGAAGAGGTTTTATATCCTGCCATGGAGGATTATGCCATAGATATTATGATTGGCAAGGGTGCTTCTGCCAGAAGTGTACGTTTGGATTTGCCCAAATTCACATTGGTGGGTGCCACTACCAGAGCCGGTATGCTGACGGCACCTCTAAGGGACCGTTTTGGCATGATTCATCACCTTGAATTTTATGAATTAGATGAACTGCGTCAAATTATTGAGCATTCTGCCCGTATTTTGAATGTGGAGATAGAGAAGAAGGGGGCATTGGAGATGGCCAGAAGAAGCCGTGGAACTCCCAGACTGGCCAATCGTATCTTAAAGAGAGTTCGTGATTTTGCGCAGGTTCGTTTTGACGGAGTGATTACGGAAGCAGTGGCAAAGGAAGCCTTGGATTTGATGGATGTAGATAAGATGGGTCTGGACCATATTGATCGTAATATCCTGATGACCATGATACAGAAATTCAGCGGAGGTCCTGTAGGATTGGATACCTTAGCAGCTGCTATCGGTGAAGATACCGGCACCATTGAAGATGTATATGAACCCTATTTGATTAAAAATGGCTTTATCAATCGTACACCGCGAGGCAGAGTGGTAACCGAGTATGCCTATAAGCATCTGGGGATAAAATCTGCCGAATAAAAAGTACTTGCCACTTATCCATATATGATATATAATATATCTTGTATAATTATTACGAATGTTTAGCATATTTAGTATGCTATAAAGGATAAGGGGTGTGCGTATGTCTTCAAAAACGGATATTGAAGTAATTATTGCAGGCAAAGTATTTACATTAAGTGGCTATGAAAGTGAGGAGTATTTACAGAAGGTGGCTACTTATCTGAATAATAAATACAATGAATATAATAAACTGCCGAATTTTAAGCGTCAGTCTATTGACACCCAGAATATTTTGATGCAGTTAAATATTGCAGATGATTATTTTAAAGCGAAGAAGCAGATTTCTTTGATTGAAGATGAATTGCAGAGAAAAGAGAAGGAGCTGTATGATTTGAAGCACGAGTTGGTGTCTGCACAGATGAAGCTCGAAAATGCCAGCAGAAATAATCGTGAAAGAAGATAGTTTATGAGAGTGGCTGCCGTAAGGCAGCCATTATTTTTTGAGAAGGATTAATTATGGTTAAGAAAAAGTATGAGTTGTTAGCACCTGCAGGTAATAAAGAAGCATTTTTAGGAGCAATACACGCCGGTGCAGATGCAGTCTATCTGGCAGGAAGTAAATATGGTGCAAGGGCATATGCAGACAATTTTGCGAATGAGGATTTGCTGTATTGTATTCGTTATGCCCATTTGTTTGGAAGAAAAGTCTATTTAACAGTGAATACCTTATTTAAAGAGGATGAACTTTCTGAGCTCTGTGAATATATACTTCCTTTTTATGAAAATGGATTAGACGCTTGTATTGTTCAGGATTTAGGCGTATTTCAGATGTTGAAGGAAAACTTTCCGGATATGGAGTTGCATGTAAGCACACAGATGACCATAACCGGTGCATATGGAGCAGAATATTTGAAAGACCTTGGTGCTTCACGAATCGTACCGGCCAGAGAGATGAGCCTGGAAGAGATTCAAAAGATTAAAGAAACCGGTGTGGAAGTGGAAACTTTCATACACGGCGCCATGTGTTATTCTTATTCCGGCCAATGTTTATTCAGCAGTATTTTGGGCGGCAGAAGCGGCAATCGGGGAAGGTGTGCACAGCCTTGTCGTTTGCCGTATAAGGTAAAAGGTGCAGATGGCAGGCAATTGGAATGTTATCCTTTAAGCTTGAAAGATATGTGTACCATAGAGCATTTGGATACATTGATGGAGGCAGGGATTGATTCTTTCAAAATTGAAGGAAGAATGAAAAAGGCTGAATATGCAGCCGGTGTAACAGCTATTTATCGGAAATATATGGATCGAAAGCTGAAAAACCCTCATCAGAAACTGAAAATAGAAAAGTCTGATTTAGATAAGCTGGCAGGTCTTTATATTCGTAGTGAACGTCAGGATGGTTATTATTTTCGTCAAAACGGTAAAGATATGGTGACACTTGACAATCCGGCTTACAGCGGAAGTGATGAGGCTTATATTGCACAAATCAGAGAACAGTATATTGAAAACAAGCCACGGATTCCTATTACAATGTATGCTGTATTAACTTGTGGAGAAAAAGCTTCCCTTACCATATGCTGTGAGGATGTAAGTGTGACAGTATATGGAGATGAGGTAGAAAAGGCCAATCAACAACCTTTGAGTGAAGAGAACATAAAGAAGCAGCTTGGCAAATTAGGAGATACCTGTTTTGAGCGAAAGGACTTGGAGATATATACTGACGGCCAGGCATTTTATTCCTTGAAATCCTTAAATGAGTTACGAAGAGAAGCGGTTTTACAATTAGAGAATCAATGGATTGAAAAGAATGGATTTGTTGTAAAACGTACTGCTCCAAATAAAGATGATGTAAAAATCTATTCGGAAGGATTAGAAAATAAGTCATCAGTTGTACAATCAAATGAAAAGGGATGGAGTATCAATATTTCAACAAAAGAACAATGGAATGCTTTTAGAGAATATTATGATACTGCCTCATTAAATATACGAAGGATTTATTTGGAAAGTGAATTGGTGAAAGAGGAAGGCATTTCCGGTAAGGCATATTACGGCAAAATGTATATAGCATTACCTTATTGTTTTAGACAGAAAGACTATGAAGAATTCATAAAAATAGTTGCATATGCGAAGAATCAAGATTATAATGGTTTTTTGGTACGAAATATTGAAACAATTGCTTTCTTAAATAAAATAGGCTACGATGGTGAAGTGATTGCGGATGCCTCTGTATATGTATGGAACTCCGGTTCTTTATCGTTCTGGTCGCGGAGAATGAATGGAATCACTTATCCTTATGAATTAAATTTAAGAGAAGGTTTTGAATTATTAAAAAATCGTAATTGTGAAAAGGTACTATACGGAAGACTTCCCATGATGATAACTGCCAATTGTATCCAAAAATCCATCAACGGATGCAATCCTGCAAAGAAGAGAATATTGCCATTACAGGATCGTTATCAAAAAGTATTTCCGGTATATACCAATTGCACATTTTGTCATAATATTATATATAATTCTGTGCCTCTTTCCTTGCATAAGGATATGGCACGATATGAAGAGAATTTTATTTGCCGATTGGTATTTACTGTGGAGGATAAAAAACAAACCATAGAAGTGTTAAAGTTTTATGATTCCTTGCATAAAGGAAATGAACCGCAGATACCATATCAGGATTATACTACAGGTCATGAAAAACGTGGTGTTGAATAGAAGAGAAAGGAGAGGAATATGCAGCAATTTTTGGTGGAAGTGTCTAAATACATATTGGCTTTGTGTATGGCATTTTATACGCTGGACTCCCTGCTTGTGTTTGCAAATCGCAATGAGCAGGAAGGCGGATTCCTGTATGTTCGTCAGGCCTTTTGGATTTTTGTAATACAGTTAGGAAGTTTTTATAATCTGGCGGTGCTCAGCAGGGATTGGATGTATGTGTATATGTATCTTGCCATGCAGGTGTTGCTGGTATTGATTCTTTGTGTGACATCCATTGTTTATCAAAAGATAAACCGTCTGCTTTTAAACAATATGTGTATGCTGTTGGGAATCGGAATGATTATGATTGCCAGACTAAATATGGATAAGGCGGTGAAACAGTTCAAAATCATAGCCATATCTTATGTAATCTGTATGTTAGTACCGATTATCATAACAAAGTGCAAGTTTATATCAAAGCTTACCTGGGGCTATGCCCTGATTGGATTGATTCCTTTATCCATGGTTTTGGTATTAGGAGAAACCACGCTGGGTTCAAAGCTGTCATTTACCATTCAGGGGATTACTTTCCAACCTTCTGAAATGGTCAAAGTGATGTTTGTTTTGTTCCTGGCTGCATCCCTGTCGAAAGGAACAACCATAGGTCGTGTGTTATTGACCGGAGCGGTCGCGGCTGCCCATGTAGGTGTTTTGGTTCTGTCCAGAGATTTGGGCAGCGCACTTATATTCTTTGTGGCATTTTTACTGGTACTTTTTGTGGCATCAGGTAGCTATTTGTATCTGATAATCGGTTTGGTTGCTGCATCCGGTGCCTCCGTGTTTGCATATCACATGTTTACTCATGTGAAAATCCGTATTTTGGCATGGACCAATCCATGGACTTATATCGATAATCAGGGCTATCAGATTACCCAATCCCTTTTTGCCATTGGTAGCGGCAGTTGGTTTGGAATGGGCCTGTATCAGGGCGTACCGGATGATATCCCTTATGTAGAAGAGGACTTTATCTTTTCGTCCATATGTGAGGAATTTGGTACATTATTCGGAATGTGTCTTTTGTTGGTTATATTAAGTTGCTTCTTAATGATGATAAAGATTGCATTAAAATGTAAAACGCCTTTTTATCGTTATGCGGCTTTCGGCTTTGGTATTGTTTATATTTTCCAAATATTCCTGACAGTGGGTGGCGGTATCCGGTTTATTCCCATAACCGGTGTGACCCTTCCTTTGGTCAGTTATGGCGGAAGTTCCATGGTGACAACCATGATTATGTTTTTTGTGTTACAGGGTATATATATGGTTGCTGTGAAAGAAGGAGATAAGTTCCATGCAGGAAAGGAAAACTTCAAGCATAGAAAAAACAGAACAGAAAAAACGAATGAAAGTCTCGAAGAACGGGAAGATTTCGATGAAAAGCAGGATGAATTCATCAGCGAATAATGGCAAAATAATAGGGGTCATGCTTTTTGTAGTAGGTATCTTTGCGTCAATGATGGTGTATCTGGGATATTTTGTGGCAACTAATGAGCAAGATATGATTAATAACAGTTATAATCATCGCCAAGAGCTTATACTTGCCAAAAATTACAGGGGAAGCATTTACTCATCAGACGGACAGATACTGGCTCAGACTGCTCTGAATTCCAAGGGAGAAGAGGTACGTTATTACCCCTACGAAAATATGTTTTCCCATGTGGTTGGATTTTCCACTCATGGAAGAACAGGCATAGAAGATTTTGCAAATTACTATCTGATTAATTCGGATATATCTTTAATAAATAAAGTCGAAAATACCACAGCCGGAAGAAAAAATCCCGGCAATAATGCCTATACCACATTGAATTATGATATTCAACAGGCAGCCTATCAGGCTATGGGTATCTACGAAGGTGCGGTGATTGTGACAGAAGTATCTACCGGAAAAATATTGGCCATGGTTTCCAAGCCTGATTTTGATCCGAATACTGTAGTGGAAATGTGGGATAAATGGGTTGAAAATGATGAAAGCTCTATATTATTAAATCGTGTAACCACCGGATTGTATCCTCCCGGTTCCACGTTTAAGATTATGAGTACTCTGGAATATATAAAAGAGCATAAGAATGAATATCAGAATTATACTTATACCTGTCGCGGTTCCTACAAAAAGGGTGATATGACGATTCATTGTTATCATAACAGTGTCCACAACCGTGTAAACCTTACCAAATCTTTTGCCAAATCCTGCAACACATCATTTGTGAATTTGGCTATGGGGCTTGACAGAGATTCGTTTTCTGATACACTGGACAAGCTATTGTTTGGCAAAAATCTAAGTCTTGATTTTTCGACAGCAGTAAGTAAAACACCCATAAATGCACAAATGTCAGATGAAGAGATGTTACAGGCATCTATCGGACAGGGGACGGTACAGATTACGCCCATTCATTTGAATATGATTACATCCGCTATTGCAAATGACGGTTTGTTGATGAAGCCTTATCTAGTGGATCGTATAGAATCGGCAGACGGTGACTTGGTTCATGCTTATAAGGCGAAGGAATACGGACGATTAATGTCCGAAGAGGAAAGTGCTGCACTGCAGGTACTGATGAAGGAAGTGGTTGAAAACGGTACTGCTAATCGTATGAAGGGTTATGGATATACAGTGGCAGGTAAAACCGGATCTGCGGAATATAATAGTTTAGGTGATTCACATGCCTGGTTTACGGGTTTTGCACCTGCGGAAGAACCGGAAATAGCGATAACCGTGATTATTGAAAGTGCCGGTGCGGGCGGTGATTATGCCGTACCCATTGCAAGAAGAGTTTTGGACGCATATTTTAAGTAAATTTTTATTGCTATTCTTTCTGTTTTGGAATATACTACTATTTAGGTCAAGTATTGGCACACCAAATCAGGAGGAATTGCAATGATTGAAGCAACAAGCTGTGGTGGTGTGGTAATTTTTCGTGGGAAAATACTACTCTTGTATAAGAATTACAAGAATAAGTACGAAGGTTGGGTTCTTCCCAAAGGAACAGTAGAAGAAGGTGAAGAGTACAAGGATACTGCACTTCGCGAAGTTCTGGAAGAATCCGGTGCGAAAGCGTCAATTATCAAATATATCGGTAAGAGTGAATATACCTTTTCCGTACCTGAAGATGTGGTGGAAAAGGATGTTCATTGGTATCTGATGATGGCGGACAGTTATTACAGTAAACCACAAAAGGAAGAATATTTCGTGGATTCAGGTTATTACAAATATCACGAAGCATACCATTTGTTACGTTTTTCTAATGAAAAGCAGATTCTGGAAAAGGCATATAATGAATATTTGGAACTGAAACGTAATAATTTATGGGGAAATCGTAAGTACTACTAAAGTTTGGCTTAGGCCAAACTTTTTTAGTGTTCGAAATCTTTGACGGTTCCGTATAAAAGAGGAGTTCTTTTTATAGAATTATCATTTTCTTTTTGGGATTTATATGATATACTATAGTAGAATAATTATAAACTGATTTAGTTGGGTGGATTTATGTATAATATTATTTACCATCATAATTTAAGGCTTGGAGAGGGACTTTTCGAAAAGGATATTGATAAGATTAAAAAAGACTTAAGTGAAAATCCTATAGAAGCTAATTTATTCCTAATCACTATTTCGGCAAATAGTGATGAGCAACTGGATATATATGATGCGAAATTTCTGGTACAAAAGTATTTTCAGAAGAATCCGCCTTATGTAATCGGTATTGCGAAGGAAAAGGGACATGCATTTGCCATTGTGGAAGAACTGATGAAAGAATGTGTGGAAAAATACAACCATGCTGATTTAAAAGCTTATTTAATTGGAGAATAAGATGTTAGGGATTATATTGGGGTTATTAAAAGTAATCGGAATCATTCTTTTGGTTTTGCTGATAACCTTGATTCTTCTGGTTTCCATAGTATTATTAGTCCCAATCAGATACTCTGCAAAGGGACATTTATGTGATGAGGAAAAGGCGGTGACAGCTAAGGTTACATGGTTATGTAAAATAATCCGTGTTAAGCTTGATTATAATCATCCTGCAAAACCCATATTGGAACTTAAGGTTTTTTGGATTGATGTTATGAAGATGCTGAACAAGAAGAAAGAATCAGGAAAACCCAAAAAAGTAAAAGTTCCGAAAGAACTGAAAGAGATTAAAAAGCAAAAACCCGTGAAAGAAAAGGGTAAGAAGGAAAAAGTAAAAAAAGAAAAATATCATCCTGCCGTGAATATTGCACTGCTGGAAGCGGCTGATGCGGAAGCGGCCAGAGCTGAAGCACTTAAAAACGGAGAAGCGCCTAAATCTGACGCAAGCGTTCCAGAAAAGATTACAGATGAGGAAGGTTCGGATAAAAAGCTGACCTTTGAAGAGAAAATCGAAAAGATATTATTTAAAATCACAACATTATATGATAAAATAACAAATGTTATGGATAAGGCAGAATACTATATTGGGATTTATGAGGAAGAAGAAACCCAAGGATTGATTAAGGACTCATGGAAGTCTGTTTGTAAGATATTAAAGAGTATTCGACCAAAAGTGTTTCAATTACAGGCAGTGCTTGGATTTGATTCTCCGGACACTACAGGTAAGGTGTATGGTTACTATTGTATGGCAATGCCCTGGCTTGGAGAGGATATTACATTGGAACCTGTATTTGACGAAAAATATATGGATGTCAGCCTGTTTTTGAAGGGCCGTATTCAATTAATAACAATAGTCATAAATGGGTTGAAGATTGTTTTGGATAAGAGATTAAAGAGACTGATTCATAAATTTAAAAACGGAGGTAATAAAAATGGATAAGAGTGTTGAAGGTGTAGTAGAATCATTATTGAATAAGATGGATACCGCTTTGTCAACAAAGACAGTGGTTGGTGCTCCAACAGAAATCGGTGATACCATTATTGTACCCCTTGTGGATGTGAGTTTTGGATTCGGAGTTGGTACCGGTGCCAATGAGGAAAAGAAGAGTACCAAGGCGGCCGGCGGTTTGGGCGGTAAAATGTCTCCCAGCGCAGTATTGGTAATCAAAGACGGTACAACTAAGATGGTGAATGTGAAGAATCAGGATACTGTAACTAAGGTATTGGATATGCTTCCGGAATTGGTTGACAAGTTTACCAAGAAAGAGCCTATGAGCAATGAAGAGGCTATGGATATTGCATTTCCAGAGGAAAACGCATAATTCATCATAAAAAAGCAAAGACTGCATATATTGTAACAAGGAAGACAGGGCTGGTATATTTGTGAGAAATTCTATAAAACAATTAATCGGCATGATTGCGTTCTTTGTTGCAATAGGAATGCTTTTGATGTTGTTTATTTCCAGTAAAATTGGTGCGGTTATTTTGATTGCCCTTTTGCTGATATTAGGATATTGGTGTCTGATTTGTGATTAAGGCATATAGGATGTGGAGTTTGATATGGACTGGAATGAGGTAATGAATGCCAAAAGCGTAGAAGAGCTGAAACAGGCTAAGCTTTGGTTATTTCAGGAAAATATACGAATTCAAAATGAAAAGAATGCTATTGATGAAATGCAGGACAAGTTTATTCAGGAGAAAGCAAGACATCGAAAGGATGTGGACGCTCTCAATCATCGTATGACGATAGAGCAAAAGCGTTTGAAGGATGAAAACCTGATTGTTGAAAAGAAGATGGACATCCTGCGAGAAGGTTTTCGTAAGTTGGAAGAAGACAGAAAGAAATTTGAAAGAGATAAGAAGCTTTACGAAACCAATCGAAGATATGATGCGGGTTTTGCCAATTCCAAGCGTTATATCAATATGGACGAGTTTGTGGGAGTATTATTTCGAGGTACCAATAGCTTAATGAGTCTGAGAAAACGCTACAAAGATTTGATGAAGATTTTTCATCCCGATAATAATTCGGGGGATGCAGAGCTGGTACAATTGATTAATAAAGAGTTTGCCAGAAGAAAAGAAGAGTATTTATAAAAGGAATGAAAAAAGAAAAGCCTGTTCAATGAACAGGCTCTTTTCTCATAAACTTATTATGCTCTTTCAACAGCGTTAGACTTTAAGCAAGCAGTACAAACATGCATCTTCTTAGCCGCACCGTTTACCATACACTTAACACTCTTTACGTTAGATTTCCAAATAGCGTTACTTCTTCTATGGGAATGGCTTACGTTGTTACCAAAATGAACGCCTTTGCCACATACATCACACTTTGCCATCTCTTGACACCTCCTCGATTACGGTCATATTAAAACAACATTGATATATTAACAGAAAAACTTGATAAAATCAAGCACTAAAAATGATTTTTTAAAAATATTTGTTTTTTTCTTCCCTTTTTTAGGAAAAGATTGTATAATTGATTCATTATGATATAGGAGGTACTGATATGAAGGGTTCGACTTTGAATACACATTTGGGAAGTATCAAGATTGATAACGAAGTGATTGCACAGTATGCAGGAAGTGTTGCAGTGGAATGTTTCGGTATTGTAGGTATGGCCGGCGTCAGTATGAAGGATGGTTTGGTACGCCTTCTTAAAAAGGATAATCTTACACGTGGAATTAATGTGACAATTAATAACAACAAGCTGACCTTAGATTTTCATGTAATCGTAGCTTATGGTGTTAGTATTATAGCTGTGTCCGATAATCTGATAAATAGTGTAAAATATAAGGTTGCGGATGCGACCGGTATTCAGATTGAAAAAATAAACATCTTTGTTGAAGGTGTTAGAGTAATTGATTAGGAGGAAAGAATCGTGACTTCAAATAAAATCGATGCCAAGATGCTTTCTAAAATGTTCTTGGCCGGTGCAAATAATTTGGAATCCCATAAGGAATGGATTAATGAGTTAAATGTATTCCCTGTTCCTGATGGTGATACCGGAACCAATATGACTATGACCATAATGTCGGCTGCCAGAGAAGTGGCTGCATTAGGGGAAGAGCCGGATATGCTTACCTTGTGTAAAGCTATTTCAAGTGGTTCCTTACGAGGTGCAAGAGGTAATTCGGGTGTTATCTTATCCCAGTTATTAAGAGGTTTTACAAAGTGTGTTTCCGATAAGCAGGAATTAACCATTGAAATATTAGCTGATGCTTTTGAAAAGGGAGTTGAAACCGCCTATAAAGCAGTTATGAAGCCTAAGGAAGGTACTATTTTAACAGTAGCCCGTGGCGGTGCTGAAAAGGCACGTGAATTATGTGACGAAGGCATCACAGATATGGAAAAGTTCCTGAAGCAGACCATTGAGCATGCGGAATATGTTTTGAGTCAGACACCGGAGATGTTGCCTGTTCTGAAGCAAGCTGGCGTGGTGGATTCCGGCGGACAGGGACTGATTCAGGTGGTAAAGGGAGCGTTTGATGCGTTCCTAGGAAAAGAGATAGATTATTCTGCAATTAAGCCTGCTGAATCCAAAGGGGCAGCAACCAATATGGTTTCTTCCAGCTATACAGCACAGGCAGAGATGGAAATTAAATTTGGATATTGTACAGAGTTTATAATATTGTTAAGCAAGACCTTCAATATAAAGCATGAACTGGATTTTAAAGCTTACTTGGAATCAATTGGTGATTCTATTGTATGTGTTGCGGATGATGATGTGGTGAAGGTACACGTTCATACCAATGACCCCGGTTTAGCGATACAGAAGGCATTACAGTTTGGTCAGTTATCCAATCTTAAGATTGATAATATGCGCCTGGAGCATCAGGAAAAGCTGTTTAAGATGTCTGAGAAGGAAGAGGAACTTCAGACAGCGACTGCTGCACCCAAGGAACCCGCTAAGCCCGTAGGATTTTTGGCTGTTTCCGTAGGAGAAGGTGTAAATGAAATCTTCAAAAGTCTGGGTGTGGACTATATCATTGAAGGCGGTCAGACTATGAACCCAAGTACTGCGGATATCTTAGATGCAGTAGATAAGGTAAATGCTGAGAATATCTTCATTTTGCCGAACAACAAGAATATCATTCTGGCAGCAAATCAGGCGGCTGAATTGACTACGGATAAGCATTTATTAGTGATTCCGACCAAGACCATACCTCAGGGTATTACCGCGGTGATTAACTATGTGGAGGAATTGTCCGTAGAGGATAATGAAGCTACCATGCTGGAAGAAATCCGCAAGGTAAAAACCGGCCAGGTGACATATGCAGTCAGAGATACCATGATTGATGACAAAGAGATTCATCAGGATGATTTTATGGGACTTGGAGATGCGGGTCTTCATTCTGTTGGCAGGGATATGAAGCAGGTTACCATGGAAATGGTAGATGCCATGGTGGATGATGATTCTGAACTGATTAGTATATACTATGGTAGTGATGTGACCGAAGAAGATGCACAGGTGATTTGTGATGAACTGTCAGCAAAATATCCGGATTGTGATGTGGAACTGCAGTTTGGCGGTCAGCCCATTTACTATTATGTGATTTCAGTAGAATAAGACGTTGAAAGGGGCACTTCTTGTGCCCCTTTTTCTAAATGGAAGGAGAGGGAAAATGAGTGATACAACCCCTTTACAGCAGCTAAAAGGTATTGGTGACAAAACAGCCAGGCTATTTCAAAAACTTCATATTGATACAGTGGAGCAGTTGTTGTGCTATTTTCCCAGAGATTATGAGACCTTTCATGAGAGTGTGAAGATTAGTGAAACTATAACCGGCCGGACCCAGGCTGTCCTGGGTACTGTGGTTGGAATGCCCAATGTGAAAAAGGTGCGAAATCTGACCATTATCAATGTACTCATAAAAGATAATACCGGAGGTATGCAATTAACCTTTTTCAATATGCCCTATCTGAAAAATGTATTACGAAATAATGAAACTTTTGTTTTTCGGGGGATTGTGCAGGCAAAAGGCACTGCTAAAGTGATGGAGCAGCCTCGTATTTATAAGATTCAGGAATATAACGGACTACTTAAGAATATTCAACCAAGATACGGACTGACGAAGGGATTAAGCAATCAAACTATATTGAAATCCATGAAGCAAGCCTTGGTGGATTATGTGGAGAATACCGAAAAATATTCCGATGAATTTCGCAAAGAGTATGATTTGATGAAATACAAGGAAGCATTAAAGGGAATGCATTTTCCCAAGGATATGGAATCTCTGATTCAGGCCAGAAGACGAATTGTGTTTGATGAGTTTTTTGATTTTCTGTATTATATGAGGGAAAACAAGGAACAATCTGAACAGTTGTCTAACGAATATCAAATGATAGAGACTGCGGATACGGTTCGATTTTTGGAGCAATTGCCTTATGAGCTTACGAAAGCGCAGAAGAAAGTGTGGGCAGAAATTAGAAGTGACCTTAACAGTGCGTATTGTATGAACAGACTGGTACAGGGTGATGTGGGTTCTGGCAAAACCATAATAGCCATTTTGGCATTGTTAATGTGTGTGGCAAACGGTTATCAGGGAGCCATGATGGCCCCTACGGAAGTATTAGCCACACAGCATTATGAAGATATTTGTGAATATGTAAAGCGTTACCATTTACAATTGAGGCCGGCTTTGCTGGTGGGAAGCATGACGGCAAAGGAAAAGCGGGAAACCTATGAGAAAATCGCCACAGGTGAGGTAAATCTGGTGATTGGAACCCATGCGGTAATTCAGGACAAGGTGGTATTTAAGAACCTGGCATTGGTAGTTACGGATGAACAGCACCGTTTTGGGGTGCGCCAGAGAGAAATCCTGGCAAATAAGGGTAAGAATCCGCACGTTTTGGTTATGAGTGCGACGCCGATTCCCCGAACCTTGGCAATTATTCTTTACGGTGATTTACAAATATCCGTAATTGATGAGCTTCCGGCAGAACGTCTGCCCATTAAAAACTGTGTGGTAAATACTAATTTCAGAAAAAAAGCTTATGAATTTATTGAAGCAGAAGTACGCAAAGGCAGACAAGCTTATGTAATTTGCCCCATGGTAGAAGAAGGGGATATGGAGGAACTGGAAAATGTGGTGGATTATGCGGAAAAATTAAGAAGCGTACTTCCACAGGATATCCAGATTGCGTCCCTACACGGAAAAATGAAACCGACTGAAAAAAATCGTATTATGGAAGAGTTCTCCAAGCATAATATTGATGTGTTGGTTTCTACCACCGTAATCGAAGTGGGCATTAATGTGCCAAATTCTACCGTTATGATGGTGGAAAATGCAGAACGTTTTGGCTTGGCACAGTTGCATCAGTTGCGTGGACGTGTGGGTCGTGGCGAACATCAGAGTTATTGTATTTTTGTAAGTACCAAGGATAATAAGGAAACCATGGAACGATTGAATATTCTAAATCATTCCAATGATGGGTTCTATATTGCTTCCGAGGATATGAAACTTCGAGGACCGGGAGATTTGTTCGGAATCCGGCAAAGCGGTGAATTTGCTTTTAAAATGGCAGATATTTATAGTGATTCCGGAATACTGAAGTTAGCCTCAGAAGCAGTAAACAGAGTGCTGGACGGGGAATTCCCTGAGAAGGATTGTGAACGGATTAAGAATTTCCTAAAAAATACTAGTGAGAATAAGGTTGACTTTAGGACCATATAAAGCTATTATATTTCTGAATAAAGTTTACAAAATACAACCTTTTTGGAGGAAATATGAGAAAAATTGCGATCGTTACGGACAGTAACAGTGGTATTTCACAAATGGATGCAGAAAAAATAGGTGTTTTTGTATTACCTATGCCATTTACCATTGACGGAAAAGAGTATTTTGAAGGAATTAATCTGACAGTGGATGGGTTTTATGAAATGTTGGAAAATGATGCTGATATATATACAAGTCAACCTGCACCGGAAGCTGTGACGAAATTATGGGATGATATATTGAAGGAATATGATGAAATCGTTCATATCCCCATGAGTAGCGGCTTAAGCGGTGCGTGCCAGACCGCATGGATGCTTTCGCAGGAATATGACGGTAAGGTGCAGGTGGTTGATAATCAGCGTATTTCCGTTACACAGAGGCAGTCTGTTTTAGATGCGCTTGAGCTGACAAAGCGAGACAAAAGTGCAGAAGAAATTAAGAATATTCTGGAAGCAGATAAGATGAACAGCAGTATCTATATTATGATGGATACTTTGAAATATCTGAAAAAAGGCGGACGTATTACTCCCTCAGCAGCAGCACTTGGTGCACTGCTGAAAATAAAACCTGTTTTACAGATACAGGGAGAAAAGCTGGATTCTTTTGCAAAAGCAAGAACATCATCACAGGGCCGATCCATTATGGTAAATTCTATGAAGAATGATGAAACCAATCGGTTTGATAATCGTATTCATCTTTGTGTGGCACATTCCCATAATGAGGAAGCAGCATTGGCATTTAAGGAGGACTTAAAGGATATCTTCCCGGATACGGATATTTATGTGGGGGAACTTTCTCTCAGCGTATCCTGTCATATCGGACCCGGAGCACTAGCCCTGGCTTGCAGTCAGAAAATGGATTATGATAATGTTTAATTATGAAACCCGACTCTGAAAACAGAGTCGGGTTCTTTTCTTGTTTTAAGAAAATATGTTCGGATTCTTGTGGTATTTGATTGACGTATCCCCAATATATGGTGTATAATATACTCAATATGGGCTTTATGTACTTTTGATAATGTTCCAATGAAAACTAAAAGTATGAGGTTATGTGATGGCTAAGGCAAGTGAGTATGGTGCAAGTAGTATTACCGTATTAGAGGGACTGGAAGCGGTTCGTAAACGTCCGGGTATGTACATCGGTAGTGTGACTACCAAGGGATTGAATCATTTGATTTATGAAATTGTGGACAATTCCGTGGACGAACATTTGGCAGGCTTCTGTTCGGAAATAACCGTAATTTTGGAAAAGGATGGCTCAGCAACTATTTCGGATAATGGTCGAGGTATCCCTGTGGGTATGCATGAAAAAGGAATCAGTGCAGAACGATTGGTATTTACCACTTTACATGCGGGCGGTAAATTTGACAATTCCGCATACAAAACCAGCGGTGGATTGCATGGTGTAGGTTCTTCTGTTGTAAATGCGCTTTCTAATTGGTTGACTGTAAGAGTCAAGGATGGAAAGCAGATTTATGAAGATAAATACGAACGTGGTATCCCGGTTATTGACCTGATTGACGGTTTGTTGCCTGTTGTGGGCAAAACCAGAGAAACCGGTACAACCATCTCTTTTTTGCCGGATGACACCATATTTGATAAAACCAGATTTAAAGAAGACGAAATTAAAAGCAGACTTCATGAGACCGCATATTTGAATCCGGAGCTTACCATTATTTTTCAGGACAAAAGAAAGGATGAACCGGAGATTATTACCTTCCATGAACCGGATGGTATTACCGGCTTTATCAAGGATATCAATAAGGGCAGCGAAGCAGTTCATGATTGCGTACATATAAAGGGAGAATCCGAAGGTATTTATGTGGAAGTGGCATTCCAATATGTGAATGAGTTCCACGAAAATGTGCTTGGATTCTGTAATAACATCTATAATTCTGAAGGTGGCACCCATTTGACCGGCTTTAAGACCGTATTTACAAATGTAATCAATACCTATGCCCGTGAACTGAATATACTGAAGGAAAAGGATGTAAACTTCACCGGTGCGGATGTAAGAAACGGTATGACGGCTGTGGTTTCCATCAAACATCCGGATCCCCGTTTTGAAGGTCAGACCAAGACCAAGCTGGACAATCAGGATGCCTCTAAAGCTGTTGCCAAGGTGGTGGGCGATGAAGTAGTCCGTTTCTTTGACCGAAATTTAGAGTCTTTAAAGAGCATCATTGCCTGTGCAGAAAAAGCTGCTAAGATTCGTAAGACAGAAGAGAAAGCACGTACCAATATGCTGACAAAGCAGAAGTTTTCCTTTGATTCTAACGGAAAGCTTGCTAACTGTATTTCTAAGGATGCCTCTAAATGCGAAATTTTTATCGTAGAGGGTGATTCTGCCGGTGGTAGTGCAAAAACAGCAAGAAATCGTGAATTCCAGGCAATTTTACCTATTCGCGGTAAGATATTGAACGTTGAAAAGGCAAGTATCGATAAAGTATTGGCAAATGCGGAAATCAAAACCATGATTAATGCCTTTGGCTGTGGTTTTTCGGAAGGCTATGGTAATGATTTTGATATTACCAAGCTGCGTTATGACAAGATTATTATTATGGCAGATGCGGATGTGGACGGTGAACATATTTCCACATTGCTGTTAACTCTGTTTTATCGTTTTATGCCTGAGTTGATTTTTGAAGGACATGTATATATAGCTATGCCTCCTTTGTACAAAGCCATGCCTTCAAAGGGAAAAGAAGAATATTTATATGATGACAAGGCCTTAGAGAAGTATCGTAAGAGCCATAAGGGACCATTTACCCTGCAAAGATATAAAGGTTTGGGTGAAATGGATGCGGGACAGCTTTGGGAAACAACCTTGGATCCTGAAACTCGTATGTTAAAGCAGGTGGAAATAGAAGATGCAAGATTGGCTTCCGAGGTGACTGAGATGCTGATGGGTACGGATGTAGCCCCGCGTAAAGCCTTTATTTATGAACATGCTACTGATGCGCAGCTGGATATTTAAGGATGGATGGTGATACGATGAGTGATGATAGAATAATTAAAACAGAATATTCTGAGGTCATGCAGAAATCCTTTATAGATTATGCCATGAGTGTTATTATAGCCAGAGCCATTCCGGATGTAAGGGATGGTTTGAAGCCTGTTCAAAGACGTACCCTTTATGATATGCATGAGCTTGGTATCCGATATGATAAGCCCTATCGTAAAAGCGCCCGTATTGTAGGTGATACCATGGGTAAATATCATCCCCACGGAGACAGTTCTATTTATGAAGCCTTGGTGGTTATGACCCAGGATTTCAAAAAGGGACTTCCTTTGGTGGATGGTCACGGTAACTTCGGCAACATTGAAGGAGATGGAGCCGCTGCCATGCGTTATACGGAGGCAAGACTGGCGAAGGTTACTCAGGAAGCATATCTGGCTGACTTGGATAAGGATGTGGTTGATTTCGGCCCAAACTTTGATGAAACAGAGAAGGAACCTACCGTATTACCTGTAAAGATCCCCAATATTCTGATAAATGGATCGGAAGGTATTGCGGTTGGTATGACAACCAGCATACCGCCACACAATCTGGCAGAAGTAATCGATGCCACAAAGGCATATATGCTGGATGAAAACATCACTACCAGGGAATTGATGCGTTATATCAAAGGACCGGATTTCCCTACCGGCGGTATTGTGACCAATCAGGATGATTTGCTGGAAATCTACGAAACCGGTGTGGGTAAGATAAAACTCCGTGGTAAGGTAGAAGTGGAAAAGGCAAAGGGTGGTAAGGTGAATCTGGTAATTACGGAGATTCCTTATACTATGATTGGTGCAAATATTGCGAAATTCCTGTCTGATGTGGCAGCACTTTCCGAGACCAAAAAGACCCAGGATATTGTTGATATTTCCAATCAGTCCTCAAAAGAGGGTATCCGTATTGTAATTGAGCTGCGTAAGGATGCAGATGTTGAGAATTTCAAGAATTTATTATACAAGAAGACCCGTTTGGAGGATACCTTCGGCGTAAATATGCTTGCCATTGCCGGTGGACGTCCTGAGGTAATGGGGCTGAAAAGTATCATAAAGGCTTGTGTGGACTTCCAGTATGAGGTGGCGACACGAAAGTACACTAACCTGCTGGCAAAGGAACTGGACCGCAAGGAAGTGCAGGAAGGTCTAATAAAGGCTTGTAATGTAATTGACTTAATTATTGAGATATTACGTGGTTCCAAGGACCGTAATATGGCGAAGAATTGTTTAGTAAATGGTGAGATTGAGGGAATAAAGTTTAAATCCAAAGAATCAAAGATTATGGCAACTCAGTTGATGTTTACGGAGAAGCAGGCCAATGCCATATTGGAAATGCGTTTGTATAAATTAATCGGCTTGGAAATAGAAGCACTGATTAATGAACATGAAGAGACCATGGCAAATATCTTCCGTTATGAAGATATTTTGGAACGTAGGGATTCAATGGCACAGGTTATCATGAATGAATTGGAAAACTTTAAGAAAGAATACAAACGTGCCAGAAGAACCGCTATTGAAAATGCTGAAGAAGCTGTTTACAAGGAAAAAGAACTGGAAGAAATGGATGTTATGTTCCTTATGGACCGCTTCGGTTATGCAAAAACAGTGGATATTCCTACTTATGAGCGAAATAAGGAAGCTGCTGACAGCGAGAATAAATATGTATTTAAATGCAAAAATACCGGTAAGATTTGTCTCTTTACGGATGCCGGTCAGTTGCATATGATTAAGGTGTTGGATTTACCCTTTGGAAAGTTCCGTGATAAGGGTATTCCTATCGATAACGTAAGCAATTTCAGTTCTGAGAAAGAAAATATGGTATTTATTACCAATCAGACACAGTTGAACTTGTGCAGAGTAATCTTTGTTACAAAGAGCGCCATGATGAAGGTGGTAGATGGCGGTGAGTTTGATGTAAGTAAACGAACAGTTGCTGCCACTAAGCTGTTGGATGATGATAGAGTTTTGAGTATTGTATGTATACAAGACCAGAAAAATGTGGTATTACAATCTAAGGATGGTTATTTCTTGAGATTCCCGATTGATGAAATACCGGAGAAGAAAAAAGCGGCTATTGGTGTGAGAGGTATGAAGCTGGGTGAGAAAGACGAACTGGAAGCTGTATACTATACACAGAATGGTGTAGAGGTTGAAATCCCTTATAAGAGCAAGCAACTGGTACTGAATACCATTAAACTGGGAAAGAGAGACGGAAAGGGTATTAAAGTACGTGGTTAAAGGAGAGTATTTATGCGAGTAATAGCAGGTGTGGCGAGAAGTATGCCGTTAAAAACCCCAGAGGGACCGGATACCAGACCCACTACAGACCGTATTAAGGAAACATTATTCAATATATTGCAAAATGATATTCCGGGGGCTGTATTTGTTGATTTGTTCAGCGGTAGCGGTGGAATCGGAATCGAAGCCTTGAGCAGAGGTGCCAGAAAGGCATATTTCATAGAGAATGCACCAAAGGCGCTGGCATGTATTCAGGACAATTTGGCTTTTACGAAGTTTACGGACAAAGCAGTTGTATTAAAGCAGGAAGCTGTGCTTGCATTGACTTCCATCTATGAAAAAGAAGTGGATATTATCTTTATGGATCCGCCCTATAACAGTGGATATGAAGAAAGGGTATTGAATGTTTTGGCGGGGATGAAATATGTAACAGAAGATACTTTGATTATCGTAGAGGCAGCATTAAAAACGAAAACGGATTATCTGGAAGCCTTAGGTTTTGAGTTAATCCGTGAAAAGAATTATAAGACAAATAAGCACCTTTTTATCAAGAAGAGGGCATAAATCAGGAGGATAATTATGAGTCGTGCAATCTATCCCGGAAGTTTTGATCCTGTGACATTGGGACATTTGGATATTATAAAACGTTCCGCACGTATTTTTGATGAAGTTATTGTAGGAATATTGAATAATCCGCAAAAGTCACCATTGTTTTCTGTGCAAGAACGTGTTAAGATATTAGAGGAAGTAACTGCTGATTTGCCCAATGTGAAAATCGACACATTCAGCGGTATGCTTGTGGATTATGCCAAGCAAAACAACATAAATGTTTCCATTAGAGGATTACGCAGTATTTCAGATTTTGAATACGAAACACAAATCGCCCAGTACAATGACAGATTGTCCTGTGGTGAGCTGGAAACAATCTTTTTGGTGACTAGTCCGGAGTATTCTTACATTAGTTCTTCCGGTGTAAAAGAGGTGGCAGGATTCCATGGGGATGTATCACCTTACTTGCCTGAAAGTGTGGCGAAGCTGGTAGCAGAGAAGTATAATTTATAAACAAATTGAGAGGTATTTATCTTATGAGTAGCAAAATTGAACAGTTGATTGATGATATTGAGATTTATATTGATAATTGTAAATATTATCCTTTGTCAAGCACAAAGATTGTTGTAAACAGAGAACAGATTGATGATATGCTTCGTGAACTGAGAGTAAATACTCCAGACGAAATCAAGCGTTATCAGAAGATTATCAGCAATAAAGAAGCCATCTTAAACGATGCACGTGCGAAGGCAGAGACATTAATCAATGAAGCGACTGTTCATACTAATAAGTTGATTAGTGAACATGAAATTATGCAGCAAGCATATGCACAGGCTAATGAAGTAGTAACTTCAGCAACATATCAGGCACAGCAGATATTGGATACTGCCACTATGGAAGCAAACAGCGTTCGTAGTGCTGCTATGCAGTATATGGATGATATTTTAAGCTATCTGGAGAATTTGATTGTAAATTCTACAAACAGTGCTGTTGCGAGTTATGAAAATCTCTTGAGTGGATTAAATCAATATAAAGATATTATTCAGTCAAACCGAGCAGAGCTGCATCCGGTAGAAGAGGATGAGTTGTCTAATGTGGTTTTAGATAATTCTGAAACTGAAGAAGAATAGATAACAGATAAAGGACCGGTTTCGATAGGAAGCCGGTTTTCTTGTGTGGATATTTTGGAGTGTAAAGATTGAAAAGAGTTTTATTCTGTTTATGTATAATTTCCCTTTTTCTCTTATCAGGTATGAAGGTCAATGGTCAATCTTTGTATGGTGAAAAGGAGAAATATATAATTGTAATTGATCCCGGACATGGTGGAGAAAATAAAGGTACTGTAGCCAATCCTGCTTTTGAAGAGAAAGATATTCTGATGCAGACAGCGTTAGCCCTGGTTAAAGAATTGGAAAAGTACGAACAGTTGGAAGTGCATCTGACAAGAACGGATGATACAGATATTTCCCTTCGGGACAGGGCGGTTTTTGCAAAGAGTGTTAATGCTGATTTCGTATTCAGTCTACATTATAATGCATCAGAAAATCATACACTGTATGGTACTGAGGTATGGATTCCCTTACATGCACCACATCATTCCCTTGCATATAAATTCGCATATCTTCAGCAATTAGAAATGCAGGAGATGGGGCTGTTCAGCAGAGGTATTAAAACCAGAAAGAATGATTCCGGTAAGGACTACTACGGTATCTTACGTGAATGTGTGGCCAGAGATATTCCGGCCGTGATTATTGAACATTGTCACGTGGATGAAGATAGGGATAGTGCTTATTGTGATGAAATATCTGACTATGAAGAATTCGGGCGTAGAGATGCCATAGCTATTGCGAAATTCTTTGGCGTATACGAAGATATGACCGATGTGGAAGAAAGCCTTTATAAGATTAAGAAAAATGAGACGATTTCTCATACTCTTGAGGATTTTTCGGGTCCAAGTCAATGTATAATCTCAACAGAAGAGGTGGATTATGAAAATGGTGTTCTGACTATCAAGGTCAATGCCGTAGATAAACAGACCCCGGTTATGTATTATACTTACAGTTTGGATGGTGGTAAAAACTTTAGTAAGCTATATGCCTGGCCGGATACTGATATGATAACAAGTACTTATTCACAGGAATTTTCATTGATGATTAATGTACCGGACGGATGTGTGCCGGAGATTGCAGTAAGAGCCTATAATAAATTTGATATTTATCGTACAAGTAATAAATTGAAAGGCTTTGATGCATTTGTATCCCCCACCGCACCACCGGCGGTTATATCTCCTGAAAAGCCGGTGATAAAAGAAGAAAAGAAAGAATCAGCAATATATGTGATTGCGGATATCTTAAAAAAAGAACCTGAAGAAGTAAGGTTTACCTTGAAACGATTTATTGTGTTAATGATTTTTATTACCTTATGGATGGGAATATTGCTGCTAATGTTACGTTCCATACAAAGAGTGCTTAAAAATCGTAATGACAATCAGTCTAATAGGAATAACAGAAAATAATAAAGGATTGAAAATAGTGTAATTATGCATTTGTGAAGAATATATTTACGGATGGATAAATCTGTATTGGATATCATACTGTGGGTTTGAGCGATGCAGGACAGACCACCAAACATTAGATAGCACAAGCATAGATAGGGTAAATCTCCATTCAAAAGATTCAGACCACCTGTTATTTCCAATAATGGTGATATGTATTTGTGAAAAGATGGAATGATAAAGTGTGGAAGGATATTTAAAAGATTAAAAAATATCATATATCCGCACAACATTAGAATCTTTTGAACAGAATCATTTATGGAGTGATTCAAAGCGGTAAATATATCTTTTGCGGGTTTGGTTTGCAGTATATTGTCGGATGAGTTGGCAGATAGTTTGTCTCGATAATAAGTGTTCCTTAGAAGGAATCCGTATATTAAGGGGATTCCATACATGCCAAAGAGATAAGGTAAGGCTTGGTTTAAATGAAACAAGGGAATTACAAAACTGCAAAAATAGACCGGTCCGATATTGTTGGTAAAGCTAAGAAGAAATTCTGATTCCGTAACGGTGATTTTTCCCTCACGATATAAATCGGCAGCAACTTTAGCACCCATGGGAAAGCCGCATAGGAAGCCCATAAGGATGCCGTATGAAACATGGGAACTACAACCATAGATTTTATGAAAGATTGGATGGAAAATACCGGCGAATTTATGTGCTAAATCCAGATAAATAAGAAGACCGGATATAATCATAAACGGAAGGAGTGCCGGCACCATCTTGGCATACCATAAAGTAAAACCGTTAAATGCATAGAACAGACTAATCTCTGAATGAACCAGTATGAAATAAGTTAACAGCAAAAAGAATGAGATAAAAAGCATACTGTCTCCGTAAATGTAAAATACCATATTATTATATGTTTGATTTGTAGGAATAGAAGGAAGAAGCCGATGATGCGTCTGGACAAATTTTTGACAGAAAATGAAATAGGTAGCAGAAGCCGGGTAAAAGAAAGCATTAAAAAAGGAATGGTGAAAGTCAATGGTGTGATTTGCCGCCAGGCGGATTATAAGGTGGACGAAACCAAGGATGAGGTGATGTATTCAGAGAAAATCGTAAAGTACAAACCATACCTGTACTATATGCTGAATAAACCACAGGGGGTGGTTACTGCCACGAAAGATAATATTGATAAAACGGTAATGGATTTACTTGATGTTGACAGAAAGAGGGATATGTTTCCGGTTGGCAGATTGGATAAAGATACGGAAGGATTATTGCTGATTACCAATGACGGAGAGCTGGGACATGCCTTATTATCTCCAAAGAAGCATGTATTTAAGCGTTATTATGTGCAATGCGGAAAAGAAATTTCTGAATCTGACAGAATTGCGTTGGAACAGGGGGTGGATATTGGTGATGAAAAAAACACCTTACCTGCCAAAGCAGTAATAACAGGTACCAATGAATTGGAACTGGAAATATGTGAAGGTCGTTTTCATCAAGTGAAAAGAATGCTACAGGCAGTAGATAATAATGTAATATTTTTAAAGAGAATTACTTTTGGAAGTTTGGTTTTAGATAAGGATTTGCGACCGGGTGAGTTTCGTGAATTGACAGATGAGGAAGTTGAATTGTTGAGAAAGGACATAGGATGACAGAAAGAATTGATGCCGTGATTTTTGATATGGATGGTTCCCTGGTTGATTCCATGTGGATTTGGAAACAAATTGATATTGATTATCTCTCCTTCTATGGATATGATGTTTCAGATGAAAGCATAGCCGCCTTTCAGGCCAAAATCGAAGGAATGAGCTTTGATGAAACGGCAGAGTGGGTCAGTGAGCATTATGAGATACCGCGTACCAAGCAGGAAATGATGGATGATTGGAACCGGATGGCTTGGGAAAAGTATGAAAAGGAAGTATTCTTAAAGCCCGGAGCCAAAGAATTTTTGGATTATTGCAGGAATAAAGGGATTAAGCTGGGTATAGCCAGCAGTAATTCCAGAGAGTTGATAGAGAATGTATTGTCTGCAAGAAAGTTAGAAGGGGTATTTGATATTATTAAAACCGGAAGTGACGGATTGCCCGGAAAGCCGGCACCGGATGTGTATTTGGCAGCTGCTGAGGAATTAGATGTGAAGCCGGAACATTGTCTGGTATTTGAAGATATACCCAAGGGAATACGTTCCGGGAAAGGTGCCGGAATGATTGTTTGTGCAGTAGAGGATGTTTATTCCATGCACCAGATTGAAGAGAAGAAAAGATTGGCAGACTTTTATATAGAGGATTATTATGACTTATTTAAGCAAGGGATTTTTACCTGTCAGTAGACAGGAAATGTTGGAACGAAATATAGAACAACCGGATTTTGTTTATGTCATCGGTGACGCCTATGTGGACCATCCGTCCTTTGGACCGGCTATAATCAGCCGTATTTTGGAAGCACACGGATATACGGTTTGCATTATTTCGCAGCCGGATTGGAAGGATGATGGCAGTATTAAGATTTTTGGAAAACCAAGACTGGGCTTTCTGATATCGGCAGGCAATATGGACAGCTGTGTAAATCATTATTCCGTGTCCAAGAAGCGTCGAGCGTCGGATGCCTATACTCCGGGTGGTGTTATGGGCAAAAGGCCTGACAGGGCAACTGTTGTTTATGGCAATCTGATTCGAAAGGCGTATAAGGATGTACCGGTTATTATCGGTGGTATTGAAGCCAGTCTTCGACGTATGGCTCATTATGATTATTGGTCAGATGATTTTAAGCGTTCCATACTTTTAGACAGCCAGGCGGATATTATTTCCTATGGTATGGGTGAAAAGTCCATCGTAGAGCTGGCAGATGCTTTAAATAGCGGAATCGATGTAAAGGACATTACATTTGTTGCAGGTACGGTTTATAAGACAAAGGATATCAGCGGTATTTATGATGCAATTGAATTGCCTTCCTATGAGGCAATGAAAGCAGATAAAAAAGAATATGCTAAAAGCTTTGGTATCCAATACCAGAATACGGACTTTTGTAGTGGAAAAAAATTGATTGAGGAGTATCCCAATAAAGTATATGTGGTACAGAATCCTCCGCAACCGCCTCTAACCACACAGGAGATGGATGATGTATATGCCTTACCCTATATGCGTACCTATCATCCTTCTTATGAAAAGGCCGGTGGTGTTCCGGCAATTGCTGAGATAAAGTTTTCCTTGATCAGTAATAGGGGATGCTTCGGAGGATGCAGCTTTTGTGCACTGACCTTTCATCAGGGACGTACCATTCAGGTGAGAAGCCATGAATCCATTCTGGAAGAGGCGAAACTACTGATTGAGGACAAGGATTTCAAAGGATATATTCATGACGTGGGCGGTCCTACCGCAAATTTCAGACATCCTTCCTGTGAGAAGCAAATGACACATGGTGTGTGTAAGAACAGGCAATGTTTGTTCCCTAAGCCCTGTGCCAATATGAAGGTGGACCATAGTGATTATCTGGAACTTTTGCGCAAGCTTCGATCACTTCCCAAGGTGAAGAAGGTTTTTGTCCGTTCAGGAATTCGATTTGACTATCTGATGGCAGATGAAGATGATACGTTCTTCAAAGAACTGGTAGAGTACCATATCAGCGGTCAGCTGAAGGTGGCACCGGAGCATATTTCGGATACGGTACTTTCCAAGATGGGTAAACCGGAAAATGCAGTATATGAAAGATTTGTAAAGAAATATAAGAGACTTAATGAGAAGCTGGGTAAGAACCAATTCCTGGTACCTTATTTGATGAGTTCACATCCGGGTTCTACATTAAAGGAGGCCATTGAACTTGCGGAATATCTCCGTGATCTGGGTTATATGCCGGAACAGGTACAAGATTTTTATCCTACGCCTTCTACCATATCTACAGTGATGTATTATACCGGACTGGATCCCAGGGATATGAAAACGGTATATGTTTGCAAAAATCCTCATGAAAAGGCAATGCAGAGAGCTCTGATACAATATCGTAATCCAAAGAATTATGATTTGGTTTACGAAGCATTAACAACTGCAGGCAGAGAGGATTTGATCGGATTTGACAAACATTGTCTGATTCGGCCTAAAAAATCAGGTTCTTATACTGATGGCGGTCAAAAGAAAAATTATAACAAGCAGCAAAGCAGTAAAGTGAGTGAAAATAAAAACATAAAAAAGAAAACCATCCGAAATGTACACAAAAAGAAAGGAAAATAATTATGTCTAAAAGCGTTGTAATAGTTGTGGGCGCTTCTTCCGGCTTGGGAGAGCAGTTTGCATTACAGTTAGATGCCTCATTAAGAAAAACAGACGAAATCTGGTTGATCGCAAGAAGAAAAGAAAAGCTTGTGGAATTAAGTCAAAAAATGCGTAATAACACAAAGATTTTGGCCATGGATATTACGAATCCCGGACAATTGGAAAGACTACGTGACAGTTTGAGTGATAATGATTGTAAGATACGTATGCTGGTTAATTGTGCAGGATACGGCGTGATAGGAGATTTTGCCGATTTGGGATGTGAAGAACAGATGGGGATGATTCGCTTGAATTGTGAAGCACTAACCCATGTAACCCATGTGTGTGTTCCTTTTATGGCTAAGAACTCCAGAATCATTCAAATAGCTTCCTGTGCAGCATTTATTCCGCAGCCCGGATTTGCCATCTATGCCGCTACAAAAGCTTATGTGGAGAGCTTTAGCAAAGCGTTAAGGGAAGAACTAAAGGGAAAGAAAATATATGTTACAACGGTTTGCCCGGGACCTATTGATACCCCTTTCTTTGATATTGCAGAGAAGACAGGAAAGATTCTTGCCATTAAGAAGGCAACCATGGTTGATGCTGCCAGTGTGGCAAGAAAGGCACTGAAGGACAGCTGTACTAAGAAGAGCACCAGCGTATATAGTCTTCCCATCCAAGCTGTATGGGTATTAACCAAGCTTGTACCGCACGGATTGGTCATGCCTTTGATGAGAGCTTACAAGGAAAGTCAACAGGATGTTTAGAATAGGAGAAGCTAACATTGAGAAAGATTTTATTACGTATATTTAGTAGTTATTATGTTAAAGGTACTCGGAATTATATTAATTCGCAGAAGAAGTATGAAGTGATACGTACCGTGATCTTTTTCTTCATTCCCTTGTCATTATTTGTTGCGGGATATGTTACCACAAAGAGTAAAATGAATTTGTTGACCATAGTCGCTGTGGTAGGCCTGCTTCCGGCCTGCAAAAGCCTGGTTAGTGTCATCATGTTCTTAAAGCATCGAAGTCTGAGTCAGGAGAATGCGGAAAAGATAGACGCTGCCAACCATGAATTACCGGAGCTTTTTGATATGGTATTTACCACCTATGATAAAACCCATATTGTAAATCATATGGTAATAGCGGGAAATACGGTTTGCGGATTTTCTGAAGATAAAAAATTTAGCGAAAAAGATTTCAATGCTCATATCCAGAATGTACTGAAAACAGATGGATATAAAAACATATCTGTTAAGATATTTACGGATATTAATAAATATGCGGAACGTTTGGAACAGTTGAAATATCTGGAAATTGACGAGGGTGTGAATATCTTAGGAATTATGGATACCTTCCGTTCGGTTGTGTTATAGGAAAAGAATATGCAAGAGATTATAATAGGGGCCAATCAAGCCGGACAAAGGCTGGATAAATTCTTACATAAATATTTGCCCAATGCAGGAAGCAGCTTTCTTTATAAAATGCTTCGTAAGAAAAATATTACGTTAAACGGCAAAAAAGCGGAAGGAAAAGAGATATTAGCGCTGAATGACAGAGTTCAAAGCTATTTTTCAGATGAAACCTTTGCAAAATTCAACGGGAAAAACTCAGAGGTAGCTGACCAAGAGTTGGCTTGCCCAAAGATATCACCGGCTGAAAATTACTTGATTGCCTTTAAGAATAAGGATATGCAACATATTGAGGTCCTATACGAGGATGCTAATGTGTTGGTACTGAATAAACCGGTAGGGATATTAACTCAGAAAGCAACAGATAAAGATATCAGTCTGAATGAATGGATGATTGGCTATTTGTTGAATAAGGGAAGGATAACAGAGAAAGAATTGGAACTGTTTAAGCCTTCTGTCGTAAACCGATTGGACAGAAATACCAGCGGTATTGTTCTTTGCGGTATTTCCCTGAAAGGAAGCCAGTCATTAAGCGGTTTGATAAAGAACAGAACCATTGGCAAGTTTTATCGTACTATATGTGTAGGGCAGATAAGAGAATCACAAATATTAAAAGGTTCACTTACCAAAAATGAATTGACCAATAAAGTCACTGTTGACATAAAAAGCACAGGGATTGAAACTGCTTTTACGCCTATTGAAATCCTAAAAGGTAATATGACTTATCTGGAAGTAGAATTGATAACAGGGAAAACCCATCAGATACGTGCCCATTTGGCAAGCATCCGACATCCATTAATCGGGGATTTCAAATACGGCAATGAGAAAGTTAACCGTGAAATGAACCATAAATATGGATTGAAGCATCAGTTATTGCATGCTTATCGTATGGAATTTCCTAAGTTGGAGGGAGATTTGGCAGAATTAAGCGGGAAAGTCATCACAGCACCTCTGCCGAAGCAATTTGTAAAGATACTGGAGGACGTGAAGTAATGGCAACATGGAATTCCAGAGGCCTTAGAGGCTCCACACTGGAGGATATGGTGAATCGAACCAATGACAGATATGCGGAAAGCGGTCTTGCTTTGATACAAAAGATTCCCACACCCATTACACCGATTAAAATAGATAAAGAGAACCGGCATATTACACTGGCCTATTTCGACCAAAAAAGTACGGTGGACTATATTGGTGCAGTACAAGGGATTCCTGTTTGTTTTGATGCCAAGGAATGTGCTACGGATACCTTTTCCCTGCAGAATATCCATGAACATCAGGTAAAGTTCATGGGGGATTTTGAAAGGCAGGGTGGTGTGGCATTTATCTTGATTTTCTACACCCATAAGAATCTGTTGTATTATTTATCATATGATAAATTGCATAAGTTTTGGAAACGTTCTGTGGAGGGCGGACGAAAAAGCTTTCGCTTTGATGAACTGGATGAAAGCTTTGTTTTGCCCCATAAAAGCGGTATTTTAGTCCCCTATTTGGACATGATTAATCGGGATTTGGCCACACGTGATGAGGAAGGAGAATAAATTGTTAATTTTCCTTGACAATCCATGCCGAAAAGGATATACTACAAACAATTGATTCTTCAATATGCTAATCAATTAGCACGTTACCACAATAAAGTATAAAGGGATTTATTTATGAACAAGAAATTATTACATACACCGGAGGGTGTAAGAGATATTTACGGAAAAGAATATGCTGCAAAGTTATTTGTGGAGACGAAGCTTCACGAAATGATTGAAAAGTACGGATATGAAGATATTCAGACTCCCAGCTTTGAATTTTTCGATATATTTTCAAAGGATATCGGAACCACACCGTCTAAGGATTTGTATAAATTCTTTGATAAAGATGGTGAAACCATCGTGCTTCGTTCCGACTTTACGCCGTCTATCGCAAGATGCGCAGCAAAATACTTTATGGAAGAAAAGGGGCCCATCCGTTTCTGTTATATGGGAAATACCTTCAGCAGTACTTCCAGTTTACAGGGTAAATTGAGCGAAGTGACTCAAATCGGTGCAGAATTGATTAACGATGATTCTGTACAGGCAGATGCTGAAATGTTGAGTATGGTGGTGGAAAGCTTAAAGAATACAGGTCTTGAGAAATTCCAGCTGAGTATCGGTCATGTGGATTTCTTCAGAGGATTATGTGAAGAGGCCGGTTTGGATGCGGATACAGAGGATGAGTTGCGTGATTATATTAGTGGTAAGAATTATTTTGCGGCAGAAAGTCTGCTTCGTACCAAAAATGTAGCAGAACCCTATCAGTCCAATCTGTTAAAGATGACCGATGTATTTGGTGATTTGGAATCCTTAAAGGCTTGTAAGGAATGGGTGAAGAATGAGGTTTCATTAAGTGCGATTGAGCGTTTAGAGACTATTTATGATGTGTTAAAGCTTTTTGGTGTAGAAGCACAGGTTACTTTTGATTTAGGCCTCTTAAGCCAATACGATTACTACACTGGTATTGTGTTTAAGGCGTATACTTATGGTATCGGAGATGCGATTGTTAAGGGTGGACGTTATAACCATTTGCTTCAGAAGTTTGGTAAGGATGCCGCAGCTATCGGTTTTGTGGTAGTAGTGGATGATATGATGGAGGCTTTGAAGCGCCAGAAGGTAGAGCTTCCTATCGAAGAGAATAAAATGGTACTTACCTATAATGCAGACAATTACAAGGAACAATTAAAAGCAGCTATCGAATATCGTAAGAACGGTCAGGCTGTGGAGCTGGTTCCGGAAAGGTAATAGTATGAGTAACGAAAAATATTTAACCTTTGCCTTAGGTAAGGGCAGACTTGCAAATAAAACATTGGAATTATTAGAAAAAATCGGTATTACCTGTGAAGAAATCAAGGATAAGGATTCACGTAAGCTAATATTTGTAAACGAAGAACTGAAGGTACGTTTCTTCTTAGCAAAGGGTCCCGATGTACCCACCTATGTAGAATACGGTGCGGCAGATATCGGTGTAGTTGGTGAGGATACCATCTTAGAAGAAAACCGTAATGTATACGAAGTGCTGGATTTGGGCTTTGGAAAGTGCAGAATGTGTGTCTGTGGCCCAAAGGAAGCCGAAGAACTCTTAAAGCATCATGAAAGAATCCGTGTAGCAAGTAAGTATCCTAATATTGCCAAGGAATATTTCTATAATCAGAAATATCAGACTGTTGATATTATTAAATTAAACGGTTCTGTGGAATTGGGACCTTTGGTAGAACTTTCCGATGTCATTGTGGATATCGTGGAAACCGGAAGTACTCTGAAGGAAAACGGTCTGATGGTGCTAGAGGAGATTTGTCCTCTTTCCGCAAGAATGATTGTGAATCCGGTAAGTATGCAGATGCAGTCTGAGCGTATAAAGAAGCTAATTTGGCAACTGAGAGAACAGTTGGAAACAGATAAATAATCCGATAATGGAGGCTAGTTATGAGAATCGTAGCATTAACTGAAGATACCAAGCAGAATGTAATGAACGACCTGCTGAAAAGAAGTCCCAACAATTATTCTCAATATGAATCTACCGTAAATGAGATTATTGAGAATGTGAAGGCGAATAAGGACAAAGCGGTATTCGAATATACAAAGAAGTTTGATAAGTTTGATTTGTCTGCTGAAAATATTAAGGTGACAAGAGAAGAAATCGATGAAGCTTATACCAAGATGGACGCTAAGCTGGTAGAGGTAATCCGTAAGGCTGCTGAAAATATTAAGGTATTCCACATGAAGCAGCTTCGAAACAGCTGGTTTGATGCCAAGGAAGACGGTACCATCTTAGGTATGAAGATTACTCCTATCGAAAAGGCCGGTGTATATGTGCCCGGCGGTAAGGCGGCATATCCTTCCAGCGTACTGATGAACGTAATCCCTGCAAAGGTAGCAGGAGTAAAAGAAATCATTATGACCACCCCTCCGGGAGCAGATGGTAAGGTAAATCCCGGAACATTGGTTGCTGCGGATATTGCAGGTGTGGATACCATCTATAAAGTGGGTGGTGCACAGGCCATTGCAGCATTGGCATACGGTACAGAGTCTATTCCTAAGGTTGATAAGATCACCGGACCCGGTAATATCTTCGTAGCATTGGCAAAAAAGGCTGTTTATGGCTATGTAAGTATTGATTCCATCGCAGGTCCCAGTGAAATCCTGGTACTGGCTGATGAAACTGCCAATCCACGTTATGTTGCAGCTGATATGCTTTCCCAGGCAGAGCATGATGAATTGGCAAGTGCAATTTTGATTACCACATCCAAGGAGCTTGCTGAAAAGGTTTCTTCGGAAGTAGATAAGTTTACTGCAGAACTTAGCAGAACAGAGATTATTCAGAAGTCTTTGGATAATTACGGATATATTTTATTAGCTGAAAGTATGGAACAGGCTATTGATACCACCAATGAGATTGCTTCGGAACATTTAGAGATTCTTACCAAGAATCCTTTTGATGTGATGACCAAGATTCGTAATGCGGGAGCGATTTTCCTGGGTGAGTATTCATCTGAGCCTTTGGGAGATTATTTTGCAGGTCCCAACCATATTTTACCTACCAATGGTACTGCGAAGTTCTTCTCACCTGTTAATGTGGATGATTTCATCAAGAAATCCAGCATTATTTCTTACTCCAGAGAAGCTTTGGAGAAGTTGCATAAGGACATTGAATTGTTTGCTGAGAGCGAGGGCTTGACAGCACACGCGAATAGTATTAAAGTACGTTTCGAGGATTAATTTAGGAGGAGGATTCTTATGAGTCGTATAGCTACAATCAATCGTAAAACCAAGGAAACAGATATTACCATGGAGTTCAATCTGGACGGTAGCGGCAAGATGCAGATGGATACCGGTATTGGCTTCTTCAATCATATGCTGGAGGGCTTTACCAAGCATGGCTTCTTTGATTTAAGCTGTGAGATCGATGGAGATTTAGAGGTAGACGGCCACCATACAGTGGAGGATGCGGGGATTGTGCTGGGTCAGGCTATTAAGGAAGCTATCGGTGACAAAAAGGGAATCCGCAGATACGGTTACTTTATACTGCCCATGGATGAAGTGTTGGCTTTATGTGCAGTGGATTTATGCGGCAGACCCTTCTTTCAATTTGACTGTGAGTTTACCTCTGAGAAGGTAGGAGATTTGGAGACTGAACTGGTGAAGGAATTCTTCTATGCCGTGTCCTACAGTGCAGGCATGAATTTACATATTAAGATGCTTACTCCCGGCAATAACCATCATATGATTGAGGCTATGTTTAAGGCTTTCGCAAAGGCTTTGGATATGGCTACAAGCTACGACGAACGAGTGACCGATGTCTTAAGTACAAAGGGAAGTCTGTAAGCATTAAATAGAAAAGGTAAGGAAGTTTGTTATGTTCACGAAAGAGTTTGTACCCTGTATTTATTTATATCGTAAGAATTGTGTAAAATCCTTTCAGGATGTTACCGTAATCAGTGAAGACCCTGTGAAGCTGGCGCAAAGCTATTGTGATGCCGGTGCGGATGAACTGATTGTATTTGATATGTCTGAAACCGATGCGGAGCATGATGCGGCTTTGGATATTATGAAGGATATCTGTGCCAAGGTAGAGGTGGATGTGATTGGAGCCGGCAACGTAAAGCGTATGGAGGATATCAAAAAGATACTCTATACCGGCTGTAAAAAGGCGGTATTAAACTACACCAAGCAGTCAAATGTGGAAATTACCGAGGAAGTATCCTTAAAGTTTGGTAAGGAGAAGATATTACTGTCCTTCCAGGATGCGGAAGTGCTCGCTGTGAATAAGGAAACTATCGAAAAATATGTATCCGGCATGATTTTGATGAATCCTCATGAAATCCACAAGACTATGGATGCATCGGACCTTCCCTTCTATGTGCATGTAAGCCAGATTGGTTTGGATAAGATGATGGATTTGTTTAAGTATGAAAATGTATGCGGTATCACCGGTAATGCCATGAATGATAATGTGAAGGAAATCACTTCGTTGAAGGAAGTTTGTGAGCAGAATGGTGTGCCTGTAAGAAGCTTAAGGGCTGCATATACCTGGGATGAATTTAAAAAGGATGATAATGGTCTGGTACCTGTAGTGGTACAGGATTATAAGACCAATGAAGTGCTGATGCTGGCCTATATGAATGAGGAAGCCTATAAAACCACACTTCGTACCGGCAAGATGTGCTATTACAGCCGTAGTCGCAAAGAGCAATGGTTAAAGGGCGATACAAGCGGTCATTACCAGTACGTGAAGAGCTTGGCAGCAGATTGTGATATGGATACCATCTTAGCTAAGGTTTCACAGGTGGGTGCTGCATGCCATACCGGTAAACACAGCTGCTTCTTCAACGAAATTGCCAAGAAGGAATATGAAGAAAGTCATAACCCTCTGAAGGTATTTGAGGATGTATTTGCAGTGATTCAGGACCGTAAGGTAAATCCGAAAGAAGGCTCATACACAAATTACCTTTTTGATAAAGGTGTGGACAAAATCTTAAAGAAATTGGGCGAGGAAGCGACGGAAATCGTAATTGCTGCTAAGAACCCCAATCCTAACGAAATCAAGTATGAAATCAGCGATTTCCTGTATCATTGTATGGTACTGATGGCTGAGAAGGGTGTTAGCTGGGAGGATATCACCACCGAGCTGGCAAATCGATAATGTGAGTATATACATGTCGCATTGACTGAAATGGTCGGTGCGACTTGTTTTATGGGCTTTAGCCTGGTTGAGTGCGTAGCTACGAGTTTCTCCGAAAGAGAAACGACGTACGCACGAAACATACAACCACCCGCTATGCGGGTGCGCAGTGTTTGTTATACAAAAAAATCACCTTTCCGTTATAATGAGG
>JAFXFO010000021.1 GCA_017520425.1 Lachnospiraceae bacterium | reverse complement strand
CATCCATCGATAACTTTCGAATCCCCGAATATGTATACATAAATACCTCTTATCCATTCACTATATATTCGTACAAATCTTCGCGCACCGGCACATCCAACAACCATTCAATTTCCACAGCCGTTTTGTCCGTGTTCGGCATAACAAATTCCCTCACCTGACCACTTGCTTGCATATGTCCCAAATAGTAAAACTCTTTGGATATCTTATCGTCCTTGTTTTTACGTACAAACAAATGCACTTGGATTCCTCGTTCCGTAGCATGTAAAAAGTTCTGTACATCCTCGGACACAATACTTCTTCCTGACTTGGATATAGCAATCAAGCTACTGCTACTTGTAAAATGGTCTTCGTATTTTGTGGTATCACTAATATCTTCTGACTTATCATAATTGATAAATACAGGGAATGTCTTAGTCTTTTTATCATACTTATAACCACCAATATTTAGCGGTACTTCATTGGTTTCCCAGTTAAGCAAATCTAATACAAATGGCCTAATTAAATAGTACGACTTTTCAGCATTATTTCCCGTTAACGCAGTTTCATCTATACTATCCACAAGAATATATACTGCCGTAATCCCAATTGAATTGTATAATTTCTCTACAAAATCGTAATGACTTTTAATATCTTCTATGTTAAAAGTGTTATTCTTTCTTATATTGTCAAGTTTAATATTTCCCATATCATTCTTAGCTAGAATCATATTAATTACAGAGGTAATAGACTTACCTGCTTTACACCAAATATCCTCCAACCTTCCACTTAGACCTTTAATTTTATTAATTGAAGAAGCAACTTCCCGAGAATTTATCCCACTTAAATATACTTCAATCAAACTTTTCAACTGTTTTTTCTCATAACTATCCAACATTATATTATATTGCTTTCTATGAATTTCAGATAAAAATGATATTATTAATATTTTCATTATACGAACTAAATGTTCTTCTAATTTAAGCGTTCTAATATCTGAACACTCTTCTATTGGGAAATCATCATATACAACCGCCAACGTACCATTTTCTTTTTTAGCAAATCGTTCTAACATTACGCGTTGTGCAGTCTTTCCTGTCCCTCGCGGTGCGGTCACAAAAGATGATCTTGGATTTTTGACAGAACCAAGTAAAGACATATAATATGACGGTTGAATAAAACATTCTTCTAAATATTTTTCTTGTAACGCATTTGTCGTTGCAAAAGGATCCTCTCTAAACTGTTTACATAAAAAAAATTCTTCTCTTGTATTCATATCTACTCCTTCATCTTTTTGAATCCATATAATACCCAATTTAAAAATTATATAATATCGCCTTAATCCAAATAAAATTTTCAAAACCATTTATATAATCAACTAATTTTTTTGTCTATATATCTCCTTCAAATCCTCAATCGCCACTTCCGGAGCCATGGTATGAAACATTAAATAATTCCTTTTCATTGTTTCCACCGGCGCCTGCTTATAAATTGCTTTGCTAGATTCCTGAGTATAGTAGTGCCAATATCTATAAATGTATCCAATCCAATAAATCACATCTTTGGAATACACTTCGCCCTTTTCGCTCAATTTATCGCCGGCGGCTTCAACAACCTCTTCCAGTAGATATTCTTCACCTGCCCACTGCATACGGTTATAAGTAGAATCCAAGGCCTTTGCCGTTTCAGAATTCATGAAAGTCTTTATAAACCCGGCACTCCCAAGCCGCCTATCTACAGAAAGTTCAAATAATCTGCCCTGAATATCACACAGTTTTAATTGTATTTCATTCATGATTTGCCCCCTGTCGCCTGATCCAAAATCTCATCAAAGTACAATCCTTCTCTACGATAGTTCCTGCAGATATCATTTGCCAATGAGGAACCTTTTACACGATTTGCCTCTGATACTTCCTTCAAAAACAATTTCTCCAAATACGAAATAGGGATTTCTTTCTCAATCCGTACTGCTTCACATCCCTTTTGGGTAACTGCAACATACTGTTTTCCAAGTTCCAATGCAGACAAACTATTTATTAATGCGGCATCCGTTATGTTTCCAATGAAGAAGTTGTCAATAACAAAGAACATTCTGTCATTGGCAATGCTTCCAATAACCAAATCTTTATCCTTTGTCATTTCTTGATACCTGCTATAAAAGGGCGTTCCTTTTATCTTTTCCATTCGTCCTCTATGATATGCAACAATCATCGCCCATTCCAAGTCAGCCGGAATATCTAATATGGCAAGGTCATCCACTGATATGGAAACAACATAGAATTTTGCACTCTCATAATCACAAATTAGTGTAAGTGCTTGACTCGGCTCAGTTCCCATATAGAATCCTTCTCCGAAATCGCACTGTTTTCGGCTCAGTGGTGCAATCTCCCCCTCTATCCCTGATTTCGAACCGTGATATAGCAGCACTCTCCCTTTTTCAAGCTCAATGCTTCCAGAAGCTGCTTCTATCTTCTCCAAAACCATGTCGTATACCGGAACATCATATTCCTTGCATAAATCATATATTTTGTCCTGTGCAAGCTTATTGGGCAACGCACGACCATTCTCCCAACGGTTTACAGTCGCAAACGTTACATTCAAAAGTTCTGCAAATTCCGTCTGATTCATATTCATATGTGAGCGTATTTTCTTGACTAAATCTTGCATAATATCATCTCCATGTTTCACAACAGATTATAACATTTATCCTGCCTTAAATTATATAAAATGTTATACAATAAGTCAATCTATATAATTAGACACTCGCAAGAAATATCGGACATTTTTCTGTATATCAAACAAAACACTTTTTTCCTTAACACCTAATATATCCGTTGTTATCAAAATCTCCTCTTGATTCTTCCGTCAAAAATGGTTAATATGAATTCATGGAACGGGTTTTGTGCTGAGTAAAGTCTTCGGACCGGAAAAGGGTGCTCGTTTCTTTTTTATTTTCAGTACCTTTTACTCTATAATTCTTTTAGCATGTATTCGTTCAAAAGTACGCGCTATGTAACGTTTACAAAATTGTTTTCTGAAATCCTAAATTCATTATCTCTATTCAAATTATAATGCATCATGCAGTTGCGGAATTTGGATACAAATATATTTTTCCCTTCTTCAATTATACAATCTGCATCACTCCACATATCTGATTTTTCTGCTCTATTATACCCATGTTTCCCAGCACCTCTCATGATCTTCCATAGTCATCTTCTCCTTCTATACACGTCCAAACCAAATAAACTTCATGTACTAATAACAGATTAAATACTGAGTTTCTGTTTTATTATACCCAAACTTACGTTATCATTTTGTTGCGTACTTAATCCGCTTATCACCTTTTGCATAGTATCAGAACTCCAATAAATTTTTAAATACTTTTTAGCTCTAGTAATAGCTGTGTAGAATACTCCATGCGTTATACGTTCTGAGTTACTATTAGGAATCACTATTTTTATTGATTCATATTCTAAACCTTGTGCTTTGTGTATAGATACCGCATAAGCCAACTGAAAAGGAACTATAGATTTCATACGCGCCATTTCATAATCTTCATCTTCCTTACTCTCATCATTTTCAGACACTGTAAAACGGACTTGTGTAGACTTTTCTGTAGCAGTAACTATTTGTAAGTCTAAACCTCGTACATCTATAGCTGTCAATACAATTGGTATTTCAATGGTAAATGTTATGCTATTTACTGCCCCATAAATATCAACAATTATTCCTTTTAAGTTATTATATAAGATTGGAAAACGCTTACTTTCGTTAAATAACACCCTATCTCCCACCTTATACTTCCATTCATACCAATAAAAAATTTTTTTCTCCGGATTCGCATCTTGAAAATAGCTATTAATACTGTTTAACCCAAATTTACCATCATAGTTAAGACATAATACCACCTCATCTTCATCTACTTTTTCAAACATACTTTTACCAATATTCTCTGAAAATGGTCCATCAATTACTAGCATTTCCGTAATTAAAGGTTTAGTAAAACGAACCTCTTCCCACAGGTCTTTTAATGTCTGCTCATTTGTTCTCCAAGTACTATTAAGTTCTACTATTGCTTTTTCTGGGAGCACTTCCTTCGCATAAAAAAACCAGTTTCCAAAGTCAATTGATTCAATCTGATATATATCTCCTGCAAAAACTAACAGTGCCTCGTTATCGATTTTCTCCAACAACCTAATCATAGTCCTATTATCAATAGTACTACACTCATCCACAAATATAACATCATACTTACTTAACAGATTACCATTAATAAATTGATCAATTCCCATAAACTTGCTACTAGCCCCTGGTGCCATAATGCGTCTTTGTAAATTTTCCAATGCCGTGTGAGTTTTTGTTAAATATAATTTAGTTCTGCCTTCCATTAAGTCAGTAATATAATTCATTAACGTTGTTTTTCCCGTCCCGGCAGCACCATAAATCATTAATACATGTGAATCCACAAAAACCTTTTGTAGTGCGCTAATTTTCGTTTCATCAATATCTGAAACATCGAGATTTTTTACAAAATTATGATTCAGATAATATTGACCTGAGTTCCCATTCGTAGATAAACCTAGTAGCCATCTTAATATATACAATGTATTGTAAACATAATTGTTCAAACATACATATCCATTCTCCTCCTTTAATTCAAGTCCTTTTGTTCTATCCCAATCAGTCAGATATCTATTATATTCATCAATTGTTTGATTATCTTCTAGATACTCAACATACTCTTTCTTCTGATATAATTCACCTGTCATTTCAATTAAGTGTTTCATTCGTATATATGGCAAATAATTTTCTACTTTATTTGCACCAATTACACGCAAAACATCTTTTGATATTGTTTTTCCATTCGTCTTGCTTTTAGGCAAATTATATAATATTGGATCCTTTTCAAAAGCATAGCACTCTTTAGATAAATATACGTTATGTGCCTTTAAAGCATCTTCACTATTTTCTGGCAATACTGCTTCCACCAGTTCTTCTTTAAGTCTCATAATCACATATCTAACTGTGCTCTTCCCAAATGTATTTGACTTCCTACTAAAATTTTTATGTAAAGTCTCTAAAACCGCTTTATAATTATATGTCTTAGTTTTTGCATAAATCATATTTATACAGTTTTCAAATCGCTCATCCTGAAAGTCAATTAAATCCACCAAATTAATACCTGTCTGGGTTAAAAAAGACATTAAAGCATCATACTCATTATGTCTCGATGTTATTTTTACATCTACACGTATAATCTTTGCAAGTGTATTAAGCGCAAACGGTTCAATCGACACTCTCCAATCAGTGATTACTTTAATTTTCGAAGGTTCTTCCCAGAATAAAACTTCTGTCTCTATACATCCTACCTGAATAGAATAATTAGAAGAAATGTCCACTTTAGAGTATACCGTTAACCTATTATATTTTGTTGCGTACTTATCCGCTAACTGTAATGTAATTTCAAAATATCTCTCATTCTCTACATAAAATGGAACCTTTTTCTGAACATAGTATCTATTCTGTCCAATACGACTTTGTGCACCTATAACCGATTCAATTGCACAGGCAATAAGCTGATTATATTCTTGATCTTCATCATTCACTTCTAGTGGAAATGCCTCCAAATTTCCTAACACAGATATCCCATGTATCTCTTTTAAATACTTTCGTATTCTCCATAAAAAACCATAATATTTAAGCATTAACCTTTCATATTGTCCATCATCTGGAACTCTAATGCCTATATATCTCAATCCTTGGAGAAAAGTAGCTAAAAACTTCGTCTCAATGTCTGTCAACGCCACTTCCCAAGCAACTCTTAAACTTCCAACTCCATACAAATGTATAGAATTCAATATCAGTGTTCCCTCACACAAATCCTTTAACTTCATAAGTATTCTCTGGGATAGGTTGTCTCTGGTATCATTTTCTTTGATTCCTATTTCTATTGATTGTTCTATAAAACGACAACTTGCCACTATAGATTTTACAATATCCTCCTTTGTATATTCGCGTGCTTCTAATTGCTTCATGTATGAATGACTATCAGCAATCTTTTCCAATTTTTTCACGAAAACGTCTATAGATATATCTGTATTTTCAATCTCCTCCTCTTTTGTAAACATCATTGTGACAGACTTATTATTGAAATCAATTGAAGAAATAAACTGTGGCGAAATATATTTCCAAAAAACACGTTCTTGCCCCCTTTTCCTTGGATTTAATACTAAAAAAATTATCCCTGGATCAGCAGTTACCTCTGCTAAGATATATGCCGGAAATGCCAAACTTTGCAATTGATACTTAACAATATTATCCTCTGTTATACTGGCAATACTTGTTCCTTTTATTTGAACAATAAAATTCTGATTAGGTCTTCTTGATAGTTCAGGATTTGATACTAATTCAAAAGTTCCATCTGTATTTGGCCATTTATCTCTTTCCGCAAAGTTAGTGTTTATTCTCCCATCAGAACGTAGAAATGTCTTTAATACAGCAACTGCATCGGTATCATCAACCGAGCGCTCGCTATGTGTTTTGATATGTCTCTGTATCAGCTCTATTGTCAGTTTTTTTCTTCTTTTATCCATTTTCAGCTCCCGTATAACTAAATCTTCTTTCTAACTATAATAAGTATTACCTAGGGCGGTCTACGAACATCTTGTCCTATATACGTAATATATAAATATTCTTAAAGAAAAGCATGCCAATTGTTCTCCCTTGTGCACACTCAAATTCCATAGCGCCCCACCAATTTATCTCTTCTCTCCCCATTTTCATAAGCCATGTTACAACTCACTAATTCTCTTTGACATAAAAGTCCTCCCCCCTACGGCCTACAATTCCCGCACGGGTCATACCCCATACCGATACACTCTTCCCGAGTCCCGGTATAGTACTTTTTATTCTTTTCCTTCATCTGTTTCACACTTCTACAGTCGGTATAATGAAACTTCTTTGTATTTGTGTTTAGTATGTAATCCGTTCCTGCCGGTACCGGTGCTCTCTCAATCACTGGCTCGATAGTGGGTTCCGGCGTGGGTGCAGGTGTACTTGTAGGAGCCGGCGTGGGCTCCGGTGTAGCGATTGGCTCGGCTACAAATCCTTTTGTAACTTCGCTTTCCTCTGTAGGCGATACTTCAGCTATAAGTTCCGTTTCTTCGTCCACCGATACATTTTCAAGCTCCCCGGCCACTTCTGCTGTAACAGGTATATTTCTGTCCGTAGGATCGCTCCCTGTTTCACCGCCACAAGCTCCCAACACACCTATGAGAAATGCTCCCAATAGTCCCGCCAGCCATATTTTTGTCTTTCGTCTTTTTGTTTTTCCTTCTCTTTTCATATGCTTCTCCCGTAAGTTAATTTTGTATATCTTCGTTTTTCGTCTCCCGTATACAAATTATACCACTTATGTAACTATATTTCTAGTCTTATAATCTCAAAGGACGTTAATTCTCATAATATAAAAACAGCACCCCGACGCGGCCTCTCGCCGTACCGGAATGCTGTCCTTTTTACTACTTCATTCTTCTCTTTTTCATCACCACAAGCACCACCACTATGACCACACACAGTACAGTACCTACCGCCACAGCCATCAATGGTCTTTCCTTCACCACTTCTATGACCTTCTTCGCAAACACCAAATCTTCATTCTCTTCTTCATCGGAGTTCTCTTCCTGTACATCCCGGTCATTCACATCTGCATCCGCCTCTTCGGTCGGCTCTTTCTCATATCCTTCCTCCCGGATTACCGTCTCTTTCGAAAGCTCCTCCTGTTCGGTATTTTTCTCTTCTGCCGGCGCTTTTGTGGCCACAAACAACAGGGCTATCATTCTTAAGATATGTTTCTTTACGTTCTTCATTGGTTTCTCCCTCATAATTTAAAGCTGATGGGGCTATGTCCCATATCACCGGCTCAGTATTTTCTACTGTCTCTTTATCTGCCTTTCTCCATAATCCTCTGACAAACCTCACAATCTGTCATCTGCTCATAATTCTCTCGCAAATACTTCAGCATACGCATTATGCACAAAAATGAGCTCCGCTGTATATGCCCTTTTCCTTCTCTTCTTCGTATAAGCCAACCCAATGAAAAGTGGGATTTATAACCACTAAACTTAATATAAACATCCGTAGGATCTCCATGATTATGGTAAAATACTTTTATAGAAATATCGTCCTTGATATAGTTAATACCATACTCTTCATCGCTTACCAAATATCCCAAATCCTCTAAAAACATGGCCTCTTTCTTTATTTCGGCTCTTTCCATATCCGGTATCGCCTCCATCATCAGACTATGCCTTCTTTGATACATATCCCATAGTTCTTTTGTCATATAATTGGTATGCCCCACTCGCACCTCTTTCATCAGTGGCACCTCCACCTCGTCGCAGGTATGGTGGTAGCGAAAGCCCAGCTTCTCCTGTACCCGCTTGGACTTCTGATTGCCGTCATAGTAGCCGCACCAGATGGTGGTCATACCTAAGTCTTCGAAGCCTCGTCTAAGCAGCTCTCCTGCTGCCTCAGGCATATAGCCCCTGCCCCAGAAGGGCTTGCCCAGCCAGTAGCCCAGCTCGCATTCATCATCCCTCTCAGTCATGTCCGTATGACCGTTCAGCTTCAGTTCTACAGCGCCGATGGCTTTGTCCGTACCCTTTTCGCAGATGGCATAGCACTCCGCACCGGTAAATACATTCCGGATTACCTCCAGACTTTCCTCCACACTTTTATGAGGCGGCCAGCCTGCGATTGGCCCCACCTCCGGGTCCTTGGCATATTCATATAAGCTTTCTGCGTCCGACTCTTTCCATGGACGCAAAATAAGGCGTTCTGTTTTAAGTATCATCCTGCACCTCCGCACAAACTCGATTTCATATAGTTTACCACATTTCTACCTTCTTTGCGACCACCTACTTGCACATTTCCCTATTTTCGGACAGAAAAAAGCACAAGCCTCTCAGCTTGTGCTTGGAAACATAATAACTACGGTTTTGTTATCATTATCTCCGAAGGTTGTGAAAAGTAAAAGGTTTTTAGTTGCGGTTAAATTATTTGTCCCATTCTATCTATTTTCAAGGTGGTGGGACACCTATCCAATAAAAACGGCTATTAAGATAATACCTTAATAGCCACATAAAATTCTTACGAATACAAGAATGCAACTGGCTACCATTTGACAGGCCCTATAGCTTTGCGTCACAAGCTTTCGCTTGCTTTGCCAAATATTTAACTTAAATTTATTATAGCAGATGGTTCTTATTTTGTAAATAGTTTTTTTGAAAATTGTCAGTTTATTTCAGGTTTACACATTAATTTTCTGCATTTTCCCAATCAGCCTAAATCCACTCATAATCGCCGCCGGTGATGGCCAGGCTAAGGAGGGTATCCATCATCTCTACTTCCTCATCCTTCACCACTTTAATCAACTTGGCAGCCTCGGGTGCTTCCGGCATCTCATCATCCGGTCCCAGCTCCATATCCACCTCTTCGCCACAGTAGGGGCATATGATACAGGGGCCTATCTGCAGATCCAGAAAGCGCATGCCGCAATCCTCACATTCATAATATCCGCACATCGTGGTTCCTTCGGGTACAAAATACATGGTTGGTCCTCCTTAATGTCTTACCTTAAAATAATTAAGCAATATTTCTTTAATATGATTATATCGACGGGCATAAGAATTTTCCACACGAATAATCTGCAGATTGTGTTCTGCACAAATCTGATTTTTCTTCCTGTCTCTATTCTTTACTACCTCGTCTGTAAAATGCTCTTTTCCGTCCAATTCAATGGCTAATACCGGGAACTGTTGCTTTCCCCTTACCTCATATACCACAAAGTCAAATCGTCCCGAATAGAACAGGTCATTATAGCTTTCATTATCCTGAAACACCTGTGATATAGCCACTTCCTTGTGTATGGTATATTTGCTTTCTGACAGCCATATATTACTCAGTGCATGTGACAAATTCTCCAAAAACGCCTCTTCCGTTTCCGTACTAAATGGCTTCACTCCGAGTGCTCTTGAATTTGCTTTCTTTGGCGTCACATGGGATGCTCCGTTTTGACGTACATACTGTACCAATTCATACAAATCATCTTCTTCACTCTTCTGATGTAAACGATTCAGATTATTGGAATCTGCCAGCACTATCAGTTTATCTCTTGCTCTGGAAGTTGCTACATTGATTAACTCTTTGTTGTTCTTTAACCAGCCATAAGTTCCTGCTTGCGTTTGATTGGTCAGTGCAGTAGAAAATAACACCACATCCTTTTCATCTCCTTGAAAAGCATGCACTGTTCCACATACTACATTAGCAAGTTTTTCACGCTTCACTTCCTCTTCAATCATTTTTCTTTGATTCACGAAAGGCGTAATTACCCCTATGCTCTTATCCTTATTCATCATCGCATAATCGATGATAGCGTCCACCTCAGCCGGTGCCGTATTCTTTTCATTCACACGTTCATTCTTCACATCCATATAAACCAATGGCTGTGCTTCCTTACTGGCAGAACAAATCTTAAGCTTTGAATTATAATACTTCAAATTATTGAACTCTATTATTTTTTCATTACAGCGATAATGATTGTGTAGTAGCACTTCATCACTCACAGAATCACATGCCAAAAAAGTCTTATAAATGGAGTTCTTTTTATAATCATACTCCTCCACTACTTTGTACTTCTGACGCAGCTTTTCATTCACCATATCATCTAGCAAAATCACCGGGCTCAATTGCTGCGGGTCTCCTACCAACATCAGATTCTCGCCTCGTATAATGGGAACCAACGAAACTGCCGTATTACATTGGCTTGCTTCATCCATGATTACCATATCAAACATAGGCTTAGGTTCGCCTAATTTATGGGCAGAAATACAAGTAGTGATAATGATGGGGAATATCTTTTGCAGTTTCTTAATATTCTCTGTCTTAGTCAAATATTTGGAAAATCTTTCTACCTGCTTTTCCTTATCTTGTTCTTCATCAAAAAGGATATTGTACAATTCTGAATACTGCGGATTCCCTAATTTTTTAATATACTTTGCAGAAGTATAAAATAAATACTCCCTCAGTTTTTCGTAATCCGAATCTACCAATGCCATTGCCTGTTCATCGGTAATCTCACCGGCTTCCGAAATCAGTTTTTCTACCTGAGCCATCTGTCGTCCTTCCAAATCAAACTGGAAAGGCAGCATCTGTGCAGCAAAAGCATGCTTCTTTTGATGATCCATCACTTGATTTAGTGCATCTCTTCGATCCTTTAAATCCAGTATTTCCTCATAGGTTTTCAGCAGATTAGAAAGCATCTTGGCACGTTCGATTCTATCGTCTTTCCTCTTATCTAACGTACCCTCAAAAACCTGTATATTTTTTGCTCTCTTATACAAATCTTTGATATATTCGATTGCTTCCTGCACCTTCTCCATATTTCCCAAGCGTAATACCGGAAAAGGTATGGTTTTTCCTTTATGTGTCATACTCATCAGCTTATCAAATACACCATTGATAGGATGGTTATTGTAGGAAGTAAACAAAACAGTACGCTCATTAAAAAAGGCCGTAATGATGGTGTTAATAATGGTATTGGTTTTCCCCGTTCCGGGTGGTCCCTGTATATATGCCAAGGGATACTTCATACCATTGTTTATCGCCAATAATTGGTCCAAATTGATATTCTCATTAAGCAATACCATGGGATATTCTTTTGTTCTTCTGGGTCTTGCCAATAAGTCTCCGAAAAACGCCTTAATGGGAACGGTAACCGTATCCTCCTGATACATTTTGATAATGGCTTCGTACTCATTATGTAAATCCAGCGCCACATCCATTCCCATGCCAATTATGTAAGGCATGTCATCTACAGAAATCACCCTGGTGGAATGCTTGGTAATACAATCCTTTATTTGCTCTTGATTCTTTTCAAAATCCTTTAGCAGTTCATATTCATCTGCATCTAAATACTTTCGGATACTTTCCTTTACCTCATCCACCATATATTCCGTGCAAATAACAATATCGTCATCCGGTCGTAATACCCGCTTTTTCACATCCAGTTGTAATTTTTTATATGCCAAAACATACAGCCCTTTCTTGGTATGAATACTTAACACATTCATACCCAACTGCTGCATTTTTAAGGAACCTTCCTTTTTCTTCTTTTCTTCCGTCTTGTACTGAAAGTTCTTAACAACCTCTTGGAACTGTTCATCACTTAACGGATATTCCTGTCCGTCAAAGCTGTCTCTGTCCAGTTTCTTGACTAATGCAAACTCTGAATAATATGGAGTAGCATCTAATTTATTGCATATCTCCAAATAGTTTAATATCTTCAAGTTTGCTGTATTCTCAAAGAAAGTTTTATACTTATGTGGATTCAAATAAATATCATTCACTAATTTATTATTGATTTCACAATAAGTCCCGTCTACTACCTCGGAAGAAATAATATTGTCAATGGTTAATACATACTCATCTGCAAAAGAATAGTTCCCTAAATGTAATCCGGAAACAATCACTTTTCGGCGCACGACGTCTAAGTCCCGGATTCCCACCCAGAACTTAGTTACCTTTTCCTCCAGATTTCGATATTCAATTTTCAGCCACTTTCCTTCATGAATGGCTTTGAAAATATCGCGATTTACCTTATTCATGCTTTATCCTACCAGTAAAACAATGGGTTCCTACCATTTTATTTTACATATATTATTTGTTTTCGTAAAGCATTATTTCTCTGGTCTTCCGTCCATCCCGCCACATAGTTCTTCAATCCACTCTCTCTTCTGCACTACCTCTATCCACTCAGCCGGTATGCCCTCATAGCTATAGTACAGTGCTCCTAATCCTCCTGCGATGGCGGCAATGGTATCCGTATCCTCTCCTAAGTTCACCACCTTTAGCATTGCGTCACGATAGTTATCCGTGGTCAGCAGTCCCCACACGGCTGCCTCCAGGCTGTCCACCACGTAGCCTGAGCTGCGGATTTGGTCTTCCTGCACCTGTCGAAAACTCTCCAAATCAAACATCCTACCGTAATAGGCCAATTCTGTCAGATTAGCCACATCCTTCTCATAATAGGCCTTGGCCGTATCCATACCTTTTTGCAGACGTTCCTGCAAGCTTCCCTCGCCATTAAGCACCGTCTTTACCAGGAAATAATAGATGCCGCATGCCATCTTAGAGCGAAGGTGGGCATGGGTCAGGGCGGATACCTGATGCACCATATCCAGGGCTTCCTCTTCTGTGATAGCGCCCTTTTTCACCTGCTCGTACCCATACAGGCACACCGGCAGGATGCGCATCAGAGAACCGTTGCCGTTGGAGCGTTCTCCGGTCTGTCCGCAGTGGTATGCGTCTGCTCCCTTGGCATAGCTGTAGATGGCTTCCAGACAGGTTCTTCCCTGGTCGTAGGCATATCCAAAGGGGGTATAGTCCCCCTTGAACTGCCAATCCACGAAACGGCTCATGATATCCTCATAATCCACGCCGTCCTTCTCTAAAATACTGCATAGGGTGGCCAAAGCCATACTGCCGTCATCGGACCAGCTGCCCGCAGGCACAAGGAATGCTCCATAGCCTTCCATACCCGTAACAGGCTTGTCCTTCATTTCTTCCCTGGTGCTGAACTGCACCGGCAGTCCTAAAGCATCTCCTACCACCAGTCCCATGATTCCGGTTAACCACATCTGCTTCATAAACCTTTCTCCCTTCTTACCACTCTTTATCTGCTTCTCTTCTGATAGTCTTCTCTGATTTCCTCATCCCAGCCGACCAATGCCTCCTCCAGTGCTTCCGGTGCTGCACAACTTCTAACGCTGCTTACAGCCTTATTTAGGGCCTTAAAGTTCACCTTGGTACCTTGGCTGTCACATTCGTATTTCACCGCTCTATCGGCCCGTATGCCCACTCTGCCGGCTTCTGACACTGCATCAATGTTGGCACCCAGGAATAGAAACTCCCAGCCATACTTTTTCTGCTGTCGTTCCACCATCTTTTTCACCTTGTCATAGGAGTACTGACGACTGGCATTTTCCTGTCCGTCAGTGGTGATGATGAACAGCGTCTTCTCCGGTCTGTCCTCTTCTCTGGCATACTTATGTACATTGCCGATATGGTGGATAGCACCGCCCAACGCATCCAGCAGGGCCGTACAGCCGCGCACATAATACTCTCTGTCGGTCATAGGCTCCACTTCATCCAGCTTCTTTCTGTCGTGAAGTACCTCCGTCCGGTCATCAAAAAGTACTGTGGAGATATACGCTTCTCCCTCTTCCTTTTTCTGCTTCTCAATCAAAGAATTGTAGCCTCCGATGGTGTCCGCTTCCAAACCTCTCATGGAACCGCTTCTGTCCAAAATAAATACGATTTCTGTTAAACCCTTCTTCATAATAGTTTCCTCACTTTCTCCGAAGCTTTTTCACTTCGGTGGACCTGTTATCTTGTTTCTGAGGTAACTATATCACAAAGTCTAAAAAAGAAGGTCGCCCTGAAAGCGACCTTAAAAATCCCCTATTCTATAAAGCATGGCAAACCATACTCTTCCAACGCGATATCGATATCCAACATATCGTAAATCTCCTGCTCGATAAAGAAGGAAAATATCACATCTCTTTTGTCACAGGGAGACAACGCATAGCCTGCTCTGGCCAGCAAATCCTTGGTTTCGTCCAGGTTCAGCTGCGCACCTACGCAAAGTCGCAGGGCAGTGCCTTTGTCCGGATGATAGTCCGGATTCAGCTTAATCTTGGAAAACAGCTGCTTGGTCAGATAAGCACTTTTATAGACATCCGCATTACTCAGACCCTTACTCTCAATCAAATACATCAGATACTCTTGAAAGGTATCTGTCAGATGCTTCAGACGCTCATCCAAGGCGGATTCCCTTTCCTCGAAAAGTTCCTCCTCATCCGGCTCCTCCCTGCAAGCATCACCCATCTGAGGTGCCGCCACAGCGGCCTGAAGAGGGAACCAATATTCCTTCTTCTTTTGCACTTCTACATAGTGCTTGTCGATATATTCTTCCAGGTCCGGGTAAACATTGCGGCCCAGTCTGGTGGCCTCCGTATCAAATACTACCAGGTAGATGTGCATCTCCTGCTTCATCAGAAAAGCATTGATTTCATCCAAGGCGATACGCATGCCCTCTTCCTTGGGATATCCGAAGCTTCCGGTCGCGATCAAAGGAAACGCAATACTTTTACACCCCTTTTCACAGGCCAGCTTCAGGCTCTTTCGATAACAGGAACGAAGCAGCTCCTCTTCACCGCTTTCCCCATCTATGTACATGGGACTCACGGCATGAATAATATATTTAGCCGGTAATCGAAAGCCCGGTGTGATAGCCGCCTGACCTTCTTCCAAAGTGCCAATTTTACGTCTCTCGGCCAGCAATTCTTCCACGCCTGCAGCCTCATAGACTGCACTATCCGTCCCATCCGAATAAATCGGCAACCTATTGGCCGTATTAACAATGGCATCCACCTGCATTTTGGTAATATCGTTTCTGACGATTTTAAATGGCATGGTTACACTCCCTTACATATACTTGTCCATCTGGTGGGAAACCTGTACAATATTGTTTAATATCTCCTGTGCATTCAAAGCACTGCGATAGTTCTCCTCCGTCATGGAAGCGGACTGCTGGGTTGCCGCCGTTACTTCCTGGGTAAATGCGGAAAGCTGTGAAATATTGTCCACGATTTCTGTATTAGCACGGGACAGATTGCCCACGGTTACTTCGATTTCCGCCACATCCTCTGCCAGCTGGTTTACATTGGTATTCATGACAGCTACCTGCTTTGCCACATCTGAGATCAGCTTCTCCTGCTCCTCACCGTTTTTCAGTGATTTACTTACGGCCACAGCAGTTTCATCTGCATTCTCTGCCAGACTCACCAGGATCTTGGCAATATTCTCTGTCTCTTGACGGGTCTTCTCCGACAGGGCCCTGATTTCGTCAGCTACTACCGCAAAGCCACGTCCGGCTTCTCCTGCACGGGCACTTTCGATGGCTGCATTTAAAGCCAGCAAATTGGTCTGGGAAGAGATATCAAAAATGGTCTGAGTAATGGCTTTTACATTAACTACATTGGCCTGTAGCTGTCTCATGGACTCTGTTACTGCCACATTTATCTGTGCAGATTCCTCTGCTTCTCTCTGAAGCTCCTTCATCTGCTTCGCACTTTCTTCGTTCAGCTCCTTGGAATACTGCGCCACTCGCACCATATTCTCCATACGGCTCACGGTCTGTTCCAGCTGGTCCTGGATATCATTGGTCATCTGGCTCTGGCTTTGGATACTTTCTGCCGTATGATTGGTACTGTCACTAATATCATTTACGGACTGATTTACAATCTTGGAAGATTCCTGCAGGTCGCTCAGCATATCCTTGGCACCATCTGCACCGGAACGGATTTTATCCGCAATCAGCATCACATCATCCAACATGACTTTCTGGGTTTGGGCATTGGCCTGCACCTGGCCCAACGAATCGGAATTGAACTCCTTGCCCACCTTGGTCACATACCACAGTACAAACATCATAACCGATGCCGCCAATGCTGCCACAATATTGGCCAGGAATTCTTCTTCCCCGTAATTCTTCAAAACAAACTCCCGCAGAAGCGTCATGCCGATATTCTCCACAGAAATCACAATGGACGCTATTCTGAAAAAGCGGGTATCAAAAAACAGCACACAGCCTATAAACGGCATAGCTGCCAAAAAGCGCATATAGTAATCACTGAAGCCGTAAATCAGCATGGCCGTAATCACAAAGAGACCTATCATCATAAAGTACCGAACCTTGTTGCTCTTACGATTGCGGGCAATCATCACAAACCCTCCAATGGTGGTTCCGGCCATAGCCAAAAAGGTACATATGGTATAGGCAAGCGTCTGATTCTTCAGCAAAAACGATACTACAATCACCGTGTATGTCAGTACATTTAAGATAGCTGTGGCAATACACATAAACAGATTCACCTTCTGAATCTGCCTTCCCTGGTCTGCATAACAAAACTCTGTTTTCTCCATTTTGTAACCCTCCGAATCCTACTTTCTCTCAAAGAAATCCCCTTAGTTTTATAATACGACTTCCTACAGTCTTTGTCTACCCAATTCCTCCTATTTCTTCTGCTTCCGAACACATTAAAATACGTGGGTTGCTTACACAACCCACGCATCTGATTACTCAAAATTAAATCGTTTTTTATTCACTTGCATCCAATCCCCAAACTCTTCAAACACGTTGGTTGATGTGACTTTTTTTACACATACGGCAGCTTCCTCTCTGGTCAAAGTATTCGTTCCCCACTTCACCATTTCCAGTGCCTCAGCCAGCATCCTGTGAAAAATATCTTCTCCATAGTTCTCCATCAGAAAATGCATAAAACGATAACCATACAAATAGTCATCCCAACCGTCCTCCGGTTCTGTCAGAAAAATCTGCTCCGCATTTTCACGGGTGATTTCTGTAGGATAATAAGAATAATTGTAGTCGGCATCAAAAACAAAATTGTTAATCTCATCCTTCTTGGCAATCCGGCCGGTCATGTATGTCGTTAATCCTTCGTCCAAAATACGACTCATCCAAGGACCGTTAGCTACATGAAGGCTATGAATATATTCATGTACAATCACCCATCCCTCTCCGGCTGCAATCTCTAAATCCTCGGGATTTAAAGTCATCTCACGATATCCTCCGCCGGCCGTCCATTTCTCGTATGGTACTACATAAATGTGGTATTTCTCATATTTAGGGTCCACATAATTAAAAATATCCGATGCGAATATCGGTTCAGGACCTATCTGTACAGTATAATAATCAGCCTGCGCATCCATGCTTAATCCGGTTTCTTTCTCCGCCAACGAAAAAATAATTTCTATCAATTCTACTGTATTACCATACACCTTTGTTCCTGTATCCATAAACAGTATGAAGTCTTCGGTCTCTACATACTCCGGCCGTTCCAGTACATACACATCCTCCGGATTGCCGCTTAATACTAAGGGTTCCTGCACATCCGTTGTTTCGCTAATCATCAGAGTGAATTTACCCTCTTCAAAGTTTAACTCTTTCCACTCTATTCTGTTCTTAGAGAGGGGTTGGCTCGTATAGGTAATACCCTCCGTTTCATTCCAATAAAGCTGTCCGTCGTATTTGTCATTCCCTACTCTGAGTATATATTCCAATGACTTTTCATTGTTTTCAAAAGTGTATACATTTTTAATAACGATACTTACATCATCTCTTCCCACAAAATACATCCTACGGTCCACTATCTGGAATTCTTCATCAAAAGCCGCATCCAATACGATGGGGGTCGGTGTTCGCTCCGGTGTGACCGTAGGTGCCGATGTGGCAGTAGGTTCCGGTGTAGGTTCCGGCGTAGCGGTAGGTGTAGCTGTGGCCTCCACACTTTGCACCTTGGAACTGTCTGCCTGCTCCTTGGCGCCGCAGCCCCCTATTACGAGTGCTGTTAATAAAATAAAATAACTGCAAATTAATCGAATCTTTTTTCCTCTTCTCATTTCTTTGCGCAGTATATATTGCTGCCCCTCTCATCTGTTATCCTCTATTTAAATCTGCTCTTATTCTCCGCATACCAATCCACAAACTCTTCTAATACGGTTTCGGAGGTACAACGCTTCAGACATTCTAAAGTCTCTTCCCTGTTGAGTGTATTCGTATACTCAGGCACTACTTTACAGCCTTCTTCCATAATCTTCTTGAATATATCCTCTCCATAAGTCTCCATGAGGAAGTGCATCAGACGGAATCCGAACGCATAATTTACAAAACCATACTCCTGGCCTTCCAAGAAGTTCTTCTCCACATTTTCTTTCGTGAGTTTAACACTGAAATCTGAATAATCCTTGTAGGCATCATACTTAAAAGGAATTTTTCCTTCCTTGCTGATCACCTGCGCTGTCATGTAGGTGGAAAATCCTTCCGTAATAATCTGACTAAACCAAGGTCCGTTAGCTGTATGAAGACTATGTGCGTATTCATGCACAATGGGATAAGCATCGCCGGCTGCAATCTCCAAATCCATGGGATTAATAATCAAATAACCATATCCGCCCATAGGTGTGCATACACTGGTAGGCACTACATAAATATGATACTTCTTAACATCCGGATCGATTCCTATGAACTCATCTCTGATAAACAACCATTTCAGAATGTCGTTTTCCACCGGTACATAATTTGGTTCTACATCTCTGCTCAAACCGCTTTCTTCCTCCACCATACGGAATATTTCATCAATCAGCTCGGGAGTATTTCCGTAGATTTTCGTACCCTTATCCATAAAAATAATATAATCTTCTCTTTCCACATACTCCGGCTGTGTAGTGATATATGTATCCTCCGGATTGCCGCTCAATACTAAGGGTTCCTGAATATCCGTTGTTTCTGTAATAAGCAGGGTAACTTTTCCCTCATCATAGTCAAATGCTTCACACAGTACCCTGTTCATGGAGAATCTTGGTTGCCTAACTTCAAGTCCGTCTTCCTTGCTCCACCGAATCTCTCCTTCGTATTTTTCATCTCCCACATTGAGTGTATATGAGATTGCCTGAATGGTTTCAATATAAGTGTACTTCTCATCAATAGCGATACTTACATCATCTCTTCCCACATAATACTTCCTGTCGAATACCAACTCGAAGGCTTCATCAAAGGCCGCATCCAATACGATGGGCTCGGGTGTAGCCGTGGGTGCCGGTGTGGCAGTAGGCTCCGGAGTGGGTTCGGGTGTGGGCTCCGGCGTAGCGGTAGGTGTAGCTGTCGCCTCCACACTTTGCACCTTGGAACTGTCTGTCTTCTCCTTAGCGCCGCAGCCTCCTAATAAGAACACTGTTAACAAAATGAAACAACTGCAAATTAAACGTATCTTCTTTCCTCTTTTCATTTCTTTACGCAGTATATACTGCTTCCCCTTCATATTATTTTACTTTGTATACGGTATCGCCGCATCTTACTTCTACACTGGTAGCATCATCATTTACATACGCCGGGAAATAAGGATGCATATGCGTATATGAGCCGTCGCCATAAGTATTATCTTCATAATAAGGAAAATGCTCTTTTCCCGGAATTACTTTGTACTCTACTCCATCCACTACCAAAACTACCTGCTGGATAAAGTCTAACCATGCTTCATATTCTTCTCTCGTGCAATCACTTCCTTGAGGAGGTTTTTCTGCACCCAAATCACGGAAGATAAGCTCTGTTTCATAATAGCCGCTTATTACATATATCAAACTGTATGTTCTTCCTTTGTACTCAAATGGTACAAAATCTATAAACTGCTGTTCTGCCAAATAAAAGGCTTTTCTATCTGCCTGAATATTGTATTTCAGACTTACATCATGGTCTCTCCACGGCTTTCCGTCACCGCCAAGGCGTATCTTTACAATTTCCAAAACAGCTTCTTGGCCATCTGCAATCCAGATACCCGTACGCAAGCTTACATGATACAGATTTGGAATCTCTTCGTCCTGTTTGCCATAAGCTTCCCATGTGGCGTAGCTTTCCAGATTATATTCATACTCTTCCTTTGACATACAATATGCTTCTATATAGATTTTATTAAGCCCTTGGATTAGCTCCTCATCTTTTACATAAATATCGATTGCCACCCGTGCGTTTGCTGTATCTCCGGATACACCGATTACCGTCGCTTCAAATTTCTCATCGGAAGCCACTAAATCCATCTCTTGAAAATAACCGGCATCCACAATCTCCGCCGTTTTCTCATCCTGAAAAATGGAACGGAAAATGTTTGTTAATTTACCGGTTGCCGCCAATGTGGTAGTACCTACCAACAGGAAGCACAATACTGCCGGAATGGCAGCTTTCCAAACCATCCCCTTACTCTTCTTAGGCTTAAACTCTACTACCTTTTCCTTTTCCTCTGTAGGGGGCTGGTTCTTCGCTCTGCTTAAGATATCCTGCGCACTTATGGTATTGTTCTTTTCACAAAAAGCAGCCATCTGCTTTTGATATTCATCTTTTACTCTACTCATATCCAGTCCTCCTTTCGCAGCATCTTCGCCAGCTTCTCCCGACCACGCTTCAGTCGGATTTTGATGGTTGATTCCGGTTCATCCAGTACCATAGATATCTGTTTGATACTATAATCCTCATAGTAAAACAAATGAAGCGGTATCCTGTATTTCTCCGGTAAAGTCAATACGATCTTTAATAAATCGTTATTGTTTTCCGACGTTTCATACGGTATATCCTCCGGCAAGGGCGTATCCGATATATGCTTCCTTCCCCTCAGAAAATTCTTACACTTGTTGGCAGCCACTCGAATCAGCCATGCCTTCATATGCTCGTCAGACATAAACAGTACATCCGCATTCAGCAGGCTGATAAATACATCCTGCATCAAATCCGCTGTATCCTCCGTGTTTTTCACATAATTAAAAATCACGGAATACACGGTATTCTTGTACCTTTCATAAACTTGTAAGAACAACTCCTCTGTCATTCCCATTTCCTTTGTAACTCCTCCGTTTATCCAATAATATGGTTTCCCCAAATAAATCCATATATAATAATACACCAAAATCAAACAAAAAGTTTCATTTATTTTGTTTTTTTTCGCTTCTTTCCTTTTCTTCTTTCTCTGAAGTCCGGTCATTTGCTTTATTAAAAATATCTTGTCCCAGGATTTGATTATACTTCTCGCATAATAATTTTACAAGTCTTCTGTATTCCGCTTTTATATATTCCACAACCATTCCTCCTCTCAAGATGTTTTAGGTCCTTTCATCATTAATACACATCAGCTTGCAGAAAAGTTTCATCTTTCATCCAATTTCCGTCAAACAAAAAGAGCCCTCCAAAGTCTCCTTACAAAACCTTGAAAAGCTCTTAATCTCTTATTTTGTTTAGATATGGTTTGCCACTTCGAACGCATCCCAGATAGCATACATGATGTTTGCCACCTTCTTGGCATCTCCCAAGAGATAAATCTCCGGTACTTCAAACTCTACCTCGTGATACAGGGAGTTCTCTTCGTTATAACCAACGGAAAGAATCACGCTGTCGCAAGCAAGTTCCTTCATACCATCTGCTGTCTCTACGGAAAGAGTACCGTTCTCATAACCCTTTACCTTAGCGCTGGTCATAATCTCCACATTGTGGAAAGGTAATAACAGTTCCAACATATCCTTATTGGAATGGCAGATAGGTCCGTTCACCTTCATAATCTTATCCAGTGCTTCCACGATGGTCACCTTCTTGCCTGCCTTAGCCAGCCAAAGTGCGGTTTCGCAGCCTACCAGACCGCCACCTACGATAACGGTAGTCTCGCCGCAGTCCTTCTCCTTCATGAGTACCTGTGCAGCGGTATAAACATGCTCATCATCACCCAGAGAGAACACCTTAGGAGTAGAACCGGTCGCCATAATGACGGTATCATAATCGCCTTCCAGCACATCCTTCGCAGTAACCGCGGTATTCATATGTACTTCCACGCCCAGACGCTTCAGTTCATTGGTATACCAGGTAGCCAATGCAATATCGTCTTCCTTGAAATCCGGAGCACCGCCGGGTAATAAATTACCACCCAGATAGCTGTTCTTTTCAAACAGTACCGGCTCATGTCCGCGGATTGCCAATACTCTGGCAGCTTCACAGCCTGCCACACCACCACCTACAATCAGAACCTTCTTCTTCTGTAAGATAGGCTCATAAGCAGTTACTCTTTCTCTTGCGGCTCTGGGGTTCACTGCACAGTTAATCATGGAATACTCTGCAATACGGCCCATACAGCCTTCATGACAGGAAATACAGGGACGAATCTGTGCCTGTTGACCTGCACGCAGTTTATTACAATAATCCGGGTCTGCCAGTAACGGTCTGCCCAAAGATACAATGTCACATACACCATTCTGAAGTGCTTCCAGTGCCATGTCCGGATTGTCCATACGGCCTGCACAGAATACAGGTACATCCACCACTTCCTTCACCATCTTACAGAAGGGACGATACAAGCCCTTCTCCTGATACATCGGGGGATGACTCCACCACCATGCATCGTAGGAGCCGGCATCCACATCCAAGGCATCATAACCATACTGTGCCAGAAGCTTAGCCGCTTCGATACCTTCTTCTACATCACGACCCATTTCTTCGAAATCTTCTCCGGGAAGTGCGCCCTTTCTCCAGTCCTTAATCATACTCTTCACACTGTAACGCAAGGTTACGGGGAAGTCCTGACCACATCTGGACTTAATCTCTTCCACTACTTCCTTGGCAAAACGAAGTCTGTTTTCCAAAGAACCGCCGTATTCGTCCGTTCTTAAGTTGAACATGGAAATCGCAAACTGATCCAACAAATATCCTTCATGAACTGCGTGAATTTGTACACCGTCAAATCCGCCTCTCATGGCGTTGTATGCACCATCCCCAAAGGACTTTACAATGCTTCTGATTTCCTCCTTAGAGATGGAACGACAGGTCTTATCCAGCCATCTGTGAGGAATCTCGGAAGGAGCTACCGGCGGGAACTCTCCCAAGTTGGTAGGAATGGTCACACGACCGAAACCACCTGACATCTGTAGGAAAATCTTACTGCCGTATGCATGTACTCGCTCTGTCATCTCCTTACTGGTTCTGACAAAGTGTACGGAATTGTAGGTAGATACAGGAATAATGGACTGATTCTGGGGCTCTACCTGCTGATCTGAGAAGGTAACACCGGTCATAATCAAGCCGGTACCACCCTTTGCACGTTCTACATAGTAATCAATACCTCTCTGATTCCAACCACCTTCGGAATCGCCTAAACCGAGAGGTCCCATGGGAGCCATGGCAAATCGGTTCTTAATCGTAAGCTTACCGATTTTTACGGGAGTAAATAACTCTCTGTATTTCATATTTGCTCTCCTTTCCTATATGTTGTCGGAATCTTTTTCTTTCCGACAACTATTGGAAATATTATACTACATTTTGCGAAAAATAGCTATCATTTTCTGACATTTTCTACCTATCTACCCAAAGCATAAGGCCCACTGTAATCCGCAGATAATGCAGGCGTTTTTCCTTCTTCAGACACGATAATATCTGTGCTCTTTCTGCAAGTGCTGTTTTCAGCATTTCCTTTTCAATGGCCTTGGACCGATAAATATATTCCTGATAAACCTTTATAAATACAAGCTGTTTGGTTCCTCTGGTCAACCGCGGAGCCTCCCTACCGATTCGATCCTCCAATTCATCCAAGGTTTCTGAGGGAAGTCGTTTGAATCCCAGCTTTTCCAGAAGCCACAAATTCTTTCTTACATCAGTCAGGAACTTCTCTGTATCGTTCTTTTTCAGATACTTTATTTTGCTGATCAGAAGATTTATCAAAAAGACAATCAGGCAGATTCCCAGTAGAATCAGAGCACCATATGCCATCACCAACAGGCGTCGCATATTTTCCGCTTTTCGTGCTTCTTCTTCCTCATTTACCACTTCCAACAACTCTTCTGCTTCTTCCTCAAGGAAAAATTCCGTAGCTCCCCCTCTGATTGGAGCACTTTCCTCCAAGGTGCTTTCATCTTCCTCCTGCACCAGCCATCCGGAGTATGCATAATCCCCATAACCGGGGGTGGGTTCAAAGGTCACCCAGCCTACACCTTCCAGATAAACCTCTGCCCAGGCATGAGCCATGGAACTGTAAACTCTGATCGTCCGGCTGATATTAAAGGGCAGGCGGAAGCCTTCCACATAGCGGGCCGGTAATCCTTCCGAACGGGCTAAAAGTACAAATGCAGTAGCAAAATGGGCACAATACCCCTTTCTGCTTTCCATCAGAAAATAATCCAAATACTCCTCCGGTGTCTTTACAGTCTTAGGGATTGCACCGGGCTCTGCCGTATAATGCATACTCCGCAAAGCCTTTTCAATCGCCTTCAACCGTTGCCACTGGGTAGTACAGCCTTCTGTAACCTTATCAATATACTGTTGCACTGTAGGACTGAGGGTAATCTCCTGACCGTACTGGTTCTGCATGGCCTCACGATATTCCTCCAAATCCGCCAGGGTATATTTCCCCTTCAATTCCACGGGCAGCATCATAATACCATTTTCAAAGATTTCCTCGTCCTCCGGCAAATCCCCTACACTTTCCACAAATGCATCAAATTCCGGCACTCCGTAATTCATTTGGAAGAAGGATACCTCATATTCCGTACCATATCCCTCTTCTTTATGGAAATGCATCACATCACCGGCCTCTTTGTATTCTTTGTTAGCAATACCATGCATCTTTCCGGGTGCAAAAGCATATGCCGTATTAAAATGCTCATATCTTATTTTCAGATTGGCTCTCTTCGCATAATTATTCTGCAAACTTTCGTCATATCTCTTTACCCCGTAGACTAATTCCAAAATATCGATGGGGTATTCATCTGCCTTTGTTTCCAAAGTTTCCTGCCACCGGCAGTTGTCAAACCAATCGTAGGTCTTACCACGCAGATAAATATCTGTCAGCAGGTTTCGGTCACCGGTTATGGTCATAACCTGCCTGTCCTCCTTTATTAGCTGATCTCCCAGCCAGGGACTGTCAGAAAAGCCGACCGTTACATCATCAAACTCTTCCTCATTTCGGACGATACTTTCCCACAAGGTAATGGTCTTTTCCCTCAAATTGTGATAAATATCCTTCACAAACTTCCAGTCATAAGGCACTTCCCGTATAGGTACTATGCTCATAAGAATAAAGTACGACAATATAAAAGGAGTCAAAAACAACAGATACGCCCTGGTATCATGATTTTTCTTTGTACTTCGAATGCTTCTCATGTAATCAGCCATAGTAACCAGTATAAAAGTCATGATGCCGGCCATTGCCATAAGGGAACCCTTTTCACCCAAAAGCATACTGACCAACAGTCCCACAAACAAAAGGGCTGCTGTTCCTAACTTTAGTTTAAGGTTCTTCTCCAGGATTAGCTGGATGATATAACACACAAGAGTCATCCATACAATCTGTATTAGCTCATATCCTAAAATCCATTCTTCCTGAAATCCGTTTTTTCTTCCTATCCAAAGGAAATAACTGTCATAAAAGGAACCGATTCCTGCCATTTCCATCAAAGGAATCATTACTAAAGTGCTGACCGCCAACACTACGATACTCAACATTTTCTGGTAGAGCTTCCCCAAACTGACTATGGTCAAAAGAGAAGCTACCCAAAGGGCTATAATCCAATGTAAAATCGTTGGTTTCTGAAGTCCTAACCAGCTTCCGGTCATGGCTACTGCTATGACTACTACCAACAAAGCCATAAACATACGATAAAAGATGAGATATAATGATGTTACCATACGTTTCATCATAGCACTTCCTCCCAATTCCCCTCAATGGGTATCTTTACGATGCGGATGCATATTTCTGCCGACCTTTTTCTACTTATCCATCCATAGCATAAGGAATACTTTAATCACCGGATAATACAGACGATTTTCCTCTTTCAAACACTCCAACATCTGTGCTCTTTCCGACAACGCAGTCTGCAGCATCTCCTTTTCAATGGTCATGGACCGATAAATGCATTCCTGATAAACCTGTATAAACACAAGTCGTTTTGTTCCGCCACTCAACCTTGGTGCCTCCCTAACGATTCTACCTTCCAATTCATCCAAGGTTTCCGAGGGAAGTCGTTTGTATCCCAGCTTTTCCAGAAGCCAAAAATTCTTCCTTGCATCGGCCAGGAACTTTTCCGTATCATTCTTTTTCCGATACCTTAATTTACTGATATGCAGCTTCGCCAAAAATACGATCAGGCAGATTCCCAGTAAAGTCAGCACACCACTTACTATCATCATCCGGAGTCGCTTTTGGGACTCTTCCTCTTTCCTGTTCATCTCTTCCAACATCGCTTTTGCTTCCTCCGCGGCAGCGGATTCTGTCGGTCTTAATCGGATAGGCTTACGTATCTCTACAGTACTCTGATCCCCTTCCGGCACATACCATCCGGAATATGCATACTCAGCAATCTCAGGCGTGGGCTCGAACATCACCCAGCCTATACCTTCCCAATAAACCTCCGCCCAGGCATGAGCCATGGAATTATAAACACGTATGTTCTTGCTATCATTATAGACCGCCCTGAAGCCTTCCACATAACGGGCCGGCAGCCCTTCCGCACGGGCCAAAAGTACAAATGCAGTAGCATAATGGGCACAATAACCTTTTCGGCTTTTTAACAGGAAATAATCCAAATACTCTTCCGCACTCTTTACGGACTTAGGGATATTTCCGGGTGTAGCTGTATAATGCATATTCTGCAAAGCACTTTCGATCGCCTTCAAACGCTGCCACTGGGTAGTACAGCCTTCCGTAACCTTATCAATATACTGATGCACTTTGGGACTAAGGGTGATTTCCTCCGAGTACTGGGCCTGCATAGCCGTACGATACTCCTCTAAATCCTCCAAAGTATATGGGGTTTTCTGTTCCAAAGGCAGAATCATAATGCCATTTTCAAAGAGATCCTTATCCTCCGGTAAATCCCCTACGCTTTCCGCAAACTCGTTAAATTCCGGTGCTCCGTAATTCATCTGATAGTAGGACACCTCATACTCCGTACCATATCCCTCTTCCTTACGGAAACGCATCACATCACCGGCTTCTTTGTATTCTTTGTTAAGAATTCCCTGCATCTTTCCGGGTACAAAAGTATATGACGTATTGAAATACTCATATATTATCCTCAGATTCGCTCTCTTCGTATATTTATTTTCCCAACTTTCATCATATCTCTTTACCCCATAGACTAATTCCAAAATATCAATAGGGTATTCATCTGCCTTAGTTTCCAGTGTTTCCTGCCAACGGCAATCAGCAAACCGGTCATAAGTCTTGCCACGCAGATAAACATCGGTTAACAGGTTTTGATTCCCTATTACTGTCATTACCTGTCTCTCATGCTTGGTCAATTGGTCTCCAATCCATGGATTGTCAGAAAAACCGGTGGTCAGCCCGTCAAAGGATTCTCCGTTTCGGATAAGGCTTTCCCACAGGCTTATGGTGGTTTTCTTTACATTGTGATAGACATCCTTTACCAGTTTCCAATCATAGGGGTCCTCTCTTATGGGTACGATACTCATGATAACAAAATACGCCGCAATAAAGGGAGTCAAAAACAACAGATATGCCCTTCCGTCACGCATTTTTTTTGTGCCGCGGACCATTCGCATATACTCAGTATAAGCCACCAGTATAAACGTCATAGAGCCGGCCATTCCCATAAGGGAAACTCTTTTTTTGAAAAATATACTGACCACCAGCCCCACAAACAAAAGGATTGCTGTTCCTAACTTTAGTCGCAGTTTCTTTTCGAGGATTAGCTGGAGGATATAGCACACCAAGGTAATCCCGGCAATCTGTATCAGTTCATAACCTAAGAGCCATTCTTCCTGAAAGCCGCTTTTTCTGTTCATCCAAAGCACATAATTGTCATAAAAGGAACCGAATCCTGCCATTTCCAGCATAGGAATCATTATCACTGTGCTGACTGACAACACTAAAAAACTAAGCAATTTCAGGTAAATCTTGCTAAGACTGACCATCGTAAAAAGCAGGCTTACCCAAAACGCCATCGCCCAATGAGTTATCGTAAGCTTTTCCATACCCAGGTAAGGACCTGCCAAACCTAATGCGGTAACTACCACCAGCAGTGTCATAAGCACACGATAAAAGAAGGGATATAAGGAGGTTGCCATTCGTTTCATCACAACACTTCCTCCAAATTTCCCTCTACGGGTATTCTTTCAATACGGATACGGCCACCTGCCTGTCGCACATAATCTTCCACATCCTCATCCGTCACCCAATACACAAGGACTTTTATTCCTATATTGACCCATTCCTGGAACAATACCAGCCATTCCGATTCCAGTTTATGAGTCACCAAAATATAGGTGGATATATTTCCTTTCACCTTCAGCATATCCATATGCTGTATCAAATCTGCAGTAGAATAACCCTTTTCAAAATCCACCTTGCCGCTGTCCTGATACAATTCATCAAATATACCCGGCACTTCCAAATGAAACTCTTTCATTTCCTGCTGTCTGCGCAGCACGGTACAGGGAATCTTCTTTTGCACAAAATGATTCCCCAAAGCCAAAACCAACTCTAAAACCTGGTTCTCCAAAGGCAGATACTCTTCCGGCATTTTACCCACTCGTTCCGTGGAATACGCCAAAAGCACATCCTTCCTTCTTTCGCCGGTCAGGTTACGCACTTTTAACTTCTGCTCCTTTGCGGATACCTTCCAATGCATATACTTGATGGAATCCCCTGCCACATAATCTCTGGTAACTACATCCGGCTCTTCCTTTTGCTGCATGGATTCCCACATACTGAACTGGGCAAAATCATCCAGACTCTTAATCTCATCCATCTGTAATAATCTGGGGAATACTATCGCACGGAAGGAATCCTTTACACGATAACGAAAACGGAACAGTTCCAAAAAATCCGTGATTTCCACTTCCTTTACACCGACTTCATACTCTCCCCTGTACTTACAAATCAGCTTGGTATGATATGTATCCGAATCTCCCGGCAGCATTTCATAACTTTCCGTCTCCGGCAAATCTGTCACATAAGAAGTACCAGAATACATTTTCACACTCAATTTAGCAAACGCAAAAAAGGATTCGTTTGGCAAGGTAAAATAATAAGGCACCGGTTGTTTACAAACAACGAATCTGCTTTCGATTTCCTGGTAAATACGAAACTGCAAAAATACCACCCAGATATACACAACGGATATAATCGGCACCAGGGTAAGAGCCCAGAAAAACCCGTAGCTGATGGCACCACCGTAAAAAGAGATTCCTACCAGGGAAAGGATCCAAAGCAGACCCAAAATAATCTTACGATACTTCATCCTATCTCTCCTATACAGGTACTTTTACTTTGGTTAACAAACTGCTGATTAAATTCGCTACATTTACTTTCCGCATTTTTGCTTCTGATGTCAAGGGCAGACGATGAATCATGACATCATGAACCACTGCCTTTACATCATCCGGCTTTACAAAATCTCTTTCCTCTAAAAATGCCTTGGCTCTGGCAGCACGGAGAAGTTCCAGCAGTCCACGGGGACTGATTCCATACAGGAAGGACTCCTCTTTTCTGGTCAGCTCCACAATTTCCTTTGCATAAGTAATCACCGCATCGCTTACTCTTACCTGGGATACCGCATGGATTAATTCGCAAATTTGCTCTTCTGTACAAGCGGTTTCCGTAGCTTCTATGATATTTCCCTTCAAAATCGCTTTCGCCATCCGTACTTCCTCTTCCGCACCGGGATAGCCCACGGAAATACGCATCATAAAACGGTCCATCTGGGCTTCCGGCAAAGGATAGGTACCTAAAAATTCTACCGGGTTCTGTGTCGCAATTACCATAAACGGCTTGGGAAGTGCATAGGTATTGCCATCCACTGTCACCTGGCGCTCCGCCATAGCCTCCAACAGGCTGGCCTGGGTCTTGGGCGCGGTACGGTTGATTTCGTCTGCCAGAAGAACCTGCTTCATGACCGCACCTTCCCTATACTGAAACGCCCCTGTCTTCATATCATATACGGACATACCGGTTACGTCACCGGGTAAAGTGTCCGGTGTAAACTGGATACGTCCCATGGTACAACCGATTACCTTCGCAAGAGTTTTCGCCAAAGTGGTTTTACCCACGCCGGGTACATCCTCCAGCAAAATATGACCTTCTGCCAGCAAACAGATGAGTACCTTCTCTACTACTTCCTCTTTGCCCATAAAGGTATTGTTAATAGTTTCTTTGATTTTTTGCACTAATTCATACTGAGAACTCATGATATACCCCCATATTGTTTTCTTTTCTTCTAATAATACCATAGACTCCTTATTCATGCCACCTTTTTCAAAAAAAAGCGGCACCCCTTCCGGGCTGCCGCTCTCCTATCATGTATATAATCCCTTTTACTTATTCTTCTGTGGTTTCCTCAGTAACATCACCATCGATTTTCTTCTCTAACTTTTCAAGAGTATTTGCTGCAAAGTTGCGTCCGCCAATACCAAATGCCACTGCAAATGCTACACAAAGTGCAGCGATGATTAAGATAAAGGTCTTCTCAACAATTGCAATTGCAACACCTAACTGATTCAGGCAAATAAATGCTACAAATACATAAATAGCAATCTTTGCAATCAATGCACTTGCCTTTGCATTAGGGAACTTCTTAACAATGATGGTTTCCAGAGTATTGGCTGCAAACATACCGATTGCAAAAATGATTACTGCTGCCAATACTGCAGGTAAGTAGCTGATGATAGAAGTACCGATACCGGTTAATACAGGGAGATTCAATACATTAATACCCTGTACCAGGAAAATGATAACCAATACATACTTCACAACTTCACTGATTACCTTAGAAAGAGAAACCTTCTTGCAATCGCTTCCGGTAATCTTCTCTAATAAGCTGTCTGTGCCAACACCTGCTAACAGGTTTTCTAAAAGCTTTGCTACCAGCTTTGCAATAAAGATACCTGCTGCGATAATAACGATTGCTGCAAGAACCTTAGGGATAATCGCAAAAATAGAAGCCACAATCTGATTTGCAGGACCTGAGATTGCATAAATATCAAGCTGATCCAATGCAGAGGTAATCACTACCAACACGATAATGCCGTAGATTACATTTGCGATAATGCTGGAGAAAGATGTACTCTCAGTTGCGGTAATGCCGGCCTTCTCCTGAATCGCATCCACTTTAACAGCTTTCAACACAGGTACCAATAAGTCTCTGACAATATTAGCAATGAATAAACCTACTGCAATAATAATGCCTGCTGCCACCAACTTAGGGATGAAGTCAACAAAAGATGATACCATGTTGGTAATAGGTGAAGATACGCTACGCATATCCAGCATGTCCAATACTGCCGGTAAGAATAACAGGAATACTACAAAATATACCAGCTTACCGATAAATTCAATCGAACTGTTGGTAACCGTATCTTTTACTCCCAGTTTAGACAAAAACTTTTCGGCTTTTACCGCCTTTAACAGTTTTACTACCAGCTTCTTAGCAAGCATTGCTACAATGAATGCCACAACCAATAAAATGATTGCCATAAGAATGTCCGGTACTCTTGACACGATGTCTCTAATAAATTGCTCCATTGGAAAAATCCTCCTTAAAATATGATGTATTATATATCGACATATTTTTCACTAAAGATAACATTTTCCTTACATTTCTTCCGGACATTTTATACCAAGCAACTCGCAGCATTCCTTAATGACTCCCTGGGTCACATCTACCAGATAAAGTTTGGCCTGTTTCTCTGCTTCTTCTGCTTTCAAGATAGGACATTCATGGTAGAATTTATTAAAAGTGGTAGAAAGCGCAATCAAATATTTCGCTACTACCGAAGGCTCATACCGCTCTGCCGCCTTATTTACCGCTTCTTCATAGCCCTGCAATTGCTTGATTAGCTTAAAACTGTAATCATCCGTCAGCTTCTCATATGCAATCTGTTGTACGTTCTTTTGATAATCCGCCTTCCGCAGGATGCTCTTCGCCCGAGCATAGGTATATTGGACATAGGGGCCACTGGTGCCTTCGAAGCTTAGGACCTCATCCCAGACAAAATCAATATTCTTAATCCGCTGGTTAAATAAATCATGGAAAATCACGGCTCCTACACCCACCATATGTGCCACCTGCTCCTTATCCTTCAGCTGAGGATTTTTATTCAGAATGGCACTCATGGCACGTTCTACAGCTTCCTTCAAAATATCCTCTGCATAGATGATGTTGCCGCCACGGGTGGAAAGCTTGGCTCCATCCAGGCTTACCAGACCGTAGGGAATGTGTACCAGTCCCTCCGTCCAATCATAACCCATCAGTTCAATGGCTTTAAATACCTGCTTAAAGTGCAGGGTCTGCTCCAAACCCGTGACATACAGGCACTTTTCAAATCCATAGGTTTCCTTCCGGTACAACACAGCCGCCATATCACGGGAATGATAAATGGAGGCACCATCGCTTTTGGTAATCAGACAGGGAGGCATATCATAATCGGAAAGGTCCACCACATTGGCCCCCTGACTTTCCTGTAACAGATTCTTTGCCTTAAGCTCCTCTACCAACGCAGGCACCCGGCTACGATAAAAGCTTTCCCCGATATAGGAGTCGAAGGAAATCCCCAGCATATCATAAACCCGCTCAAATTCAACCATACTGATTTCCTTAAACCACTCCCAATATTCAAGGGCTTCCGGATCATCCTTTTCCATCTTCACTAACCATTGCCGTGCTTCCTCCACCAAAAAAGGATTGTTATCCTTCTCCACGTTGAATTTCACATAAATCCGTAGTAATTCCTCAATACCCTTTTCTTCTACCGCTTCCTTACTGCTCCAAAGCTTGTATGCCACAATCAGCTTACCAAACTGGGTTCCCCAGTCTCCCAAATGATTGATACGAACGGTCTTGTATCCCAGCTTGTCAAAAATCTTATACAGGGAGTTTCCGATTACTGTGGTACGCAGGTGTCCCACATGGAAGTTCTTAGCAATATTGGGGGAAGAATAATCCATACAAATGGTTTTGCCCACGCCCGGCTTATTCACACCAAAACCTTCCTCTGCTAATTTCTCCATGCCTGCCTTCACATAACCGGACCGTTCCATATAGAGGTTCAAATATCCGTTTAACGCCTCTATCCGGCTGATTCCCAGCTCATCCTTCTTCTCTGCCAGTCCGTCCGCCAGCTCCTGCGCAATGATTTTGGGACTTTTGCGCAACACCTTTGCAAAGGCAAAGCAGGGCAGGGCAAAATCTCCCATGCTTTCCTCCGGAGGAGTCTCCAGCATATCTGCCACTTCCTCCACGCTTACACCTTCCAATAACTTCACAATACTTTCCGCAATTAATGTTTTCATGATTTTCCTCCTTAAACCTTAAAATAAAAGAACCACAATAAACTAGTATTCACTAATCCATTGCGGTTCTGTAGTCATTTTATAAACAGTGACCGCACGGCAACAAGACGTAGTCCCTTGCAACCATGCAGCAATTCACATAGTTACAAAGGCTTACGTCTCTCTCTTCGTCTCATACTGTTTACAAAACTCAAATACATATTATCTCCTCCATGTGCACAGGGCACATTGCACTTTAATTTTTTGTAGCATAGCACAAACTTATTCATTTGGCAAGCACTTTTTATGGGAATAGAAAATGTGCGAGAATGCGACAATTTTTTACTGGCACTTATTCTGCAGCTCTTCCCATCTCTTGTCTACTTCTGCCTGGAACGCTACCAAAAGTTCTTCATTGCCGGGCTTGAAGAGATGCTTAAAACGTCTCTGAGGACGTAAGAAATCCTCTAAGGGAAGTTTCTTCTTAGGTGCATAGCTTAAAATCCACTTGCCGTCTACCACCTCAAATAAAGGCCAATAGCAGGTTTCCACAGCCAGCTTACAGATATTCATCATCTCGGAAGGCTCGTAGCCCCAACCACGGGGACAGGGTGACAGCACATTTAAGAATGCTGCACCCGGAGTATAAATGGCCTTCTCAGCCTTGGTATAAATATCCTTGAAATTGCCGGTATAGGTGGTCTGTCCTACATAGGGAATGTGATGTTCTGCCATAATAGCTGCCAAATCCTTACGAATCTGTACCTTACCGTTGGATACCTTTCCTGCAGGTGTGGTAGTGGTATCTGCATACTGGGGAGTTGCGGAAGAACGCTGGGTACCGGTATTCATGTAAGCACCATTGTCGTAGCATACATAAACCATGTCGTGTCCACGCTCCATAGCACCTGACAGGGACTGGAAACCGATATCGTAGGTACCGCCGTCACCACCGAAGGTAATGAACTTGTAGGTATCATCTATTTTGCCTTTTTTCTTAAGTACTCTGTAAGCAGTCTCTACACCGGAAAGGGTAGCTCCTGCATTTTCAAATGCATTGTGGATATAGCTGTCTTCGTATGCGGTATAAGGATACATAAAGGTGGAAACCTCCAAGCATCCGGTAGCATTACCGATGACTGCCTTATCTCCTTCCTTCAAAGCACGAAGCACGGTACGAACTGCCACAGTACCGCCGCAACCTGCACACATTCTATGGCCGGGAGCCAGACGCTCCGGCTTATTCATGACTTCTTTAAAATTGTATGTAGATTCCATAGTGTCCGATTCTCCTTATTTTTCTCTCAAGCCGATATAGCTGTACATATCTGTAATCTCGTGGGTTTCTGCGATTTTCTCCAGACGGTTGTAAATATCTTCAAAATCCTGCACGGTAATATCACGACCACCCAGACCGTAGAAATAATTTACTGCTTCCACATCAGATTTTGCCTGATACAGTGCTGCACGCACTTCAGCACCTAAAGGTCCGCTGGTTGCCGAGAACATTTCACAACGGTCCATAATCGCTACAGCCTTCACCTTAGAAAGTGCTGCTGCCAGCTCTTCCTCCGGGAACGGACGGAATACACGAATCTTGATAAGACCAACCTTCTTGCCGGTAGTTGCACGAATCTGCTCGATAGCCGCCTTACAGGTACCTGCTGCGGAACCGATGATTACGATAGCGTACTCTGCATCCTCCATACGGTATTCTTCAAAGAAGCCGTACTTTCTTCCGGTCATCTTCTCAAACTTCTCAGCCATATCCAGGATAACCCGCTTTGCATTCATCATAGCCTGTCTCTGGGCACGCTTGGTTTCCATATAGTAATTGGATACGGCGTAGGGACCTACGGACATCTTTTCCTTTGCATTCAATAAATAATGCTCAGGCTCGTATTCGCCTACGAAATCCTTTACCAAATCATCTTCTACCAAAAGGATATTCTCCACACCATGGCTGGTGATGAAGCCATCCTGACAAATCATAATCGGCAAATGTACATCCTTATGTTCTGCAATGGGGAATGCCTGCAGGAAGTTATCATATGCTTCCTGGTTGGTCTCTGCATAAATCTGAATCCAGCCCGAATCTCTGGCACCCATACTATCGGAATGGTCCGCATTGATATTGATAGGACCGGTCAACGCTCTGTTTACCAAAGCCAGTACGATGGGCAATCTGTCGGAAGCTGCTACATAAAGTTCTTCCCACATCAGCGCCATACCACAGGAAGAAGTAGCGGTTAATGCTCTTGCTCCTGCTGCAGAAGCACCCAAAGTAGCACTCATGGCACTATGCTCACTCTCTACATGGATAAATTCGGTATCAATCTCTCCGTTCGCAATATAGTTTGCCACATACTGAGGGATTTCTGTGGAAGGGGTAATGGGGAATGCCGGAAAAACGTCCGGATTAATCTGCTTGATTGCATAAGCAACCGCTTCATTACCTGATAATCTTTCTCTGATAGCCATTTATTTGCCCTCCTTCATCTCAATCGCACCAAAGGGACAAACCTTGGCACAAATGCCACAACCCTTGCAGTGGTCATAATCAAACTCGCCACGCTTACAATCCTTCACAGGGATGGAAGAATCGGGACAAACGGGTACACAAAGCAGACATTGCTTACATTTTTCTTCGATAAACACGGGAGTAGAAGTTCTCCACTCACCGGTGCAAAACTCTCTTGAGGTAGCTGCTTCAAATATTTTATTTCCTTCTGTTATGTCCTGCCATGGACTTCTTTCGTTGATTCTATCGCTGATCATTTAACCTACCTCCTCGAATGCTAATTCCAGAGCCATCATATTACCGTCGATAACCTCCGGTTTCTTTGCAAATTTATGCTGGAAGGATGCACGCATTTCGTTCAAAAATTCACCCTTATCCATTACCTTAGACACTGCCACTGCTGCTGCCAACATGGGGGAATTGGGATAGTTCTTACCCAATGCCTTGATGGAAATGGCTCTTGCATCTACGGTATAAACGCCACCCTCATAACCGTTTAACAAAGGCTTTACCTCCTCTACGCAGCGGGTAGTGTTGATAATGATAGCGCCTTCCTTGTTTAAGCCCTTGGTTACATCAATGCTTTCCAACAAGGTCTCATCCACTACTACCACGTAGTCCGGCTCATAAATATTGGAATGTACGGTAATGGGTGTATCACTGATACGATTGTATGCGGTAATGGGAGCACCCATACGCTCCGGACCATACTCCGGGAAGCCCTGTACATACTTACCTGCTTTAAAAGCCACATCCGCCAAAAGAAGGGCTGCGGTCTTGGCACCCTGACCACCACGGCCATGCCATCTGATTTCCACTGATTTGTTCATTTGTCTGATTTCCTTTCATTGTACTAAAAAGCTCCTGCCGCAAACGACAGGAGCCTATTATAAGTCTCTCTCATTCATCCACGACATACCAACATATGCGTCCTCGATTACGGGAGGAATCCGTCAACGTCTACTCGAAATACTTCTTTGGCGTTGCAACTCAGGAGGGATATTCCTTATCTCGTAATCGTACCGCATCTCAGCTTTCGCGGCTCTCTGTGACTTTCCAACAATAAGTACTGGCTCCATCATCGTCTTTTGATTCAAATATGTAACTTTCTTTATTATATTAACGTGTTGATGAATTGTCAAGATGATTTTTACTCTATTCTGTCATACTACTTCTGATTTCCCATATAAGCTCAGCACTGCACTCTGTCAGCTCCATTATCTCCTCATCCGCTTTGCCTTTTTTGACCATGCGGATTACAATGTTTCGGGTAGCTTCTTTTCGTCCATCCGCTAAGCCGGAAGTTCTTCCTTCTGCTCTTCCTTCTTCTCTTCCTTCCTCAATCAATTCCTTCAATGCCTGGCACATATTTATTTTCCCATCCTTTCCTCTGTATTCGTCTTTAACCTGTATTAATTCATCTGCTTTCACGTACTGAGTGACCACTTCGTAAGCGTCCTCCTCCATGCTCTGAAAGTTTTTGTCATTCTGCACCAATTCCGCCAGTGTTCTCCTATCCCCCGAACACCGGATAAAGTCAAACACCTGCTTCACGTCTGTCTTAAATACATCCGTATTCTCAAACTCTCTGATTTTAACTACATGTATGGGGTAATCCGACACGAACCTCTTCAGCTTCTCCGGTACATCCGTCCAGTCCAGCATATCGTGCAGGCTTTCGGGACCATCCCATGGGGCTTTGCCCCCATACAATATAAAGGTCACAACCGGATATAATCGACTGTTCTTGCTGAATCCATATAAATATTCTTCCGCACGCAATCCCTTTTGTTTTCGTAACTTCTTACGGATCTTGCCGGCCTGTTTTTCGTATTCTCCGGCATCATACACCATACAACGCAGGGGCATACTGTAATCTACCATCTCCTGATTCTCGAACCCTATTATGGCAAAATTCACACCGAAGGCTACCTTTCGTATCACGTCGCGGATACGCACCCTGCCGCCTTTGCCCAATACTTTGTACCACTTCCCAAAAACTGTCTGGGAATCTGCTTCCTGAAGGTCCTTCGCCTCCACCAACCTTTGGCCACCACACCCTATGCCGTTAATCACATCCGCATAACGTGCGTCATCCCGGAAGTATTCCTTCCAGCACACATCCATTTCCATATTCTTCCTCCTTTGCAGGAGCTTCGAAATCCCCTGCCCTCTTTGATTGAATTTGAAAGCATAGATTTTCGAACTTTAGAATAATAGAATTTATTGATAAAAAGAAAAACATGCTTCCCTTAGAGAGTAGCATGTTTCCCTGTAAAATTCAATACTTATTTATTCCTCTTCTATTGACTTCTTCTTACTTACCAAAACCTTCTCTTCAAAGCACTCGAAGATGCCTTCCACGGTATCCTTCTTCATCTTCGGTGTAATCCAGCTGACGATGGGCACTACGATCAATCCTGCCACCATAGCAATAGCACCTGCATTAATAGGTGATGCAATGAACTTAATAAACATATTGGCTACGGTGATACCTACACCACAAGCGAAGCTGGCCCAAACTGCTGCCTTGGTTACGCCCTTCCAGTACAGACCATACATGAAAGGTGCCAGGAATGCACCTGCCAACGCTCCCCAGGAGATACCCATGAGCTGTGCGATAAAGGTGGGTGGATCCATTGCAATCACTACACTGATTACGATGAACACTACCAAAAAGATTCTCATGCAAAGAAGCTGTTTCTTCTCATCCATTTTCTTCACAATATTTCCCTTGATTAAGTCCAGTGTCAAAGTGGAACTGGAGGTCAGCACCAAGGATGACAAAGTGGACATAGATGCAGAAAGCACCAGTACTATCACGATACCAATCAAAATATCCGGTAAAGTAGAAAGCATACCGGGCACGATGGCATCGTATACAATCTTGCCATTTTCATCATAAATAGCCGGGGTATCAAACAAGCGTCCGAAACCACCTAAGAAGTAACAACCACCGGAAATCACAATCGCAAAGAAGGTGGAAATAATGGTTCCTGTCTTAATAGATCTTTCGTCCTTGATTGCATAGAATTTATGTACCATCTGCGGAAGTCCCCAGGTACCCAATGAAGTCAATACTACAACACCGATCAGATTCGGCAGATCCGGTCCAAAGAAGGAAGCAAATACACCTTTCTGTCCCATGGTAAGAGGTACATCGCTTTCAAACTCTGCCAGCTTAAATACAGCTTCGTAGAAGCCGCCCTGACCGTTTAATACCGCTACAATAACTGCTACAATACCAAACAACATGATAATACCCTGAATGAAGTCTGTGATGGCAGTAGCCATATAACCGCCCAATATAACATATAAACCGGTTAATGCAGCCATTACAATTACACAAACTGCATAGGGTATATCGAAAGCCATCTCAAACAATCTGGACAAACCATTGTATACGGATGCGGTATAAGGAATCATAAATACAAAGGTGATGGCACTTGCCACAACGCGAAGCGCATTGGAATCAAAGCGCTTACCAAAGAAATCCGGCATGGTTGAGGATGACAATTTCTTCGTCATAACTCTTGTTCTTCTGCCCAATATAATCCATGCAAGCAATGAACCGATAATCGCATTGCCGATACCAATCCAGGTAGCGGAAAGACCATATTTATATCCAAACTGTCCTGCGTAGCCTACAAATACTACAGCTGAAAAGTAGGATGTTCCGTAAGCAAAAGCGGTCAACCAAGGACCAACTCCTCTACCGCCCAGTACGAAGTCATTTACACTCTTCACCTTTCTCTGTGAGTAAATACCCACACTAATCATACATGCAAAAAACAGTACTAATAATATAATCTTGATAATCATGTTCTGCTCCTCCACAATCCCTATGTCGCTTTGTTGAATTAACACTTTGTAGCGTAACGCTTTATAGTGTAACACTTTATAGCGTAACGCTTTATAGTGCTAAAGCATTTTTATTATATTAAACCCTCGCTGAAATTGCAAGGGTTTTTCGAAAAATAATTTATTTTCGTTATATATTCAAGAGTCTCTTTGCATTGCCGGAGAATATTGCATCCTTCTCCGTAGGGGATAATGGCAGTCCGTTAATCACTTCCATATCCCTGCGAGCATCACTCCAGGGTGAGTCTGTTGCAAACAAAATCTTGTCCGTTCCGTGCTTTTCACAAAGCATCAGAAACATTTCCCGGGTCATATAGTCAAAGCAAAAGGCAGTATCCAGATACACCGGCTCGCTTGCCAGCATCTCTGTCACTTCCTCCCACTGCTTCCAACCGCCCATATGGGCTAATACCAACTTCTTGGGATTCAGGACATCCAATACCTTGCGTGCCTTATCCGGTGGGCAATGTACCGGCTCCGGCAATCCGATATCGATACCGGCATGCACCAATATAGTCAAATCCAGCTCATCTGCATACTCAATGATATTCATATAACGCACATCATCTATCATTACTCCCTGATAATCCGGATGCAGCTTGATACCGGGCAGTCCCAGCTCTTTAATACGATTCAGTTCCCCTTTATAATCCTCACTATCCGGGTGAATCCCTCCAAAGGACACAAGTCTTCCTGCGTACTGTTCATTTACCTTCGCCGCAAAGGTATTCACTGATTCAAACTGGGCCGGTTTGGTTACCACCGGCATAATCACGGACAAGTCCACTCCGGACCTGTCCATAGATGCCAACAGGCCGTTCAATGTACCATCCGTAGCAGCTTTCACTCCTGACACCTTAGATAAGGCTTCTATGGAACGTGCCGCTATTTTATCCGGGAAAATATGAGTATGAAAATCGATAATCATGTTGCGCCTCCTACTATTTTATAATCACCAATGGTATCATCAGCACGCCAAATACAATGGATGTCAGCGGACAATAAAATAACTTCCATTCTGATGCCCTACCTTTCTCCGTATTCTAAAATATACTTATAAGCAGTCCCATCAGTGCGCAGACAACGATTGCCGACACTGCTCCGAACAGCAACTTTAAAACAGTCTGATAAGGTCGTTTACCGGATTCTCGTATCTTCTCTATTTCATCCAATGTCTTGCCTTCCATAAAGGCACTGATTTCTTTGAATGTATGAACGTCATATTTCTTATAATTCTTTTCCATGCGGAAACCAAAATATAAAGCCATAATCCAAACCGGCATACACAATAACAATCCAACCAACTCAAAGAAATGAGCCATCGGAAAAGTGATTACCAGCCCCACTATAAACAACACAGTAAAAATATTGCTGTCTCTTTCAAATTCTACAAGGTCCTGTTTTTCAATTTCTTTTTTCATGATTTCTAAATCTCCTTTGATTAATTGATCAAGGGACACCCGGAAAACTTCACTAAGGAGCAACAAACTTTTAATATCCGGATAGGTCTTGTCATTTTCCCAGTTGGATATGGACTGACGTGAAACAAAGATTTTTTCTGCCAGTTCATCCTGGGACATTGACAATTCACTACGATATTTTTTGATTTGTGAACCAAGATTCATTTCCTGCATCTCCTTTCTTCCCCACCATATGCCTAGTGAAGATTTTTCGCAATCAAAGGGCTTTTACATGGGCCATTTTGGGCATGTAAAAGGTGTTTTACATGGTTGAAACCCACGAAAATACGCCAGTTTCAGCTATATAATCATTTTTCATATATATTACATAAAATCATCAAAACTATATGTTGTAATCTACGTTCAAAATTCAAATTGACATATATATATTTAGATTTTATCACTTATATATGTCATTTTCTCATGCTGATTCTGGTACGCGACATATATATCCTTAATAATTCTAATTTCTATATGCTACTTTTTAAAGTTTCGGAGCTATCATAGCAGATAGCTATCTCCATAACATAATATCTATCTGTCTCCATCAAGAAAGAATAGGCTTTTACGGCGGATAGATTGCATTCATTTACCAAAACTATCCGTCATCTTCTTGAAAAACAGCTTCTTCTTAACGTATAGAATACTTTTATCTTTAATTTCTATCTGTTGCCTTCCCTGAATGTGACGTTTATATAACAGATATCATTCATATATTTGGGAAATCTATCTGTCACTCAATCATAAAAGCCTTTCCCAGGCTCCTATTTACCAAACAACAAGCCCCATCACCCAGGCCGGCAATGGGGCTGTTTGTTTTTCTTAGCTTTCAAAACCAAGCAAGAATGCTTTTTTGTTGATTTCCACAGTCTTGGGGGGCACGGTTTTTTCGATAACCTGAAGCCACGCTTCCTTAGAGAAGTCCATATGCTTTGCAGCTACACCAAGTACGATAATATTGAATACTCTGGAGTTGCCCAGCTTCAGAGCTTCGTCCATAGCATTCACACTATATACACTGTGTTCCTTTGCCAGATTCTCGATAATGTTTTCCGGATATTCTGCCGCACCGGTTACTACGGGCATGGGGTCGATGCGATGGTCGTTTACCACGATAGCACCATCCTTCTTCAAAAAGTGTGCATAACGCAGTGCCTCCAGCTTCTCAAAAGCGATAAGTACATCTGCCTGACCTTCTTCTACGATGGGTTCTGCCACCTTTTCGCCATAACGTACAAAGGTAACTACGCTACCGCCACGCTGTGCCATACCGTGCACCTCGGAAAGCTTTACATCATATCCTGCATCTACGGTGATACCACCTAAGATACGGCTGGTGAGAAGGGTTCCCTGTCCACCAACACCTACAATCATAATATTCTTTGTCTTCATTCTTACACCTCCACTGTCTCAATGGCGTCAAATTTACAAATTCCCTTACACAATCCACATCCATTACACATGGTTGCATCGATGGAGATGGTGCCGTCTGCGTTCTTGGTCAGTGCCGGACAGCCGGGCTTTAAGCACATGCCGCACTTCTTACACTTCTCGGGAACGGGAACACATTTGGTAGTAAATTTATTGCCCTTTAAGAGCACGCAGGGAGACTTGGTAATGATGACAGATACTTCATCCTTTGCCACTTCTTCCTTGATAACCTTCTCAAGAGTTACGGTGTCGAATGCATTTACTTCTACTACATTCTTGATGCCCATAGCCTTGCAAAGTTCAAAAATATTGATAGCGGGTACGGTCTCGCCCATTAAAGTCTTACCGGTTGCTGCATGGTCCTGATGACCGGTCATACCGGTGGTAGAGTTATCCAAAATCATGACGGTTCCGGTACCCTGGTTGTATACCATGTTCATAAGGGAGTTCACACCGGTGTGCATAAAGGTAGAATCACCGATTACTGCCACCCAGTTCTTGATATAGTCCTTACCCTTTGCTTTCTCCATACCATGAAGGGTAGAAATACTTGCACCCATACAAACGGTGGTATCTACCACGCTAAGAGGCGCTACTGCACCCAAGGTGTAGCATCCGATATCGCCTGCAGCGTGGATTTTCAGTTTGTTCAGCACAGAGTATACGCTTCTGTGAGGACAGCCCGGGCAAAGAATGGGAGGTCTTGCAGGCACCTGCGCTGCTGCCTTAATCTCCTCTTCCTCCTTAAGAACAGCTTTACGAAGCATGTTTGCACTGTATTCGCCCTGTACGGTGAAGATTTCCTTACCGATGCACTTGATGCCCCAGGACTTAATCTGCTCTTCAAATACAGGCTCTAATTCTTCAAATATGTAAAGAGTTTCTACCTTGGAAGCAAACTCTTCGATTAACTTGCGAGGCAATGGATGAACCAAACCAAGCTTCAGTACGGACGCATTAGGACAAGCTTCCTTCACATACTGATAAGCAATACCGCTGGTGATGAAACCAACCTTAGTATCGTTCATTTCCACCTTGTTGATAGGCATGGTGCAAGCATCTTCTGCCATATCCTTTAAGCGCTTTTCTACAAATACATGACGGCCCTTTGCATTACCGGGCATCATAACGAACTTGCTTACATTTCTCTCATAAGGAATGTCCATGGGCTCGCATCTTTCCTCCAGGGTAACAGGACCCTGAGAGTGGGACAAACGTGTGGTGGTACGTAAAATAATAGGGGTATCGTACTTCTCGGACAAATCAAAGGCATACTTCATGAAATCCTTTGCTTCCTGGGAATCAGAAGGCTCCAGCACGGGTACCATGGCAGCTCTTGCCACGCATCTGGTATCCTGCTCGTTCTGGGAAGAATAGAGGCCCGGGTCGTCTGCAGCCACCAATACCAAACCACCGTTTACACCGGCATATGAAATGGTATAAAGGGGGTCGCTTGCTACGTTTACACCTACATGCTTCATGCTTGCCATAGCACGTACACCGCTGATGGATGCACCGATAGCTACTTCCATAGCTACCTTCTCATTGGGAGACCACTCTGCGTAAATCTCCGGATAATTTACAATATTTTCACTGATTTCGGTACTGGGGGTGCCGGGATACGCTGCAGATACCTTCACACCTGCTTCAAATGCGCCACGGGCGATGGCCTCATTACCTAACATAATTTTTGTTTCGCTCATGTTTTTGTTCCTTTCTATTTATCGTTTCAACTTCCGGACCTCCGGAATCTCCACTATACCAATCACTCACACACCGGATAAAAAACATTCACCTCGCTTTTGTATGCCGAATGTCGGACACAAGTGTCCGCCTCTGTCATACAAAGCGTCGGCGTCTGTTCTTTTATACGGTGTATTACGTGATATGTATAGTGTCGATTCCTAAAGATTAGGAAATAAAGTATTATGTTTTGCTCAATGTTTGGACACCAGACTCGAAACGCCTTCGGCGTTCCTCGTTGGACGAAATTCGTCCAATAGAAATATTCATAAACAGCCCTCTACAAGCAAGCTTGCTCGGTCTGTTTCTTCATATTTCTGCTGTCCAAACAATTAACCCAGGTTCTGGTCAGCGATCAATTTATTCGCGCCGTACATTTCGCGTAACTTCGGCTTCTCAATCTTGCCGGTGGGGTTACGGGGAATGTCTGCAAAAATAATTTCGCGAGGTCTCTTATATCTGGGAAGCTTCAGGCAGTATTCATCCATCTCTTCCTTGGTCATGGTCTCGCCTTCCTTCAGCTCGATGATGGCTGCAGGAATCTCACCCAGACGGGCATGTGCCAAACCGATAACCGCTACGTCATGTACCTTATCATTGGTACGAATGAAGTCTTCAATCTGTACCGGGTACAGGTTCTCACCACCACTGATGATAACATCCTTCTTACGGTCTACTAAGAAGATAAAGCCGTCCTCGTCCTCCTGTGCCATATCACCGGTAAAGAGCCAGCCGTCACCAAGAACTTCATTAGTGGCCTTCTCATCATGGTAGTAACAGGTCATCACACCGGGTCCCTTTACTGCCAACTCGCCAACATCGCCCTTCGCTACGGTATTACGCTTTTCATCTACAATTTTTACTTCCCAACCATAACCGGCCTTACCGATTGCACCTACCTTATGGATGTTCTCCACACCCAAATGCACACAACCGGGTCCGATGGACTCGGACAAACCATAGTTGGTATCGTAAGCATGGTTCGGGAAAATACTCTTCCACTTCTTAATCAGACTCTGGGGAACCGGCTGTGCACCAATATGCATCAGTCTCCACTGATCTAATTCATAATCTGCCAAATTTACTTTGCCACTTTCGATGGCTTCCAAAATATCCTGAGCCCAAGGCACCAGCAACCATACAATGGTACACTTTTCCTTAGAAACTGCATCTAAGATAAATTCCGGCTTGGTACCCTTAAGTAAAATCGCCTTACTTCCTGATAACAGGCTTCCGAACCAGTGCATCTTAGCACCTGTATGGTACAGGGGAGGGATGCAAAGGAATACATCGTCCTTCTGCTGACCATGGTGATTCTGCTCCACTAAGCAGGAGTGGGTCAGACTGCGATGCTTATGTAAAATCGCCTTAGGGAAACCGGTGGTTCCCGAAGAAAAGTAAATGGCTGCATCATCATCCTCAAAAATAGGGATGGCCGGCGACTGGCTGGAACAGTTGGCTGCCAGTGAATTATAATCATCTGCAAAACCGGGACAGCCCTCACCTACATAAATAAGCAATCTACCCTTGCTGATACGGTCTGCAATCTCCTCCACACGTCCGATGAAAGAAGGTCCAAACACCAAAACATCCGCCTCTGCAAGCTTTACACAATATTCAATTTCATCGGAAGAATAGCGGAAGTTCAAGGGCACTGCCAAGGCACCGGTCTTCAAAATACCGAAGTAAATGGGAAGCCACTCCAAACCGTTCATCATAAGGATGGCAACCTTGTCCCCCTTCTTGATACCACGCTGTAAAAGCAGATTGGCAAAACGGTTGGCCTTCTCATTGAACACGCTCCAGGTAATCTCTCTGCGATAGCTGGTCTTGGGGCTGGGCTCAATCAGTTCATATTCTTTCCAGGTAACTCTTCTGTCTTCCTGAATCTCAGGGTTAATCTCTACCAGACATACATCTGTAGGATACTGTCTGGCATTTCTCTCTAAAAACTCTGTAATAGGCATAACTTTTTCCTTTCAAGCGTAGTTTAAAATATTTTAATGCTTTAACGCTTTTAACCACTAAATCGAATTATATCATTAGTTTCGTAAATGGTCAACAGATAAAGTATTGTTGACCGGAAGCAAAAGCTGCTTTGCCTGTTATTGCACAAAGAAAAGGCCGCTCTCGCGACCTTTTCCCACATATTAAGCAAATATCCGTATACAATGATGACATACATTAATTTCCACTGAATCGGGACTTATTCTTCTCCAACCACACTGCAAAATCTTCAAACACTGTATCCGAGGTATTTCCTTTGATATACGCTACCACTTCTTTTGCACTTAAACCGGTGTCTGCAATTGTATCCTGTGGAGATGCATCCTTCAAAATTTTGATAAAAATATCCTCCCCATAAGTTTCATATAGATACGTTATAAATCGGAAACCGTACAGATAGTTTTCCCAGTTATCTTCCTTTACTTCGCAGAAAATCTCTTCTGCGTTTTCTTTGGTAATCTTTCTATCATAATAAGAATAGTTCATGGTTGCATCGAAATTGAAGTTCATTTCTTCATCCTTATCACAAATGCGGCCCGTCATATAAGTAGCAAAGCCTTCATCCATAATACTGTCCATCTGCACACCATTCAACATTTGCAGACAATGCAAGGTTTCGTGGAGCATTACATCACCGGCTCCGGCCTCAATCTCTAAATCCTGGGGATTGAGTACCACTCCACTTCCCAAAGCACAAGGTGTACATACATCATGACTAACTACATAAACATGAAATTTTTCACCGGTGGGGTCCACTCCCTGAAATGTCTGCTGTCCATACAGCCAATCTGTAGAATTTCCGCTACGCTCTGCAAAAGGAGTATCATTGTCCATATAGAGTCCGGACTCTTTTTCTGCAATGGCAACCAGTTTCTCCAACAATTCCATGGTGTTTCCGTATACTTTAACCTCTTCCGCCAGGAAAAGAATCATTTTATCATTCTCTACATATTCCGGCTTAGTCGTCACATAAGTATCTGCTGCATTACCGCTTAATATTATAGGCTCCGGAACGATTGTACCGGAAGTAATCATCAGTGTTACACTCTTATCTTCCTCGGCTCCGATACAGCATACTCTGTTTTCCGTAAACTCATCCTGACTGATCTGATTGTCTACTTCTATACCGGCAAATCCATAACCGGTAATCTCTTTTCCGTCAATGCCAAGTATGTACACAAATAAAGTACCATATTCATCATATTCAATTCTGTCCAAGCTAATACGGATGCCCTCACGTCCTACATATAATATTTCGCCGGGTTTCAATACAAATTCTTCATCAAAGCCTGCTGCCAGCTCCACAGGAGGTGTCTGTACCGTTTCTTCCCGTGTTTCTGCTTCTGTCACTGTCTTCACTACCTTTGTGTCCTCAACTGTTTGGGCTTCCTTTACGCCTTCGGTTCCTTCTGTACTTTCCACCTGCTCCTGCACCCCGGACTCCGCCTCGGTCTTCTGTGTCTGATTGCCACAGCCTGCCAGTGCCAGACTGAGCACACCTGCTAAAATCATTCCCCTTAATTTACTGCTGCGTTTCATTCCCTCATTCCTTTCTGTTCCAAAAAAATTGCTGCGTTTTACGCTTTCATACATAAAACACACAAGTCTTAAAAAAGTTTCACAATTCAATTATTTTTTTCTTCCTTCTCCTACATCTGTGAAACCGGCAGATAATTCACTCTTGTAATCTATCTGATAATCTGTTATTCTAAAATACATCTTAATTTCGTACTATCAAGTATCAAAATTTCGCTTTCTTAATCTCCCTTCAATCGTTCCTTGAAAACTTAATAAGGCTTTACACCTTCAACAAAAGTCCTTATATATAAATATACTTATATTTTGAAAGGACGGTGAAAGGAATGGATGATAACACAATGACAAGAGAAGAAATGATCAAAGAAATGTTAGACAAATTCAATCTGCTTTTATCTGTAAAATATAGCGATAATAAGGATGCTATTTTGGACAGAGAATTAGAACTTCTAAGAATTCAATTACACGCCTGCGGGTTCACCGACATCAGCAAACTCGAAGAAAAATACCACAATCATTAAGTAACAATAACAAAGGTGTAAAGTCTCATTAAATTTTCAAGACTCTACACCTTTTATTCTCTATTACACAGCCACTACTTCATCCAAAAACTCATCCACGCAAGCTTCATACCTTACCGCGTCCACGCAGTGGCTTAAGCCATGTCCGGCACCTTCCACTGTCAGAATACGCTTGTTGCTGCCGCATCCCTCATAGCACTCCTTGCCCATGTGACAGGGCACAAATCTGTCATCCTCACCGTGGATAAAGAGGATGGGGATTTTACTCTTTTTTACTGCTTCCCGGGCACTGGTTTCCTCCAGGTCGAAACCTCCGAATATCCGGGCACTAAGCTTTGCCAACGGATACAACAGCTTCACCGGCAGCTTGTAATCCTTCATCACCGTCCGGATGATATCCCCCGGTGCGGTAAAAGGACTGTCTGCAATAACGCCTTTCACATTCTCAGGCAATTCTTCGCCTGCTGCCATCAGTACCGTAGCCGCTCCCATGGACATCCCCATCAAAATAATAGGTACTTCCCTACCAAACCGTTCATTGGCGTAAGTAATCCAGTCCAGACAGTCCAGCCGTTCCCTGATCCCGAAGGTCATTACATTGCCTTCACTCTTGCCATGAGCACGCTGGGTGACAATCAGCACATTGTAGCCCCGTCTTTCACAAATCAGATACCCTCCGTTGCCATCCAGTATGGGGCCGCTTCGATAGCCGTGAAAGAAAATGCCCAAAGGGGCATCGTCCTTATGATGATAGTACCGGCCGTACAGTTTTAATCCATCCCTTGAGGTGATACAAACCTCCTCATAGGGGACGGGCAGTACCCGGTCTACTGCCCGTCGTATTACTTCTGCGTAAGTCTCGTATTGTTCGCCCTTCGGCGTCAGACGGTCGTCCTTATTGGTAGACCTGTTTCTGCGAAAGATGATGTAAAACATCCCATACAAAACCAGCAAAGCAAATAGGATGAAACCAATAAAAAGTAAAATGAATGTCATTTTTTCACCAATTTCAGCTGCACTTACGCTCCAATCGCATTACCTGTATACAGCTGATAATATTTACCCTTTTCTTCTAACAATTGTTCATGGGTACCTCTTTCGATTATTCTTCCCTGCTCTAAAACCATGATACAGTCGGAATTCTTAACGGTGGACAATCTGTGTGCAATAACAAAGGTGGTTCTGCCATGCATCAGTCGGTCCATACTTTCCTGGATAATACGCTCGGTTCTGGTATCGATGGAGCTGGTCGCCTCATCCAAAATCAGTACCGGCGGGTCTGCGATAGCCGCACGGGCAATGGCTAAAAGCTGGCGCTGGCCCTGACTTAAGTTGGCTCCGTCGCCAACCAGCATGGTATCATATCCCTGAGGCAGTCTGGCGATAAATGCATCCGCATTGGCCAGCTTTGCTGCTGCCACCACTTCCTCATCTGTGGCATCCAGCTTACCGAAACGGATATTGTCCGCTACGGTACCGGTAAAGAGATGTGTCTCCTGAAGTACCATACCCAGAGAGCGTCGTAAATCCGACTTCTTTATTTTATTGACATTGATTCCGTCATAACGAATCTTACCATCCTGGATATCATAGAAACGGTTAATCAGGTTGGTAATGGTGGTCTTACCGGCACCGGTGGAGCCTACAAAGGCAATCTTCTGTCCCGGCTTCGCATAGAGTTCAATATCGTGAAGTACCATCTTTTCATCAGTATACCCGAAATCCACGAAATCAAACACTACTTCACCCTTTAATTCCACATAATCCACACTACCGTCTGCCTGATGGGTATGCTTCCATGCCCAACGTCCGGTACGTTCTTCACATTCTACCAGCTTACCGTTTTCTTCCTTGGCATTTACCAAAGTCACATAGCCCTCATCGGTCTCCACCTCAGCATCCAACAGATTAAAATATCTTTCCGCACCGGCCAGTGCCATGATGATGGAGTTGAGCTGCTGGGTCACCTGGTTGATGGGCATATTAAAGCTCTTGTTAAAGGTTAAGAAGCTGGCAAGTCCGCCCAGAGTCAATCCGCTGATACCGCTAAGTGCCAGTGCACCGCCGGCAATGGCACAGAGCACATAGCTTACATTACCCAGCTGGGCATTGATAGGTCCTAAAATATTGGCATAGGTATGTGCCTTATTCGCACTGACAAAGAGGTTATCATTTAATTCCTTAAACTGAGTCATATTCTCTTCTTCGTGGCAGAATACCTTTACTACCTTTTGTCCTTCAATCATCTCCTCGATGAAGCCGTTTACGGTACCTAAATTCTTCTGCTGCTCCAAGAAATACTTACCACTGTTGCCGGCAGTTTTAGAGGCACAGAACATCATAACAGCTACCATAACTAAGGTCAAAACAGTCAAAGGAACGTTCAGAATCACCATACTGATAAACACACTGATGACCGTTACCACACTGTTAACCATCTGAGGAATACTCTGGCTGATGAGCTGACGCATGGTATCAATATCGTTGGTATATACGGACATGATATCGCCGTGTGCGTGGGTATCGAAGTACTTAATGGGCAGCTTCTCCATATGTTCGAAAAGCTCATCACGTAAGTTTCGGAGTACTCCCTGGGTAACATTAATCATAATACGGTTCTGGGTGTAGCCGGATATGATACCGATGGCATAGAATATAGCCACTCTTCCGATAGCCTTAGCCAAAGGAGTAAAATCCGGTGTTGGTGTCAGCAAAAAGGGAGTAATATACTCATCAATCAAGGTCTTGGTAAACAAAGTACCCTGAATACTTGCAAATACACCGATGAAAATACATGCAATTACGATGATATAAGGAATCGCATAATCTCTGAATACATATTTCATCACTCTCATAAAGAGTTTGCCGGGATTCTTAATCTTGGGTCTGGGTCCTCTCATGCCCCGGGCTCCCGGACCGCCCGGGCCACGCATAGGTCCCATAGGTCTTGCTGCAGGTCTTGCTTCAGCCATACTTAATCCGCCTCCTTCTCGTCAAAGTCACCACTGCCGCCGGTCTGAGATTCGTAAACCTCACGATAGATGGCATTGGTCTCCAAAAGCTCCTCATGGGTACCGAAACCGTTGATTTCGCCGTCATCCATAACAATGATGCGGTCCGCATCCTGGATACTGGAAATACGCTGAGCGATAATCAGCTTGGTAATACCCGGCAAATCCTCACGGAACGCCTTCCTGATCTTCGCATCGGTAGCGGTATCCACCGCACTGGTACTGTCATCTAAGATGAGCACCTTGGGCTTCTTAAGTAGGGCTCTGGCGATACAAAGTCTCTGCTTCTGTCCGCCGGATACGTTACTACCACCCTGCTCTATGTAAGTATCGTATTTATCCGTAAAACGCTCTATAAATTCATCGGCACAGGCCAGCTTACATGCCTGCTTACACTCATCATCCGTAGCCTCGCTGTTACCCCAGCGCAGGTTCTCGTATATGGTACCGGAGAATAATACATTCTTCTGCAGTACCACCGCCACCTGTTCACGAAGAGCTTCCATATCGTACTCTTTTACATTGTGACCGCCTACCAGCACCTCACCGTCAGTAACGTCATAAAGACGGCTGATAAGGTTAATCAGACTGGTCTTACCGGTACCGGTACCACCCATGATACCGATGGTTTCGCCCGCCTTAATCTCCAGATTGATATCTCGAAGCACCGGCTTCTCACTGGTAGTATTGTAGCCGAAGTCCACATTCTTAAATACGATGCTGCCGTCCTTTACCTCCATAATAGGATTCTCAGGATTCTGCAGACTACTGGTTTCATTCAATACTTCGCTGACACGCTCTGCACTTGCCAAACTCATGGAAAGCATGATAAAGAGCATGGAAAGCATCATCAGGTTCATCAGGATATTCATACAATAAGCCAATAAGCTCATTAATTCACCGGTTGTTAATTCAGTACCTACAATCATCTTGGCACCGAACCAGCTGATCAGAATGATACAGGTATATACGGTCAGCTGCATCAAAGGACCGTTTAAAATCATATACTTTTCTGCTTTAGAGAAAACTTTATAAATATTGTTGCTGGCTTTCTTAAACTTCCTGGTTTCCTCTTCTTCACGAACAAAAGCCTTTACCACACGGATGGCGGATACATTCTCCTGTACGGAAGCATTCAGCTCATCATACTTGGGGAAAGCGGCACGGAACAGCCCGCTACCCTTACGAATCAGGAAGAACAACACCACACCCAAAAAGGCTACTGCCACCAAATAAATCATGGAAAGCTTCGCGTTGATGGAAAAAGCCATCACCAGAGCGCAAATCATACTGGCAGGTGCTCTCATGGCCATACGAAGACACATCTGAAAGGACATCTGCAGACTGTTTACATCCGTCGTCATACGGGTAATCAGACCTGCGGTACTGAACTTATCAATATTGGCAAAGGAAAAGGTCTGGATATGATTGTACATGGCCTCACGCAGATTCCTTGCAAAGCCGGTGGATGCCTTAGCACCAAAGCAGCCTCCTAAAAGACCGCCCGCCAGACCAATGAGTGCGGTACCAATCATCAGGACACCTATCTTAATGATATGTCCCATATCTCCGGCATTTACACCCTTATCAATGATGGACGCCATCAGAAAAGGAATCATGGTCTCCATCAACACCTCTAAAAGCATACAAAGCGGGGTGGCAATGGCTACCCATTTGTACTGCTTCACTTGTTTTAGTAACGTCTTAAACATCTTACTCCTCCTGCTACTGCTTATTCTCAGAATTTACTTCTGTAATCTCTTTCTTGGCTGCCCGAAGATTCTCCTCAATCTTGGCAAAGGTGCCCAGGAAAAACTGCTTCTCTTCATCGGAAATCCCCATCATCACCTTACGATTGATATCGTTAATGGTTGCACCTACCAGGTCATGGTACTCCTTCCCCTTCTCGGTCAGAATCACCTTCTTCAACCGGGCATCCGCTTCTACCGCTTCCCTGCGTATCAGGTCTCGCTTCTCCATAAGCTGGATAATGGTAGTAACCGTAGACCTGCCGATACCAAACTGCTTCTCGATATCTCTCTGGTAGATATCCTTGGAGCTGTTGTCATACAGGTACTTCAAAATCCACCCATGCATCAGGGTAGCTTCATCGTAACCCGCAGCCTTCAAAGTAGCATCCAGAATCTTCTTCACTCCCATATCCACTTTATGAATCATATAGCCGACTTTATTATCCAATTCCTGCATTTGGTACCTCCTTTGGAATAGTTTACCTTTGAACTGTTTGTCTTTGGACTGTTTCGACGCGAACTGTTCATGTTTTGACTGTTTTGCTTTGAACTGTTCGTCATTGAACAAATTCATTGTAATATAAAAAGAAAGGTATGTCAATGGGGAAGTTTAAGTATTTGCATAAATCTCCAACTCTCAGAAACCAAGAGTTCTCACTTAAAATGTGATATGGATTTTTGCATTCTTCCCCGCTATACTAAAGGCATGAAGTTACGAAGCGCGCTTAAAAACTTGAATCTAAGATATGAAAAGGAGAATACCTATGAACGATACATTTTCAAAGAATTTACGAAAGTTACGACTGGATAAGCAGATGACCCAGGAACAGGTGGCTGATAAGCTGGGTGTCAGCGCCCAGTCCGTGTCCCGCTGGGAAACCGGTGCCACCTTCCCGGATATCCTGCTACTGCCGGAAATCGCCCGCCTCTATGATGTGCTGGTGGATGATTTGTTCCGGGAGAATCTGCAGGAACATGGCAAACTCTTCTACCGCCTGGTGGCAGAGTTTGGGGATGCTTACCGCTATGATGATTTCATGGCCGCTGTGGCAGAGTTTGAACGCCTGAAAAAGGAAGGTCCCCTTATCGCCGAAGATTATCATTCCAATGCCTGGTTACACATGAGAATGTTCCAGATTAGCAGAAACAAAACCTTGGAAAGTGTGGACAAAGCCATGGAACTGTGTAAGGACGTGGACCCGGAATTCTACTATAAAAACAAGATTTTCAAGGTATGGTTCCGTGCCGGTGAAATGGGTCTTGATCAGCAATGTATTGACGAACAGTTGCAGGCAGTGAAGGAGGCACCGGAGAATGCAAAAGAATGGATTTGTCTGGCAGTTGCCTATTACTGGGCAAAGCAGTATGAAGAATGCTACCGTGTGTCAAAGGATATCATGGCCAAGTATCCGGAAGAATCCTATATCTACAGCATCGCCGGTGACACCTGCAAGGAACTGAAAAAGTATGAGGAAGCCTTCCTGTACTGGGAAAAGCATTATGAACTGGATCCTGATATGCTGGAATCCTTATTCTCCATCGCATGGTGCCATGAGGAATTAGGCGACTTCGCCAAAGCCTACGAAGCATGGATGAGACTGGTGCACATCTTCGAAGAGTGGGAGGATGATGTGGGTATCAAATTCCCCATGAGACAGGCTGAGAAGTGTAAGGGGTTGATGGGGAAGTAGGGAAATAAAGCAAGTGCTTACAAATGGTAAGCACTTGCTTTATGCTTTTAGGTAAATCATGAGTTTTTACAATTTTAGCCACCCAATTTTCTGGCATTGTTCTTAAGTAAACATATTTCCAAAACCTTTAAAAATAGACAAGCCTTTATATCCGGATGTCTCATTCTCACAAATCTTTCTTGCATGGTGTTTTTCATCCTCTGTGTATCTCAATTCCATCATACTCAACACTGGACAGAACCATGTATCTTCATCCTTATATTCTGTTGTTATCCAATTAGAAACTGTACACCAACTATCATACTTGATATCAGAAATAAACAAAGTAATATTGTTTCCAGCAAACTCTTTAAGAATTTGGGGCGCCTTACTATTTACTTGAGCTTCCTTATTGCCTGTATAATTGTTACTCCAATACGAAGAACTTCCGTCATAAGATAAGTCTGCTATTCCTATTCTCTGAATATCCTTAAATCTACCATTGTTTTTAAGAATTTTAAGTTCATTTTTATAACCGGGAGAAACTTCATCACTTGAAATCAATACCACTATCGGATCATAATTACCTTCCGGTGTGGTATCAATATCCTCTAACATATCCTTTACTAATGTAAGACCGATATTAAACACTGATTTTCCTGATGTCGTCATTTTAGGCCATTCTTTATCAGTATATTCATCATATTTTTTAAATCCACTCCAAAGATGAACTCCTTCTCCAAAGGATACTACGGACATTATCGCATCCACACTTCTATAAGCTAAATTTTTCATTATATCGGCTATTACACGATGATACATTCCACCATCCCATTTTTCACTTCTAATCATCTTCTCATTAATCATAAAAATAATTGGCAATTTTCGCTCAGCCTTTGCCATTTTGGCATACTTACCCATATCTAGCGCCATTTTTGTTACTCCTTTTCGTTTGTATTTTACCCAACAAAGCAATTTACACTAGTCATAATACATATTGTCTTTTTAAAGCATTGCAACCTTCAATGTTTATACTTATATATTCATCCTCACTCATTTGCTTAACAAATACCAGTTCATACATCCTATCAACCCTGCATATATCCGGCCGACTCTCATATATTGCACACAAATTATTATCTTGAAGATGGATGCATCTACCATCTCCTGAATCTAAATCCTTTAGCTCAGGTATCTTTTCTATATGTTTACAACACAATCCACATCTTTCACAAGGAAATATCATGCAGTTATAGCCTCAACTTTCTTCTGCATCGAACTAATAACAAAGCCCGACTCTTCCGTCATATTGCCTTCATCATCAAGAATAGGAGTATCTAAAATCGCCTTAATTGCGCCAGCCAATGACATTGCTGATGCAATACACTTCTTTTCATCCTCAGAGAATACTCTAAAATCAGTTCCCTTATTCTCAATAATCTGAGTCATTTCATAAATGAGTGGATCAAATACTGTTTGAAGACGAATCAAAAATCTATTAAACATAGCTGAGCGTCTTCTTATTCCATTACAGAGATCTGCAACCGCATTCATCTCTTCCTCAAATTCTTTTGCTTTTGCCCAATTAGCATAAGCTTCATCTAAATTCTTAGATGCTTTAGCTCCAACAACAAACCCTAAAACTGCCAGCGCCGGACCTGCAACAAGACCGCCTAATACTGCAGTACCTCCAGCCATGCCTAAACCACCAGCAGCCAACGAACCACCACCGAAAAATGCTAGTGTCGCATTAGTTGCTGCTGCTCCACTCAATGAAGCAATAGCCGTCCCGGTAGATGCTGTTGCCAATGCGCCTGCCGCACCATACGCTCCAAAAGCTGTAAGGGCTCCTGCCATAGCTCCGGAAGCCAAACCACCTACCATAGATGTCGCCATGCCTTGCAGTTCTTTTAATTCAGAAAAGGACTTTTTATCAAGTACCATCTTATGAAGTTCATTTAAACCAACAGACTCACTTAATTCCACATGATTAAGCATCTCAAATTCTTTAATAAAATCTTTAATACTTCCGTCAAGAATTGCTATCTTCCTCTGTCCTAAGTTGTCTATTGCCTTTCCACAGTTCTTACGGCAAATATTTACCTTCTCTTTAGAATGTTCTATTTTACTTCTAGCTGCACTGTTGGTTTCATTAGCATCCTTCTGATCAATTCCTGCTTTTATACTTTTTCCTACTCCTAATAAACCAGTTCCTACTCCGGCAGCAATAAATAGTAAAGGTATCGGCATAATTATCTCCTCCTATAAACCAATTTCTGTAATTGTAATCTTTATTGATTCTTGTGCATACTTAATATCTTTCTTAATCTGCTTAAGCTTTTCCTGCTTTGTTTCCGAATCAGTCAATTCTTCTTCCACCCACTTTCTATGCTTTTCAAGCGATAATATTGTCTCAGCAACATCAATCATTTCTTGATACACTGAATTGTTGATTTCCCAATACTCACATAAGAATTCCACAATTGCTCTTTCAGCATTTGTAAAATATGCATCAGCATATCCCAGATTAACTAAATTCCATATTATTGCTGCTTTATCACTATCTGAAACATATTTACTTAAATCAATATTTAATAATTCTCCCGGATAGCTGATTTCTATATTTTTTAATAATACTTCCATACAATTTAGTCGTTCACTCTTGGCTATTCTTTCACATTCCTTAATAATACCTTTCTTAGCATCAGCATCTACATCTATCTCTTTACATATAGTGGTGAATAATTTCTTCTCATTCGTAGAAACTTCCCCATCAGACATCATGTAAAGATAATAAAGCTTTGCTTGTCCTCTTCTGTCCATACTTTCTTCCTCCTTAAAGTTTAAATGATACACCATTTAGCATTTTCTCATTAAATTCATCCATTGATTCAAATGGTTTATTTCCTCCTAGGGAATCAATAATACTATTAGAACTCTCAATGAACAAATCTACGTCCCCAATCTCAAGTGCTTCTTTTATCCCAGCAAATGATTCATTAAACACTTCCATTTTATCCGACAAATACTTTTCTATTGTTGCACTCATCTGAGTACGATACTCTCGTATCATTTGAATATGTTCTTCACAAGCCTTTTCTATTGCTAGGCGTTCTTCATGCGCCAACTTCGCTTCTTTTAGTGAAGAAGTAAGTATACCATATGTTGCTGAAGATAATGCATATCCTACCATACCACCTATAAGTCCACCTACAATAGGTATCGGAATAACCGCCTGACCTATTACAGCAAACATTGACGAGGCAATCATTCCTGTTCCCTGTTCTCCCAAAGATTCCAGGCACTCTGTTCCATCTATCTCTCCGGCAAAATACTTCTTTAAAGTTTTTGAAGCACTCACTGTTACTGCAACAATTGTGCCCGCAACATTAGTCCTCGCAAGCGCCTGAGTGTATTGTGACTTAGAATGCTGCATTGCTCCTTTTATAGCACTTCCTGCAAAACCAGTACCATATCCAATAGCTGCCGTTTGTGCAGTGTCTTTTAGTACATTCATTGCCGCCTCATCAGCTTCTATTTCTCCTTTACACATGTCTACAACATTTCTTATCAAAGAAGCACTTCCACCTATAAGAGCAGCCGTTCCTGCTGTTTTTAGTCCTGCTTGATGAGATACTTTTGCTACACTTTTTGTGGTAGACCATTTGGGCGAATCTACAGCTTCAAGCGCCTCTTTTCGTGTCAATGAACTAGGACGAAGATTCTTCTTGAGTTTTTTTAGGTTTTCTATTCTTTTTTCTAACTTTTCTATTGCTTCGACATTACCACTAGCTTTAACCTTCTTTAATTGTGCTTCCAACGAACTAATATCTTCCGTCGCTTTATCTATCATTTGCTGATATTCATCTTTTGGCACTTCAATTTTCACATCATTATCTATATACTTTTGAAAATCCTTTGACTGCAGTTTTTTCAACGCTCTTTCTGCATTTCCAGCGCCTGTCGGGTCTATTTCCGCTCCTCCTATAAACTTCATTTGTGTTCCCGAACCCTGAACTATATTACCTTGAGCATCAATTTCAATGTGATCATATAATGGATGATTTGCTGGCGTATTGGGCAAATCATCATGCCTTATTTTTCTTGTAGACTCTCCCTTTATTATCTTTTCTGCGTTTCTATTCGCAGTATCCTTTACTTCAGCTGCCCACCCTGCCTTTTGTTGCCTAATTGAGAATGCATACTCTTCATTCGTCCCTTGCGTTTTAATACTTTTTAAGCTCTTTTGTAACTCAACCGCTTTTCCTGTTGTAGAATTTATTTTTTCACTATCAATTCCCGAATAAGCCACTAAATGTTCCTTTACTGCAGAACCATACCTTTGTACCGTTTCGTAAGAAGCACCTGCAATTCCTGCATTTAATATATCATCTCGTTTATCGTTTTTTTTACGTGACATTTTAGGCCTCCTTCATTCTGTCAATATAATAAACTTTATTACTCAAACCTTTATCTTTTAATAAATCAACGTCAAATTGCACATAAATATTCTTTCCCACGCCTTTATCTATTGCCGATTCGTGCGTTTTTATAGAATTATGTGTATTATACCACATTCCACTTTCTATTGAAAGACAATTTGTTTTATTTTTATGAGTATTCGTAAAATTGTTTTGTTTTTCTTGTCACCTCTTCTAAAAAAAGCCCACAACAGGTATCCTTCCAGCATACCCATTATGGACTACTACTTTACTATATTTTGGACAGATTTCATCCCTAATTTTCCGCCACTTCCCTCTCCAGCTTCCTCATTCCCCTAAACTCTACCATCACCATGCCCACGGCTACCAGTACTGCCACTGCATCGGAAATCGGTCCGGCATATAAGATACCATCGATTCCCATAAACCTGGGCAATATGAGCACCAGCGGAATCAAAAACAGCACCTGTCTGGTCAGGGACAGGAAGATGCCCTTGATGGCCTTACCGATAGAGGTGAAGAAGGTAGATGTGATGGGTTGTAAAAAGTTAAGTATAGTAAAGAACAGGAACACTCTGAAGTACTTTTCGCCGAAGACGAAGTACTCCTCTGTGCCGTCTCCGAATAAGCCTAAAATCTGTCTGGGGAACAACTGGAATACGGCAAAAGTCACCAAGGACAGCACTCCTCCCGCCATACAAGCCAATTTGTAAGCCTCCCGTACACGCTTGTAGTTCTTCGCCCCGTAGTTGAAGCTTTCGATGGGCTGGGTACCCTGAGCGATACCGATGACCACAGAAAAGGACAGCTGGCTTACCTTCATGACGATTCCCGCACAGGCCAGCGGAATAGATTCCCCATAAACAGACAAAGCACCATAATATTTCAGCGAATTATTTAACACAATCTGCACCAGCATGATAGCCAGCTGATTGAAGAAGGATGCCATACCGATGGACATGATTTGCCCCGTATACTGCATCTGCACTTTGAAATGCTTCTTCTGCAAGGGCGCCGTCTTGAAATGGCACATATAGCGGATGACCAGCACACCGGAGAAAATCTGACCGATGATGGTAGCCAGCGCCGCACCTTCCATGCCCCACTCAAAGCCCAATACGAAGATGGCATCCAGTATTGTATTGATCACTGCTCCCGACAGGTTGCAAAACATGGTCATCCTTGGACTTCCGTCCGCACGCATCAGGTGTCCTCCACCGGTGGTCAACAGAAGAAAAGGGAAACCAAAGGCGGTAATCCGCACATAGGACTGAGCATAAGGAAGTACATCATCCGGTGCTCCGAATGCAATCAGCATAGGTGTCAAAAACAGCTGGGTAATCAGACACAAAAAGGTACCGCTGACTGCCAGCATGACCAGTGCATTGCCTACAAAATGGATGGCCTTCTCCTTCTCTCCCCGGCCCAGTGCCAGGTTAAAGCAGGAGGCACCGCCGATTCCGAATAACAGTGCCAGTGCGATACAGGAGGTTGACAGGGGGAATGCAATATTGGTGGCTGCATTGCCCAAGGTTCCCACCTTTTGCCCGATGAAAAACTGGTCTACAATATTATATAAGGCACCCACCAGCATAGCAATGATGCTGGGGATTGCAAACTTTACCATTAATTTACTTACCGGAGCTGTGCCCAGGGGATTCTGCGTCTTCTGTTCCATGTTCGTTACCTTCTTACTTATCAAATATCTAAAATATTCAGAGCCCTGCAGACCCTGAAAGTCCGCTTATAAGTATAACAACGCCCATCTTCAAAATCAACTGTTTTGCACCGGATATTTCTCATTTTCTTACCCGCGTATCTATATTGGTTTTTTTCTCTCTTTAGTATCCTTTTTTCTTCTAAAACAATCATCTTTAGCCTGTTTTAAAGTGCTTTTTGTATCTATATCTTATTATTTAACCTTTTAGTACCACTTATTGATAAATATCTGGTACCTTTTCCCCTTTTTATTTCTTATAGATACATTGGTTTACCCCAGACAGATTGCGTCTCTCCTTTGAACATTCCCCCCTCGTTTTACTCAAACTCCTCCCGGTTTTCTGGTAAAAGCTTCAGTTTTCATAGACTCAATCGGTCAACATAAACTGACTACTTCGTCATGTTTCCTTGTCATTTTCCTTGGAAACCACCGATTTTACGTTGTCTTTCTAAAACGACATTTTTACTTTTTCTTATTTGTGACTTTCATGTCATATTTTGTCCATCAAAAAAGGATAATCTTCCGATCATCCTCTCTCCTTTTACCGCGTCAGAAACTCAGCTCAGCGCTTCCTTCACTACCTGGTATCTTTCCTCAAATTGCTCATAAAAATCTCTCGTCACATCATACTTCTTCATGTAAAAAGCCTGCAAAATCAGCATACAGCATTGCTTATTCCAGGCTTCATCCCCGGAGGTCTTTAACAGCTCTTCCACCTCATTCAGGAAATAATGCCACTTCAGTATGTATGCCTTGTACTTGGGATACTCGGGAGTATCCACCCATTTGCTGATTTTTACCTTGGTACGGTTATCCTTCTGACACTCATTTATCTGCAGGAAATATTTGTAATCTCCGTCCTCATAGTACCTTCCTAAGGGAAATAACCGGCATATTCCCGGTCTGGCCTCGTGGATACTGCAACGTCCCTCGGAATTTAAGAACGCACAAGCCTCATTTAGGCCTGTTTGCTTCAAATTTGGTAATATGATGCCGTCTACCACATTCAGCTCTATATGGGCCTGTAAAAGGCCTTCAAAGCCCATTCCCGTTTTTGCACTGATTCTGTAAACGTCCATGGGATCCAGTACGATACTGTTGCCCATACCTTTGCAACAGGACGAACATCCCGCGCAGTCCTGACAGCCCAGCTTAGCCATATCATTTACCGTATAAAATTTGCCGTCGGATATCTCCGACAAATCCACATTTCGTTTCATACTTTTTTTCCTTCTCCGGGTGGACGGCCCTCCGGTTACCTTTCGTTCCTGTCATTACTCCTTCAACAGGTCTGCGTACTCCGCCCCTGCCGCCTGCAAAAGCATATCCGGTTTAAGCTCAATCTGCATGCCCAGCTTGCCGCCGCTGACGATGATAGTATCCTGAAGTATCGCTTCCTCCGCCACTCTGGTTACATACTGTTTCTTCATACCGATGGCAGTACAGCCTCCACGGATATAGCCGGTGACCTGGTTAATATCCTTTACATGAATCATGGCCACATTCTTCTCACCCACGCTTCGCGCCGCCTTCTTCATATCCAGCTCCTCCGCAATGGGTATCACAAATACGAAATAATTCTTGCTGGCACCCACCGTCACCAGGGTCTTAAACACCTTATCGTGGGGCAATCCCAGCATATCCGCAATCTGGATTCCGTCGATAAACTCATCACACTCATAGGTATGGGTTTCAAAGGGAATCCCCATGGTCTCCAGAATACGCATGGCATTGGTTTTGATTTCTTTCTGCTTCGCCATTATATCTTCTCCAAAATCTTTCTCAAACTTTCCAAATCCTCTTCCTTGGTGGACCAGCTGGTGGCCAAACGAATCACTGTATGACTCTCATCAAACTTCTCCCAGAAGCTGTAAGCCACTTCCTTGCCAAACTCTTTTAACTGTTCATTCTCCATCACCACAAACTGCTGATTGGTGGGGGATTCCAGATAAAAGGTACAATCCGCCTCCTGTAAAATGGCTTTCAGCCGCTGCGCCATGTTGATGGCATGCTGACTGATCTTAAAATACAAATCATCGGTAAACAGGGTATCAAACTGCACACCCAAAAGTCTGCCCTTGGCTAACAGTGCTCCATGCTGCTTCACCAGGGTCATAAAATGCCTGGGGACATTGTTCTTCGTAAACACCGCTGCTTCCCCGCAAAGGGCTCCCACCTTGGTACCACCGATATAGAACACATCCACAAGTCTTGCAATATCCGGTAAAGTCACATTTGTCTCAGGACTCATAAGACCATACCCCAGACGTGCACCGTCCATGTACAAAGGAATCTTATAGGCACTACAAACCTTTGCCAGCTCCATCAGTTCCTCTTTACTGTACAATGTCCCGTACTCCGTAGGATGGGAGATATAGACCATCCCCGGGAACACCATATGCTCATGGTTTCCGTCTGCATAAAAGGTCTTCAGATACTGCTCCACTTCGCCTGCATCCAGCTTTCCCTGATGGTTGGGCAGGGGCAATACCTTGTGCCCCGTATACTCGATGGCTCCGGCCTCATGGCACCCCACATGACTGGTATCTGCCGCAATCACCCCTTCATAATCCGCCAGCATGGTAGAAATAATCAGGGCATTGGTCTGGGTACCGCCTGTCAGCAAATACACTTCTGCCTCTTCACAAGCACAAGCCGCTTTAATCTTCTCACAGGCACTCTTGGTATACTTATCACTGCCATACCCACTTAAGGGCTCTAAATTGGTCTCTATCAGCTTTTGGAGCACCTTCTCATGGGCTCCCGCTATATAATCACTTTCAAAGGAAATCATCTTATCCTCCTGATATTATGCATTCTCTTCAAATCCTACTATTGCTTCACACACTATCTCTATTCTAGCACAGATTCATCCTGCTTTCTACTTTTTCTGTATTTTGGCTTAGTTTTTCATCTCTTCCCTCTTACATTCTTTCCTAAAACTAAGCCACTTTTTCTCTTCTTCTGATTTTGGCTTAGTTTTTCGTCTCTTCCCTCCTTCATTCCTTCCTAAAACTAAGCCAATTTTCTCCTTTTCACTGTTTTTAGCTTAGTTTTTCGTCTCTTCCCTCTTTCATTCCTTCCTAAAACTAAGCCAATTTTCTACTTTTCACTGTTTTTGGCTTAGTTTTTCTTCTCCTTCCCCTTCCATTCTTTCCAAAAACTAAGCCAATTTTCTCTATTTCACTGTTTTTGGCTTAGTTTTTCGTCTCTTCCCTCCTTCATTCCTTCCTAAAACTAAGCCAATTTCTCTATTTTCGTAGTTTTAGCTGAATTCCAGCCTTCGAATACTGCCTGGCATCCCATCCAAACAACAATTCACTAAAGGACCTGTTATGAATCAGTTCCCACGTCAAAAGAAATAGCCCCATCATTATGCAAGCATATGATGGGGCTACATTATTTTGACGGGTGAACTGGTGAATTAAAAAGGCTGCCATGCATACGCATGACAGCCCTAAATAGTCACTCATTCAATTATTTCTTCTCAAGAGGCTTCTTTACGAAGAATAAGCTGATTAACAGTGCTACGATGTACAGTGCGCCTGTTACATAAAGCACGGTCTGATATCCTACCGGGTTGGTAGCTGCTTCAGGAGTACCTACATGAGATACAATATATGCAGCCAACTGGTTACCGGTAAGACCTGCAAACGCCCATGCTGACAGGGTGATACCGTGGATTGCACTGATACTTCCCATACCATAGTGGTCTGAAAGTAAAGTAGGAACATTGGAGAAACCACCGCCGTATCCTGCATTTACTAAGAAGATAAGAGCAAGAACCAAAACGATTAACAATACATTACCTTCACCATTCTTGATACCGTTGGTTAAGATTACCAAACCGGTAAATACGATGGAAAGGATAAAGATTAACTTGTAAATGGTGTTACGATCCTTCATGGTATCTGCCCATGCAGAGAAACCAAGACGTCCACCTGCATTGAAGATCGCAGATACAGTAGAGATGATACCAACAGAAGCACCTAAACCGATACACTTGATAATCATCTTCTCCTGTGAAATCAATGCAAGACCACAGGTAATGTTGATGTAGAACATCAACCAGATACCAACATAGTTGATAATAGGTCTGGTCTTAAGTACCTGAACAATGCTGGGCTTGCTTTCCTTACCGGAAGGCTCATGCCAGCCTTCAGGCTTAGCCAGTAATAAATGTCCGATGAACATCATTACGAAATAAACACCTGCCAAGATGTAGAACATCTTGTAAATACCGCCTTCGCCAAGTCCGGAAAGCATAGCCTGCATGATAGGAGAAGCGATAGCTTTAGCCGCACCGAAACCAGCTACAGCCAAACCGGTTGCAAGACCCTTACGGTCAGCGAACCAAAGCATCAGAGTCTTAACAGGTGAAAGGTAACCGGTACCAAGACCGATACCCATGATGAAACCATAGCATACATAAATACCGATTAATGCTAATACGCTACCCTTGTTCTGACCACCGAACCAGATGAAGAAACCGGTTCCTGCCATACCTGCTGCAAAGCAGATGGTAGCAATCAAAGAAGACTTGTGAATATCCTTCTCTACTACGTTTCCAAGGAATGCTGCTGACATACCAAGGAAGAAAATAGCAAAACTGAATGCCCATTCGGTAGCACCCTTGGAGAATCCGATATAATCTGCGATTTCCTGACTGAAGATTGACCAGCAATAAACAGTACCGATACTACAGTGAAGAAGCAAAGCAGGAATTGCTGCACGTATCCATTTGTTCTGAATTTTCATGATGAATACCTCATCCTTTCTTAAATTTTTCTTAACTATTCAGAGCCCTCATTCGCAAAATCGCCTCTACGAGGCTTTCCTTAGCAACTTGTTTACAAGTTGCAAGCTTATAGAGTGCTTCTCGCCATATAAATGTATGAAAGCAGCCATTTACAAGCAAGCTTGACAGGTCTGTTTTCATACATTTGCATGGCTCTGAATAGTAACAAATTTTCCCCAAAAAGGTACTCCACAGACCATCCTGCGGAGTACCAAAACTTACTTTTTAAATGACTTACTTAGCAGCCATTTCAGCTTTTAACTTCTCAGTTAAAGCAGGAAGGATCTTGTTCAAGTCGCCAACAATACCGAAATCAGCTACATCAAAGATAGGAGCTGTTTCATCCTTGTTGATAGCGATGATCAAGTCAGATTCTTCCATACCTGCCAAGTGCTGAATAGCACCTGAGATACCGATTGCAAAGTATACGTTAGGACGAACGGTCTTACCGGTCTGTCCAACCTGAAGGTCTTTTGACTTCCAGCCAGCGTCTACAACTGCACGTGAGCAGCTTACAGTACCGCCGATAACTTCTGCAAGGTCTTCCAATAACTTGAAGTTTTCAGCAGAACCAACACCACGACCACCTGAAACTAAAATCTTAGCATCCATAATATCTGCGGTATCCTTAACTGCCTTAACGATTTCAAGAATTTCTACATACTTGTTGTCAGGAGTAAATCCGGGATTGAACTCGATTACTTCTGCCTTAGCGCCTTCTACCTTAGGAAGCTTCTGCATAACGCCGGGACGTACAGTAGCCATCTGAGGACGGAAGTCAGGACAAGCGATGGTTGCGATGGTGTTACCACCAAATGCAGGACGAGTCATTAATAACTGGTTAGGCTTCTGCTCCTTACCGGGTACAGGATTGATAGGGAAATTACCAATCTCAAGTACGGTACAGTCAGCGGTCAAACCGGTGTGTACTCTAGCTGAAACTCTGGGACCTAAGTCACGACCGATAGCGGTTGCACCTACCAGGAAAATTTCAGGCTTGAACTCATTGATTACAGATGCTAATGCATGAGCGTAAGGCTCAGTTCTGTACTCTTTACATTCAGGATCGTCTACAACGATAACCTTATCAGCGCCGTAAGCAGCTAATTCATCAGCTAATCCCTTAACGTCGCTACCAACTAATACAGCAGTTACTTCTGTATTTAAATCCTTAGCAAGGTCTTTACCTTTACCAATCAATTCAAATGCAATGTTATCAATGGTATTGTCTACCTGCTGAGCGAAGACATATACACCCTTATATTCTGCTAAACTCATTGTTTATTCCTCCTATTAGATGATATGCTTATCTTTTAACTTGCCAACGATGTAATCAACTGCTTCGGTAGGATCCAGGTTAACAACTTCGCCTGCGCCCTTTCTTACCTTATCAGAAGCCTTTGCGATCTGAGTAGGTGAACCCTTCAAACCTAAGTTAGAATCTTCAACATCTACTAAATCAGCTCTGCCCCAAACAGTGATCTCTGCTTCGCATGCATCAAAGATTCCGCCGGGAGTCATGTAACGAGGAACGTTTAATTCACCAAGAGCGGTGATTAAGCAAGGCATCTGAGCCTTAACTACATGATATCTGTCATCATACTGACGCTCAACGATAACGCTGTTGCCATCTACCTTGATGTCCTGTGCATAAGAAATTACAGGGATGTTCAAGTGCTCAGAAATCTGAGGACCAACCTGTGCGGTATCACCGTCGATAGCCTGACGACCGGTAATAATCAAATCATACTCTAAGTTACGGATAGCACCTGCCAAAGTCTGAGAGGTTGCCCAAGTATCAGCACCACCAAGTACTCTGTCGGTAACAAGGATTGCCTTGTCAGCGCCCATAGCCATAGCTTCACGTAATACATCTTCTGCCTTAGGAAGACCCATGGTAATAACGGTAACTTCTGCACCGTACTGATCTTTTAATCTAAGTGCTGCTTCCAAACCTGCTTTGTCATCAGGGTTCATGATAGTCATCATAGCAGCTCTATCCAAAGTACCATCGGGATTGAACTTAACGCCACCCTTTGTATCAGGTACCTGCTTAATACAAACAACGATTTTCATTGTGTTTATCTCCTTTAAAATTTATTTTTATATCAGTCTTACTTAAGCAAATCTGCTGAAATAACCATTCTCTGAACTTCGCTGGTTCCTTCGTAGATTTCGGTAATCTTAGCATCACGCATCATACGCTCTACATCGTATTCTCTGGTGTAACCGTAACCACCGTGAAGCTGAACAGCCTTGGTAGTAACTTCCATAGCCATTTCTGAAGCATAAAGCTTAGCCATAGCAGCTTCTACACCGTAAGCGGTCTTGTGATCCTTCTGATACTGGTCCTTCTTGCAAGCAGCCTTGTAAACAAGCAACTGTGCTGCCTGAGCCTTGGTAGCCATGTCAGCAAGCTGGAACTGGGTGTTCTGGAAGCCTGCGATAGCCTTACCAAACTGCTTTCTTTCCTTGGTGTACTCAATAGTTCTCTCAAGAGCACCTTCGCCAAGACCAAGTGCCTGAGCAGCGATACCGATACGACCACCGTCAAGGGTATGCATAGCGATTGCAAAGCCCTTTCCTAATGCACCAAGTAAGTTCTCCTTAGGGATACGGCAATCAGTAAAGATAAGCTCGTATGTAGATGAACCACGGATACCCATCTTCTTTTCCTTGGTACCGAAGTCAAATCCGGGAGTTCCCTTTTCTACGATGAATGCAGAAATTTCTTTTACCTTACGGCCACGCTTCTCAACAATACCGGTTACAGCAAAGATAACGTAAACATCAGCTTCCTTACCGTTGGTGATGAAGATCTTAGAACCGTTAAGTACCCACTCATCGCCGTCCAAAACAGCCTTGGTCTGCTGACCCTGAGCATCGGTACCTGCACCGGGCTCGGTAAGACCGAAAGCACCGATCTTCTTACCTGCTGCAAGGTCAGGTAAATACTTCTGCTTCTGCTCTTCTGTACCGTAAGTTAAGATAGGGTCACAGCAAAGAGAGGTGTGTGCAGAAACGATAACACCTGTGGTACCGCAAACCTTAGATAATTCTTCTACGCACATAGCGTATGTTAAAATGTCACAACCCTGTCCACCGTACTCCTTAGGAATCGGAATACCCATGAAACCTGCTTTAGCCATCTTTTCAACAGTCTCACGAGGGAATACTTCAGTCTCGTCAACTTCCTGTGCTAAAGGCTTTACTTCTTTTTCAGCGAACTCTCTGAACAGAGCGCGCGCCATTTCATGCTTTTTACTTAAAGTGAAATCCATGATTTTATTTCCTCCAAAATTATTCTGAATTTATATTTTTATTCAGTACCATTCGCAAAATCGCCTCTTCGAGGCTTTCCTTTTGCTCATATGTGGCTCTCGCCACATAACTTTGTTCCGCCTCAGTTCATTGCAAGCAAGCTTGCATAGTCCTGATGCAAAACAAAGTTGCATGGTTCTGAACTAATATTACATAGCATCTACAGGTGTCTTAGTTCTGTCTGCGTTGTATACATAGAAGCCCTTACCAGACTTAACACCAAGGTTACCGCCACGTACCATCTTACGGATAAGAGGACATGCACGATACTTGCTGTCGCCGGTTTCATTGTAAAGAACATCCATAATAGCAAGGCAGATATCCAAACCTACGAAGTCACCTAACTCCAAAGGTCCCATAGGATGATTTGCACCAAGCTTCATAGCTGCGTCGATACCTGCGATATCAGAAACACCTTCCATCTTGATGAAAGCAGCTTCGTTGATCATAGGGATTAAGATACGGTTTACTACGAAACCTGCAGCTTCGTTAACCTGTACAGGGGTCTTGCCGATTTCTTCAGAAATCTTAACGATGGTATCAACAGTTTCCTGAGGAGTATTTACGCCTGCGATAACTTCAACAAGCTTCATACGGTCTGCAGGATTGAAGAAGTGCATACCAATCATAGGACGGGTTAAACCGTTACCGATTTCTGTGATAGAAAGAGAAGAAGTGTTAGAAGCAAATACACACTCAGGCTTGCAGATCTTGTCAAGCTCACCAAAGGTGTTCTTCTTAACTTCCATGTTTTCAAATACAGCTTCTACGATCAAATCGCAATCTGCACAAAGGTTTTCCTTAAGACCGGGAGTAATTCTTGCAACGATAGCGTCTGCTGTTTCCTGAGTCATTTTTCCTTTTTCAACAAGCTTTGCATAACCTTTTGCAATCTTGTCCTTACCGCCTTCTGCCCATTCCTGCTTCATATCGCAGAGAGCAACTTCATAGCCTTCGGTCTGAGCGAAAGCCTTTGCAATACCCTGGCCCATTGCACCGGCACCAATAATACCAACTTTCATGTTAGTCCTCCTTAATATATGTGTTAAATTTAATTTACTCTCGAAAATCCTTTTGCTTCGCAGCCGCTTGATTTTTATTAATGGCTACATGTTTTTGAAAGGCTCTTTTACCTTTTCCTTGTTCTTGTCAAGGAAGAAAGCCATACCGTACTGCTGATCCTGTGTTTCAAAGCAGTCGCCAAACAGCTTCTCTTCGATTACGATTGCAGCATCCATATCTACATCTAAACCATCGTTGATTGCCTTCTTGCAGTTACGAACAGCGATAGGTGCGTTCTTTGCAATACCTGCTGCCATCTTCTCAGCTGCTGCAAGCATAACTTCCTGTGCACTCTTCACTACATTACCTTATGCATCCACTTCTGCAGAGTAAACTTCGTTTACAAGGCCGATTCTGTAAGCTTCTGCAGCCTTGATGTTTCTTGCAGTGTAAATCATCTGCTTAGCCATACCTGCGCCTACCAGACGAGCAAGTCTCTGGGTACCGCCGAAACCGGGGGTAATACCAAGGCCTACTTCAGGCTGACCGAATACTGCGTTGTCAGAACAGATTCTGATATCACAGCTCATAGCGATTTCACATCCGCCACCCAAAGCGAAGCCGTTGATTGCTGCAATTACGGGGATGGGGAATACTTCCAACTTACGGAAAACGTCGTTACCCTTCTTACCGAAAGCTTCGCCTTCTGCCTTAGTAAGGGTGCTCATTTCTCCGATATCTGCACCTGCTACGAAGGATTTTGCGCCTGCACCTGTTAAAACAAGGCATCTTACTTCATCAAGGTTTACAGCATCCAAAGTCTTGTCAAGTTCTTCCAGAACCTGAGAGTTCAGTGCGTTCAGTGCCTTCTCACGATTGATGGTAACCACTGCGTACTGACCTTTTTGTTCGTACAAAATGTAATCCATTTTTATTTCTCCTTATTCATAACTCACTGCCGACATGGAAACCATTCCGGCAGGAGCAAAATTTACTATATAACTTTAGTCTTCAATCTTAACGATGGTTGAGCAGCCCATACCACCACCGATACACAGGGTAGCAAGACCGGTCTTAGCGCCCTTAGCCTGCATCTCATGAAGCAGAGTAACAAGGATACGGCAACCGGAAGCACCTACAGGGTGACCAAGTGCGATAGCACCACCGTTAGGGTTAAGCTGCTTATCTACATCGATACCAAGATCACGGCCAACAGCGATAGACTGTGCTGCGAAAGCTTCGTTTGCTTCGATGATGTCGAAGTCTTCGATCTTCATGCCGGTCTTCTCCATAACCTTCTTGGTAGAGTAAACAGGACCGATACCCATAACTTCAGGACGGCAGCCTGCAAGAGCACCTGCCACGAAAGTAGCCATAGGCTTAACGCCAAGCTCCTTAGCCTTCTCTTCGCTCATAACAACGATTGCAGCTGCACCGTCGTTGATACCGGAAGCGTTACCAGCGGTAACATACTTATCCTTGTTAATAGGACGAAGCTTTGCAAGACCTTCCATGGTAGAACCGGGACGAGGACCTTCGTCAACCTTGAATTCAACCATTTCCTTTTTCTTCTTAACCATAACAGGAACGATTTCTGCATCGAAAGCACCTGAAGCCTGAGCTGCTTCTGCCTTCTGCTGGCTCTTTAATGCAAAAGCATCCAATTCTTCACGGGTGATACCCCATTCGTCACAGATATTGTCTGCTGTCTGAATCATATGATAGTTGTTGAATGCATCCCAAAGTGCATCATT
>JAFXFO010000020.1 GCA_017520425.1 Lachnospiraceae bacterium | reverse complement strand
CCGCAATACCATATTCCAAGCTTATCTAATGCTTCCATCAGGCAAGCTGCATTCTGCTTATAAACTCTGATATTTTCTTGAATCTGTTTCTGTCCCTCCTCAGTAAAAATTGCAGCCGCTCCCTTCTGGATAATATAGGATACTCCATTGGTCTTCGTTGTACGGTTTCTTACCCACATCTGATTCAGATTCATTCCTTCTCTTACTAAGTTCTTCGGAATCACCGTGTAGCCACATCGTGTTCCGGTAAATCCGGCTGTCTTGGAAAGAGAACAAATCTCAATAGCACAACTCTTTGCTCCATTTACTTCAAAAATACTATGCGGAATTTCTTCCTCTTCGATAAACGCTTCATAAGCCGCATCGAACAAAATAATTGCATTTGTTCTGTCTGCATAATCCACCCAGGCCTGTAATTGCTTATAATTAAACACTGCACCGGTTGGATTATTCGGGGAACAAATGTAAATGACATCCACAGTAATACTTTCATCCGGCATCGGCAAAAAACCGTTTTCTTTTCCTGCTGGCATATGAATGATTTTATTGCCAGCCATGATATTTGCATCCACATAAGCCGGATATGCCGGTTCCATAATCAAAACCGTTTTTCCTCTTCCGAACAAATCCAGAATATCCCCCAGTTCATCGCTGGCACCACTGGATACAAAGACCTCCTCCTCTGAAAGCTCCACTCCTTTGTTTTTATAATATTCCGCAATCCTTTTTCTTAAATCCGGGTCTCCACACTCCGGCATATACCCATGAAAGGTATGTTTTTCTGCCTGGTCATCCACTGCTTTATGAAGGGCCTGAATGACAGCATCACAAAGAGGTAGGGAAACATCCCCAATTCCCATGCGATATAAATGAGTATCCGGATGCTCTGACAGATATTCCTTTGTTTTCTGTGCAATATTATAAAATAAATACGAATCCTTTAAATTACTATAATTTGTGTTTGGTATCATACTAATTCTCCTCTTTTACCTTTTCTGCTCCATACCGTCTACGAATCAATCGTCGAAATACCAATGGTAATTTCTTCCAGTACATCCAGAAGAACTCTTACGGTATCTAGCGACGTAAACATTGTCACGTTATTCTCAATGGCTGTCCGCCGGATAGCGAGACCATCTTCATAATGAATTCCCGACAAAATTGCACGGGTATTAATCACATAGCTTACATATCCGGCACGAATTGACTCCAAAATCTCTGTGCTGTTTTCGCTGAGTTTCTTTCGAATACGTGTACGAATCCCTTTTGCCTTCAAAAACTCACCGGTTCCTACCGTAGCTTCAATATTAAAGCCCATGTCATAAAATCTCTTAATAAGTGGCAACGCTTCTTCCTTATCCTCATCTGCCAGTGTTACCACTATCGTTCCGTAATTCTGCATCTTGACGCCGGAGGCAATCAATGCTTTATACATCGCCCGCGGCAGCTTTTCATCATATCCGATAGCCTCACCTGTAGACTTCATCTCCGGTGACAAATAAGCATCCATACCATTTAATTTCGCAAAGGAAAATGCCGGCGCTTTTACGTACCATCGTTTCTTTTCCTCCGGATAGATTTTATCAAATCCCTGTTCCCTCAGGTTCTTTCCCAAAATAACCTTCGTTGCAATATCAGCTAACGGATAACCAGTTGCTTTTGATAAAAACGGAACCGTTCTGGAAGACCGGGGATTTACTTCAATAATGTATACCTGCTCTTCTTTATCTACAATAAACTGGATGTTAAACAGACCGATAATTCCCACTCCAAGTCCCAGCTTTTTCGTATAGTCAAGTATGGTCTCTTTCACCTGTTCCGAAATACTGAAGCTCGGATACACGCTGATAGAATCACCGGAATGAACCCCTGTCCGTTCTACCAGTTCCATAATTCCCGGAACAAACACATCCATGCCGTCACAAATTGCATCCACTTCTACTTCTTTACCGCAAATGTATTTATCCACTAACACCGGCTTATCTTCATCAATTTCCACTGCTGTTTTCAGATAATGCCTCAGCTGTTCTTCCTTTGCCACAATCTGCATGGCCCTTCCGCCCAGAACAAAGCTTGGGCGTACCAGTACCGGATAACCGATGTTCGTTGCCGCCTTTACCCCGTCTTCTATGTTGGTAACTGCCTGTCCCTTTGGCTGCGGAATCTCCAGTTCCAATAACAGTTTTTCAAAAGCCTCCCTGTTTTCTGCCCGTTCAATGGCCGCCGTATCCGTACCAATCAGCTTTACTCCCCGCTCCTCCAGCGGTTTTGCCAGATTAATTGCCGTCTGCCCGCCTAAAGAAGCAATGATACCCTCCGGCTGCTCCAGTTCAATTACATTCATAACGTCTTCCACGCAAAGAGGTTCGAAATACAGCTTATCGGAGGTGGTATAATCTGTGGATACCGTTTCTGGATTGTTATTGATAATAATAGCTTCATAGCCGGCTTCTTTAATTGTTTTCACAGCATGTACCGTAGAATAATCAAATTCCACGCCCTGTCCGATTCGAATCGGTCCGGAGCCCAGCACCACTACCTTCTTTCTGTCCTCTACAACAGACTCATTTTCTTCCTCATAGGTAGAATAAAAATACGGAACATAGCTTGCAAATTCCGAAGCACAGGTGTCAATCATTTTGTACACAGGAAAAACTGCATTCTTTTTTCTGAGTTCAAAAATATCCGATTCACTTTTCTTCCACAGCCATGCGATTGCCTTATCAGAAAATCCGGTTCTTTTGGCCTGATACAGAAGTTCCATGTTATCCACACCCTGTTCCAGTTCTTTCTCCAATTCAATAATATGTTTCATTTTCTCCAAGAAAAAGCGGTCTATCTTCGTTGCTTCTGCAATGCAGGAAACCTCACATCCCAGACGTAACAGCTGCGCAATCGCATAAATACGGTCATCCGTACCAATCTTTATATAATCAAGAAGCTGCTCCGACGATTCTTTCTCAAATTTCTGCATATACAAATGATTCACACCGGTTTCCAAAGAACGTATCGCCTTTAGCAGACTTTCCTCAAAGGTTCTGCCAACACTCATTACCTCACCGGTTGCTTTCATCTGCGTGCCAAGCTTCTGATTCGCATCTGTAAATTTGTCAAATGGGAACCTCGGCATTTT
>JAFXFO010000019.1 GCA_017520425.1 Lachnospiraceae bacterium | reverse complement strand
CGGGACTGCTACGCAGTTTCGTCCCTTTCGGGACTGCTACGCAGTTTCGTCCCTTTCGGGACTGCTACGCAGTTCTGTCCCTTTCGGGACTGCTACGCAGTTCTGTCCCTTTCGGGACTGCTACGCAGTTCTGTCCCTTTCGGGACTGCTTCGCAGTTTCGTCCCTTTCGGGACTGCTACGCAGTTTCGTCCCTTTCGGGACTGCTACGCAGTTTCGTCCCTTTCGGGACTGCCCCTGTAAATCCTGCGGATTTACAGGTATTGTTACTTCGTACAATAGAAATATTGCTAAGTAGTCCTTAGCAAGCAAGCTTGCACGGTCTACTTACCAACATTTCTGCAGTCCCGAATGATATCATATCATTATAACCCATTAATGGGGTTAAAGTCAAATTGGATGTTGAGGCGGCGGGTGTCCCTGGCATGTAAATATGCTTCCAGGCAGTCCTTGGTTTCCACCAACAACTCATATGCCGGATGTTTTACATAAAAGACAAAACGATAGATATCATTTATCTTTCCGATACCGGCGGGTGCCGGTCCTATAATCTGCAAGGGAAATCCCTGATTGTTTTTCCCTAACTTCTCTGCCTCTTTAGCCAATTCCTTGGCTACCCGCAGTCCTTCCTCTTCCACTGCCGCATACACCTGCACTGCCATCATATGCACCACGGGCGGATACTGCATCAAATCACGATATGCCAGCTCCTCTTCATAAAAAGCCTCATAATCCTGATTGGCAGCATGTATTATAGCATAATGCTCCGGTTGATAGGTCTGTATGACCACTTCACCGGGTTGCTCCCCTCTGCCTGCACGCCCCGCAGCTTGTGTAATTAGCTGGAAGGTCCTCTCTGCCGCTCTGTAATCTCCTACAGAAAGAGACATATCTGCCGCCAGTACACCAACCAATGTAACATTAGGAAAATCGTGTCCCTTTACAATCATTTGTGTGCCTACCAGCACATCCGCTTCACCGTTTCCAAAGGCTTCCAGGATTTTCTCATAACTTCCTTTATTCTTGGTGGTATCCGCATCCATACGAAGAACTCGGATTCCAGGATACATTTGCAGCAGTTTCTCTTCAATCTGCTGAGTACCTGCTTTAAAGCCGGATACATATTTAGAACCGCAGGATGGACATTTACTAACCATAGCCCTTTCATACCCACAATAGTGACAAATCAGGCGCCCTCCCCTATGCTCCGACAAGGACACATCGCAATGAGGACATTTTATCACCTCTCCGCAAGCCCTGCAGGACACAAAGCCTGCAAGTCCTCTTCGATTGATAAAAAGCATACTTTGCTGCCCTTTTTCTAACCTGTCCGCCAAAAGCTCCTGCAGCCTGCGACTGAATATAGTGCGATTTCCCTGCTTTAATTCTTCCCTTAAATCCTCTGTGTATACTGTGGGCAATGTACCTCCTGCCACTCGTTCCTTCATCTTAAAAATACCGTACTCTCCGTTTTGAGCACGATAGTAGGCTTCCAATGACGGCGTAGCTGAGCCTAACACCAAAACCGAGCCTGTACGTTCCGCTAATGTGACTGCCACCTCTCTGGCATGGTATTTGGGCGTATTTTCACTCTTGTAGCTTCCTTCATGTTCCTCGTCCATGACGATAAGGCCCAAGTTGGGAAAAGGTGTAAACAACGCAGACCTGGGACCGATAATAACATCTATCTCTCCCTGCTTCGCCCGCTGACACTGATCATACTTTTCGCCCTGTGACAACGTAGAATTCAACACACTGACCCTTTCTCCGAAATGCTTGTAAAACCGCTTCAAGGTCTGGTAAGTCAGTGCTATTTCCGGAATCAACACAATGGCCTGTTTGCCGCGCTTCACCACTTCTTCTATCAAACGGATATATACTTCCGTCTTTCCGCTTCCGGTCACTCCATGAAGCAGATAAGTCTTCCTCATACCCGCATCATACTCGCCGCATATCTGAGTCACTATACTTTCCTGTTGCGGACTCAATTTCATTTTTTCATCCTTTGAATCCATTTTTTTCACCGGATTGCGGTAAATATCGGTACTTTCCACCTTCACCACACCGGTTCTGGCCAATCCCTGTATGACTGCCGGAGACACCATCAGCTTCCCGGTTACCAAGTCATAGGGCAATTCTTCTTCCTGCAGAAGTTCCTCCAATAAACGCACTCTGGCTGCTCGCCCTTTCATACGCTTACTCTCTCCCAACAGTGCTATGGCCTCTTCTCTGCCGGCTTTCAGAACTACCGTCTTATATTCTTTGCCCTTTACCGTCTGCTTCACCGGAAGAACCGTCTTTAAGGCCTGAATCAATGTTCCTCCGTAATTTTTGCGTATCCATGCAGCCAAAGCCATTTGGCGGTCTTCCACGCCCACACCCTTTTGCACAAGGGCACGGATTTCCTTTATCTTTTGCGGGTCATAATTACAAACCTCACTTAAACCGACCACATAGCCTTTGATTAGCTTATTGCCTTTCCCAAATGGGACTTGCACACACATACCGATTTCCAGTTCCTCTGCCAGCTTATCCGGTATCCTGTACTGAAACGCCCTATCCACTTTTTCATGTGATATATCTACAATAATATCTGCAAATTTTTCCTTCAAATGTAACGCTCCTGTTTCTTACGTTTCTTTCAGCTCCGCTAACACTTCTGCTATCAGAATTCTTTCATCCATGGGGTATTTCACGCCCTTTATCTCCTGATAATCCTCATGTCCCTTTCCTGCCAATACCACAATATCTCCAGCTTCTCCATGCTCTATGGCATAACGGATGGCTTCCTTTCTGTCACAGATTTCCACGTATTTTCCTGCTGTTTTTGCCATTCCCAGCTTAATATCCTCTATAATATCCTGGGGTTCTTCAAATCTGGGATTATCCGAAGTGATAATAGTTAAATCCGCCAGCTTTCCGCTGATCTCTCCCATCTCATATCTTCTCAGCTTGGAACGATTACCGCCACAGCCGAATAAACATACCAAACGATGAGGCTTATACTCCTTTAACGTGCTTAAAAGACTCTCCAGACTCATGGCATTATGGGCATAATCTATGAGTAGGGTAAACTCATCGGAAACCTTTACCGGCTCGATTCTTCCCTTTACCTTCGCTTCCAACAATGCCTTCCTGACAGCATCTTCCTTTACATTAAAATGCCTGCAGATAGCAATGGCCGTCAATGCATTATATACACTGAATCTTCCCGGTGTGGCGATTTCAGCTTCAAATTCCATAAGTCCCTTTACCAAAAACTTTGACCCCAGAACATCGCCCCTACGCATCAGTTCCAATCCTTCTGCGCGGATATCCGCCTGTTCACCCATGCCGAAACGCTCCAAGACACAGGTATGTCCCTGAACCACCTGTTCCCAATGCTTATCATCACAATTGACGATTCCTACTTTACACTGTCTGAACAACATACTCTTACAACGCATGTAATCCTCAAAGCTTTCATGCTCGTTGGGACCGATATGATCCGGCTCTAAATTGGTAAAGATACCAAAATCAAACACAAATCCCTGACTTCTGTGAAGCATCAGACCCTGTGACGAAACCTCCATCACTACCGCCTCCAGTCCTGCCTCCACCATTTTGGCAAAGTAGGCTTGTAACACATAGGATTCCGGTGTGGTATTCACTGCACTGATATGTTCATCACCGATAATCACCTCTATGGTACCGATTAATCCCACCTTATATCCTGCATTTTCCAATATGGATTTTACAAGATAAGCAGTAGTGGTTTTTCCCTTGGTACCGGTCACACCGATTACCTTTAGTTTTTCGGCAGGATTGTCAAAATAGGATGCTGAAATAAACGCCATGGCATAACGGGTATTTTCTACTTTAATAACCGTAACATCATAGTCCTCCAAGCCTTCTACTTCCTTTGATACCACCAGTACGCTTGCCTTCTCAGCCACCTCTTTGGCATAAGCATGGCCGTCGAAATTGGCTCCTTCAATACAAATAAACAGGCATTTCTCACATACCTTCCGGGAATCATAGATTATGGACTCAACTTCCGTATCCACACTTCCCTGTACACATTCATATTCCAATTTACCCAATAAATCAATCAGTTTTTTCATCTTATTACTTCCCTTCTTTTAAGGGTTTTCCCTTACTATATAATATAGGATATTACACGAAATATGTAAATGAATTTTCGAAATGTTCCTTATGAAAACTATATAAATCACAAGAAGGCTTCGATATCTCGAAGCCTTCTCGTGATTTTCTTATGAGGGGGGGAGATAGTTTATTAACTATCTAATATTACAATACACCATAATTGTGTCCAAATTGTGTCCAAACAATAGATTTTAGAAAACATTTTCCGAAATTCTTCAACATTTTTCTCTAACAGTAATTCTGCATGATAAACTGTATATTTTCCTTACCTCTATAAGCATTAATTCCAGTCTGATAGGTCACGGACACAGGATAATCGCCTCTGCCTTCAAATAGCTTATCCCCACTACCTTCTCCATATTTTTCATCCAAAAACCGGCAAAAAGCATCTACATCCCCAAAATACATCAATTCTTTTCTATTGTCATATCCGCCTTTTCCTGTTTCCACCTGAAATCTTACATATGCTCCGGTTGCCCCGATTCTTTTTGCTCCTACAAATCTCACATCCTTCTGGGCAAAAAGCGGTTTCCCGTTCCCTACACCAAAAGGCTCCAGCATTTGCAACTGCCTTGCCAGTTCCATCCCTGCATATTCAAGAGGCATGGGTACATCAATATGCACTACCGGCACAAAGTCCGATTCTTCCAGCACTGCCTTTTCATTAAGCGCCCTTCGAAAAGACTCCACCTCACAATGGCACAAACTTAACCCGGCGGCCAGCTTATGACCTCCGAATTTACTAAAATGCTCCTTCACCTGTATCATGGCATCATACATATGATAGGCTTCTATGGAACGTCCGGATCCCTTTATACCTTCCTCGCCATCCGTCAGCACAAATACCGGATGGTGATACTTTTCCCTAATCCTGCCTGCAATAATCCCTGCCAGACTTTCATGCACATGGGGTAAATACACCACCATAACCTTATCTTCGAAAAGTTTCTTTTCCTGAATCTGTGCTTCTGCTTCTTCCACACCTTTCAATGTCAGATTCTTACGGCTGTCATTGAGCTCTTTTAGTTCTGTAGCCGCTGTCATAGCCTCTGCCTTACTTTGACTTTGCATCAGTTCCAATGCTCTCAGAGCAGTATCCAATCGCCCGGTAGCATTTAAACAGGGACCTATCACAAAGCCCAAATGGTAGGCGCTTGCCTTGGCTGGTTCTATTTCGTTAACCTCAAATAGGGACCTCAAGCCCAAATTGGCGGTATCCTTTATCTGCTTTAATCCTTCTTTTACAATAATACGGTTTTCATCCTTAAGCTCCATGACGTCACATACCGTAGCCATGGCCGCAAAAGGCAACAATTCCCTAAGTATGCTTTCCGCTTTATCATATTGTAGCTTCGCATACAAAGCCTGTATGACTTTATATGCCACCACAGCACCGCAAATACTCTTAAATGGGTAGCCGCAACTCTCTTGTTTGGGATTTACGATTGCATCTGCCGGCGGCAGGATTTCATGTCGTCTGCCCTCCGCCTCCTCAAAGGGTACTTCATGATGGTCCGTAACAATAACCACCATCCCCAAATCTTTGGCCAACCTCACCTGTTCCGCTGCTGCGATTCCGTTATCACAGGTAATAATACAATTTACACCTGCCTCATATGCCTCCTGTATCAGATGCTCGTTCAGTCCGTAACCATCCTTCATCCTATGGGGAATGGCCGTATCCACGCATGCTCCTGCCTGCTGAAGCCCATAGGTCAATATGTAGGAGGAACAAATACCGTCCACATCATAGTCGCCAATCACTCTGATATGACTTCCTGCATCTATTTCCTCTTTCAAAAGCTCTACCGCTTTTTCCATATGATACAGCAACCAAGGGGAATGGCAATCTTCCAAAGTACCGTATAAGAACTTTCGTACCCCTTCCTCCTCCGTTACGTCTCTATTACGTATAATTCGTGCAAGAACGGGATCTATATGAAATTCCTGACTCCACTTCTGAAAATCAGCCTTTTTGGCCGCCACTAACCACTTCTCCATATCCTATCCTCTTTCAAAACAGGCTGCCGCAATGCGACAGCCTGCCAAAAATCAATTATATATCCTCTTCCGGTCTGGGAGGGAACTTCTCACGAAGTACATGCCACAATCCGCCCGCAATACAAATGGATGAATAGGTACCGCAAAGAATACCCACCATCAAAGGTAATGCAAACTCACGAATACTGGTCACACCCAGTACATACAATGCCGCAACCATGATAAAGGTGGTCAGGGAAGTAAAAATACTTCTGGATAAGGTCTGGGTAACACTCTTATTTACCACATCTTTCAAGGTTTCCTTTCTGGTCATTTCAGCCATATTTTCACGTACACGGTCGAAAACAACGATGGTTGCATTAATAGAATAACCTACTATTGTCAACATACAGGCAATAAATGTATTGCTTACGGATACTCTTGCCACTGCATAGAATGCAAGCACAATCAAAACGTCATGTAACAACGCTACCACACTACTGATACCGAAACGGATATCACTGAATCGGATACGGATATATAACAGCATACAAATAATAGAAACCGTCACTGCAATCAATGTATCCGACTTCATCTCATCACTGATGGTAGAACTGATGGTTTCGGATGTAATCATGGATTTCGGAACATTAAACTTCTCCAAGAACATCTGATCCAACGCCTCTCTCTGTTCCACATTTAAACTGGATGACTTAAAGATAATTTCATTAGAGTTCTGTACTGTCTGAATCTGTACCGCACTACCGGTTACATCCTCTACAAAAGGTACCACATCACTGGTTACCTCTTCCAAGGTCATAGGCTTATCAAAAGTTACTGCCGTAGCAGTACCGCCCTTGAAATCTAAGCTGAAATTCAATGCATCTCCGGTATTTGCTTTATAAACACCCATTACAATAAATCCTACAATTACAATTGCTGTTGATACACTGAAGAACCACTTTCTCTTACCGAGAAAATCAATGCTTTTACGTGCCTTTGCCACACCGTACCACTTTTCATCCTTAAATCCAATTCCGTAAAACGCATATAACACAAGCTTAGTAACTACTAATGCCGTAAACATGGACAATCCGATACCCAATGCCAAGGTCTGCGCAAAGCCCTTTACGGTACCGGGTCCTAAGAACCACAATACAGCTGCCGCAATCAATGTGGTAATATTTCCGTCAATAATTGCAGACAATGCCTTATCAAAACCTGTTTTTAAAGAAGTTCTGACACTGATTCCTGCCGCAATTTCCTCACGAATACGTGCAAAAATGATTACGTTTGCATCCACCGCCATACCGATGGAAAGAATAATACCTGCAATACCGGATAAGGTTAAGGTAATCGCAAATCCGTTTAATAAAAGCACAACTAATACTACGTACAGTGCCAAAGCAATCACAGAAGCCACACCGGAAATAAAATAAACAGCAATCATAAAAATAGCTACAATAATAAATCCGATTAATCCCGCCTTCAAACTGGTGCTGATAGCTTCCACACCAAGCTGTGCGCCTACTACTTTAGAGTGTAATTCTTCTAATTCCAGTTTCAACCCACCGATACGGATGGTAGAAGCAATCTTTTCTGCTTCTTCAAAGCTTGCCTGTCCCTGAATAACAGCTGTTCCCTGGGTAATGGGTTCATTAACACCGGGTACACTGACAAACTGTCCGTCATAATAAATACCTAAGGTTTCTCCCTTCGTATAGGCTTCTGTGGTAGCAGTTGCAAACTTAGCTTTACCTTCCTCGGTCATAAGAAGGGATACTACAATATCCTGATTACCCATCTTATTTGTCATACTCTCCGCTTTAGCATCTGCCACATCGGTACCCACCAAACGAATAGAACCGTCTGCTTCCAATTCCTCTAAGGTTCTGTCCAGAGTGTACTGATAAGATACTGCACCGTTTTCATCGGTTACTGTTTTCCGGGAATAATTCTTAAGTCCTGCCGCACTGGTTTCTGCAATAAAATACAAGGTACCGGGTCTGCCCAACTCTTGCAAAATCTGAGTAGCGTCTGATACACCGGGAATTTCAATATTAATACGGTCTGCACCTTCCTGATATACAATGGCTTCCGTACTATACTTTTCCACACGCTTCTGCAACTTTGCAATGGTATCGCTCATATCCGTAGCATCCGGTTCTTCCTCTCCTACTACCTGATAGGTGATGCTGACACCACCGGCCAAATCCAGGCCCAAATTAATATCAGAAGCACTGCCCTTTCCTTTTCCGTCAATACCCCAAAGGTCAATAAAGCCGATACCCACAAAAGCTATGAGCATTATAACTAATACTAATATAGCTCTACTCTTTTTCATAACTACCTCACTTTCTTACTCCATCTGTGCTGCTTTAATCATGATGGCACATTCCACACGCTTTCTCTGCAGTTCGCAACCCACATCGTATGTGCCATTGATAGAGTTGGTAAAATTATATGCATTGGCTGCACAGCCACCACTGCAATAAAACTTAGCAAAACATTTCTTGCATGCATCCTTTGCATAAACATTACAACACTTAAATTCATCCATAATATCCGTATTGGTAATGCCGGTATCCACATTTCCCATCAGGAACTTTTCCTGTCCTACAAACTGATGACAGGGATAAAAATCTCCCCAAGGAGTAACGGCCAGATACTCTGTACCTGAACCACAACCGGACAGACGCTTTGCAACACAGGGACCACCCTGTAAATCTATCATAAAGTGGAAGAAATTAAACTTCTGTCCCTTTTTGCTTCTTTCCAGAATTGCTTTTGCCAGACGGTCATATTCTTCCTTTAAGAAGGGCAAATCCTCTTCTCTGATAGCATAAGCCTCTTCCGGCGGTGCCACTACCGGCTCCACGGAAATCTGCTGAAAGCCTAAATCAGCCAAATGAAGCACGTCTTCAGCAAAGTCCAGATTATGATGCGTAAAGGTACCTCTCACATAATAATTCATCTGGTCGCGACTCTCTGCCACCTTTTGGAACTTAGGAACAATCATATCATAGCTACCTTGTCCGCCACGGAAGGGACGCATCTTATCATGCACTTCCTTACGTCCGTCAATACTGAGTACAATATTAGCCATTTCCTTATTGGCAAATTCTAATATTTCATCATTTAACAATACGCCATTGGTGGTCAGGGTAAAACGAAACTTCTTATTATTGGGCTCCTCCAGACTTCTGCCGTATGCCACTAGGTCCTTTACCACCTGCCAGTTCATAAGAGGCTCTCCGCCAAAGAAATCCACCTCCAGGTTTACTCTGCTTCCGGAATTGGCCACCAGAAAATCCAGTGCCTTCTTACCCACTTCAAAGCTCATCAACGCTCTGCGTCCGTGGTATTCACCCTCTTCCGCAAAACAATACTGACAAGCCAGATTACAATCATGGGCGATATGCAAACACAATGCTTTTACTACGGTTTGTCTGTTCTTAAAATCAAAAATATAGTTCTCATATATGTCCGGCATAAACAACTGTCCCATTTTTTCCAGCTCCAGCACCTCATCCACCGCTTCTGTAATCTCTGATTCCGGATAGGGAAGATTGGCCAGATTTAATACTGCCGCCTTAATGGTATCCGCATCCTTGATGCCTTCATTTACCAATGGTTCTACCAAGGGAATCATGTCATAAACAATATCATCCACCACATGCACGGAACCACTGTTTACATCCATGACAATGTTAAAACCATTACTTTTATACTGATGTATCACGTTATTCTACCTAATGCCTTTCTATTCCATAAACGTATAGTAAGCAGCGACGTAAAATCGCTGCTTACATAGTTCGTATCACTTTGACTATTTAATCTTTTCGCAACTCTGATTACCAACAGTACAAGAAGTCTTGCAAGCAGACTGGCATGATGTCTGGCACTCACCACATCCGCCCTTCTTCATAGATTCTTTTAAATCTCTTGTTGTTAATGTTTTAATGTGCTTCATATTGTAGCCTCCTTAGATTCTTCACTTACATAATTACAAGAATATTTGAATTATAACATAAGTCTTCCTTTTTTGAAAGCCTTTTTTCACTATTCTTCAAATTTTTATGCCATATCAGCTTAACATTCCGCCCAGCATACCGCCTCCCACACATAAAATCAAGGTGGTAAACAGGGAATTTGCCACTTCCGTCATGGGTTGACCTGCAATTATGGAAATCATAAAAAGTACTATAAAATAAGCTCCTCCCATTATTGCTCCCCACATAAATCTTCTTCTCTGCATCTGTTTTCCGGCTAATCGGCCTGCCACGAAACAGGTCAGCACATATGTAATCGTGATCATCACACCCAGTGTACTTTTTGACAATCCCACCTTGAATAACAATAACGCTAATAAAATCAATATGAGCACTGTCATTATGTATGCCCCTCCCAAATCTACCAATAACATAATCCATGGTATACCTTCCTCTTTTTTTCGCATCATCTTTTTCATCCTTATTATGTCCTCTTATTTCTAAAAAATATATTAAAATATATTCATTAATTACGCATAACTTGACAATTCCTTAATAGTTATTGTATCATTCATATTACATTATATTTTAAAAGGAGTGTTTTTTTATCATGGATGCCTCGGGTGTCATACAACTGATTATACTTATTGTTCTTATTTTTTTGTCGGCGTTTTTCTCATCTGCCGAAACCGCATTCAGCACCGTAAACCGCGTAAGGATGCGTGCTTTGGAGGAAGAAGGAAACAAACGTGCCAAGAAGGTCAATCTCATCTTAGATGATTACAGCAAGATGATTAGTACCATATTGATTGGTAACAACATCGTTAATATTGCCGCATCTGCATTGGCCACTACCCTGGCCATTCGTATTAATCTGATGATTGGTATTGCTACCGGTATCTTAACCATTGTAGTATTGTTATTTGGTGAAATCATCCCCAAAACCTGGGCAAACCTTTATAACGAAAGCATTGCACTTGTTTATAGCGGAGTTGTCTATTTCTTAATGAAAGTACTCACACCGGTTATCAAGATTGTTGACTTCTTGTCAAAAGCCATCATGCGCTTGTTACATATCGATCCCAACAAGAAAATCAGTACCATGACAGAGGGCGAACTCAAAACCTATGTAGACGTAAGTCATGAGGACGGCGTTATTGAAACAGAAGAACGTGAAATCATCTACAATGTATTTGATTTTTCCGATGCTGTTGCAAAGGATATTATGATTCCCCGTATCAATATGGTTACAGTGAATGTAAATGCTGATTACCATAAAGTATTTTCCGTATTTAAGGATTCCATGTATACCCGTATCCCTGTTTATGAAGAAGACAAGGATAATATTATTGGTTTGATAAACATTAAGGATTTTCTCCTTACACCCAATCCGGAGAAATTCTCTGTCCGTAATATTTTAAGAAAAGCTCATTACACATATGAGTTTAAGAAGAGCTCTGATTTGATGCTAGAGCTTAGAGATTCCACCTCCTCCGTTGCTTTTGTCTTAAATGAGTATGGCGCTACCATTGGTATGATTACTCTGGAAGACCTGCTGGAAGAGATTGTGGGCGAAATCCGAGATGAATATGATGCGGACGAAGCTGAATTTATACAGGAAGTTGGAGAACGCACCTATCTTGTAGAAGGCAGCATGAAGTTAGATGATATCAATGATGCACTAAATACACAATTAGATTCCGAAGACTATGATTCCATCGGTGGTATTATCATTGAGCACTTGGATCGTCTTCCTGAAGAAGGCGAGGAAGTAATATTGGAAGACGGTACTGCGTTGAAGGTTATGAGCATTGACCAAAACCGTATCACCCAGGTACAACTGGTTCTTCCCGAATCCGCTACCGCACCTTCCGATGCTGATGGCAATGACAATTCCCAGTCAGAAGAAGCATAAATTGAACGGTTATTGAAGAGGATGTCACATGACATCCTCTTTTTTACATTACCGTTTCTATTATTCCGTCTGCAATTGCCTGTGCTACATCATCAAACCGGGCATCCAACAACGCATTATCTGCATCCGTATTGATAAATCCTACTTCAACCAACACTGCCGGCATCTGGGTTCTTCTTAAAACTGCCAGATTAGTCCTTTCATTTACTCCCTGATTTTCAAATCCCACCTGTTCTAACTGTTCATTAATATTATAAGCCAATCGGGCTGCTTCCCCGTATCGGTTGTATACCAGGGTTTCTATCCCTGTATACTGATTTGGCACCGGGCTGGAATTGCGATGGATGGATACGAAATAATCCGCACCGGTCTGATTCGCCTCCTGTGCCTTCTGCAACGGTGTTTCAAACACATCATTCTCTCTTGTATAATATACATCCACACCATTGGCTTCTAAAATCCTCCCCACTGCCAGTGTAAGTGCCAATGCATCATCCTTTTCTCTTCTGGCATTATAAACAGCACCGGGATTTTCTCCCCCGTGCCCCGCATCTAAAACAACGAAAGCCATATATTCTATCCCCTTATATCGGTTATTATAGTGTATGTATCCCGGTCTGTATCTGTGCCAATACAAATCGTCTCAAAAGTACAAAAAATTCAAAAAAATCTCTTGCCTTTTCTCCGAAACTATGTTAATATAATTTTTGTCGTTAGAAAACGAATGCCGGCGTGTCGGAATGGCAGACGAGGCAGACTCAAAATCTGTTGTGGGCAACCACGTGCGGGTTCAAGTCCCGCTGCCGGCATAAAAGAGATAACATTATGTTATCTCTTTTTTGTTAATCTATTATTACAAAGGAGAACTCTATGAAAGCATGCAAAATTATCTTTAACATTTTAGGCATTCTGTTAGCCATTATTTTCAGTTTCCTAACCTTCTCTTTCCTGGTTACCTCTCCGGTGATTTCAACCGGTACTGCACTTTTACAACCGGATACTCTCCAGCAAATTATTTCCGATATGGATTTATCCAAGCAGTTGGAATCCACACTGAAGCAATCCGCTCCCGATGAATTGGCTGAGCTGGATGTAGAATTCATCAATGATTTAGTGGATTCCGAGCTTGTAGGCGATATTTTGGAATTATACATAGACAATCTGATGGGCGTCCTGGAAGATGACCGTATGGAAAGCATAAACCAATCTCAGATTCATAAGCTTTTGGATAAGCATATGCCGGACTTAGTAACCATGGTGCGCAATTCTCTGCCTGCGGAAGTTCCTGTGACCGACGCAGAGATTACAGATTACGCTATCACAACTATCGAACCCGCCTTGGTTTCTATGGTGGCTGAACTTCCCGATTTAGAGGATATGGGCGTGGATGATACCACAATCGATATCATCCATATGTTATATCAGGGAACTATTGCGAAGTTTTCCCTCATAATGATTATCGTATTATCTATCCTCATTGTTTTAGTACGTTTCCCCCGATTTAAAGGCTTTCTTTGGTTGGGAATCACTTACTTATTGGCATCCGGTATATTAGCATCCGTTGCTACACAGGCCGATACTTTTATGGCCTCCCTAATACCTGCCGATGCGGCCGATACCTTGGGATTTGCCATAACTCCCATCGCAAATCTGTTTAAGAATCATATGAATACCTCAGCACGAAATACCGTTATCTGCGGAGTCGTATTTGTATTGATATTTGTGGCCGGACGTATTCTTCTGTCCGTGTTGAAGAAAAAAGAAAACAATTCGGAATCGGTAGCGTAATAAACTTATATTCAAAACGGGAAGCCCCATAAAGGCTTCCCGTTTTTTCATCTATACCGGATTCATTTTCACTTTCATATCATTTCCCTGCACTGTTACATCTGCCAGACTTCCCATTACCAAGGGTATCATAGGCGGCAAATGTCCCATATCCGCATCCATAATAACAGGCACATGGTACTTTCCTGCCACAGCAAGTACTGCCTCGTACTCATCCAAGCCCATCATACTTTCACCATTTCTTGGACGTCCAAACACAAATCCCTTCACATGTCGAAACCATCCCGCATGCTCCATCTGCCACATTGCACGCCGTATACTGAAGACATTTAACTCACAGGCTTCTATAAACCAAAGAATACCATCCTCTTTGTATTTCTCAATAAACTCGGCTGTTTTGTCATACCCGGTACCAATCAGATTAATCAGGCAATCCATACAACCGCCCAAAACACGGCCGGACATAGTTATTGTCTCAGGTGTTTGCTCCATATCTTCCTGCCACATGTATCCATTCCAAATTTTTAGTGCTCGAGGCTCTGTTGTATTATAAGGTGCCAAAGGATTCTCCTCACTCTTTAAGGATTCCTTTTCCCAAGTGGCATATCCTGTCATTTCTGTTTTTTCACCGCTCAGCAACGCGTGCACATCCCAAAGGGATTCGTGCCATGGCTCCATCCCATAAGTACCCGCACAGGGACCGTAAATGGAAGCAGTATCACAAATAGTCGCTAAAAGATACGTCATATTAGTATTGTCCGAATAACCCACAAACCACTTTGGTTCAGCCTTTGTGATGGACTCAAAATCCACATAATCCAATATCTCACACATCAGTTCTCCGCCGCCGCAGGATATTAATATATCATTTTTCCGGTCTAAATACATATTGGTAAGCTCTTTTCCACAATTTTCAGGACTGTTACTGATACCCACGCCACAATTTGCATAGGCATTTTCGCCGGGATTGGTCTGATAACCTAACTCCTGCCACTTTTTCAAGCTATTTTGAAATGCAGAATAATATGGTTCAGTTGCACAACCAAAGGATGGCGCCGGAAACCCGATGCTACCACCCTTCTGTAAACTTTTTGGATATTTCATAGTAACTCTCCTTGCTTATACATCCTCAATCTGCCAATCAATGGGAATCATTTTGTTATCCAATAAGAATTGATTGGTCTGACTAAAAGGCTTACTGCCAAAGAAGCCCCTGTATGCCGATAGGGGACTGGGATGGGGTGCTTCCAAAATCAGATGCTTGGGATTGTTTAACATACTCTTCTTCATCTGCGCCGGACGCCCCCAAAGAATAAACACTATTGGTCTGTCCTGCTTATTGAGAGCCTTTATAGCTGCATCCGTAAACTCTTCCCACCCCTTTCCCCTGTGGGAATTGGCCATATGAGCCTGTACGGTTAATACGGTATTCAGCATTAATACACCTTGCTTTGCCCATTTAATCAAATATCCGTTATTGGGTATTTTGCAACCCAAATCCTCATGTAACTCCTGATAAATATTCACCAGCGAAGGCGGTATATCTACTTCAGGACGTACAGAAAAGCATAAACCATGGGCCTGTCCGTCATTGTGATAGGGATCCTGACCGATAATTACTACCTTTACCTGACTCAAGGGGGTCAGATGAAAAGCTGTAAATATCTCATCCGATGGCGGAAAAACCTGTTTCGTATTATATTCATTCTTTACAAATTCATACAACTTGGCGTAATAAGGCTTCTTAAACTCCGGCCCCAATTCTGCCAACCAGTCATTACTAATCATGCTCATTTTCTTATCCTAGTATCCCAAGCTACAAACGTACGGATACACCCTTATCTCTTAAATACTCTTTCACCTGACGGATTTCCAATTCTTTATAGTGGAATAAGGATGCTGCCAAAGCGGCTTCGGCACCACCTTCCGTCAATGCTTCATAAAAATGCTCCATGGTTCCTGCACCGCCGGATGCAATTACAGGGATCTTAACCGCACTTGAAATTGCTTTGGTTAACGTAATATCATATCCTGCTTTGGTTCCGTCACCATCCATACTGGTGAGCAATATTTCTCCGGCACCCATTTTCTCAGCTTTTATAGCCCATTCCACAGCATCCATACCCATATCTACACGGCCACCGTTTTTGTAGATATTCCAGCCGCTGCCATCCGCTCTCTTCTTTGCATCAATGGCCACAACAACACACTGGCTTCCAAATTTATCTGCCGCATCCGAAATCAGTTGCGGATTCATAATTGCCGAAGAATTAATGGAAATCTTGTCCGCGCCTTCACGCAGAAGCACCTTGAAATCCTCTACCGTACGTATACCACCTCCTACGGTAAAAGGTATAAACACCTTGCTGGCTACTTGACGCACCCATTCCAACTGAGTTGAACGGGAATCCGCCGAGGCATTAATATCCAAAAATACGACTTCATCTGCTCCTGCCTTATCATAAGCTGCCGCTACTTCTGCCGCATCACCGGCATCTCGTAGGTTCACAAAGTTAATCCCTTTAACCACTCTTCCGTCCTTAATATCCAAACAGGGAATAATTCTTTTTGTATGCATTTTACGCTTCCCCCTTTACTACCTTCACAAAATTCTCTAATATTTTCATACCTACTGCGGAACTCTTTTCCGGATGAAACTGACATGCAAAAGTATTATCCTTCTCTACGGAAGCATGAATGGTTACACCGTATTCCGTAGTTGCCCTTACAATCTCGGGTTCCTCCGCCTGCAAATAGTAGGAATGCACAAAATAAACATATGAATTTTCAGGAATATCCTGATATAATCTGCCCTGATTCGGGTATGATAAATTATTCCATCCGATATGTGGAATCTTCAGTCCGTCACCTTCGGGTATTCGAATAATTTTACCTTTTAACAGTCCCAATCCTTCTACTCCCGGTGTTTCCTCTGAGCTTTCAAACATCAGCTGCAAGCCCAGACAAATCCCTAAAAACGGTGTCTTTTTTTCCACTACCTTATGAATGGTTTCCACCAATTCATAAGCATGCAACTTTTCCATGGCATCTCCGAAAGCACCTACTCCCGGCAATACCACTCCTTCTGCATTCATAATGGTTTCTTGGTCTCTGGTTATCACAACCTCCTGTCCCAAAGCCATAAATGCTTTTTCAACGCTCTTAATATTTCCTGCATCGTAATCAATAATTGCTATCATGTTCCGTCACCTATTGTTAATCCTTTATTGAAATAATCTTTCCTCTTCCTCCGGCAAAATATCCGGATATTTTTTGTATATGGCATCCCGCTTTTGCTTCTCTTCCACAAGTTTAAGCAAAGCCCTTGTGTAATCCTCATCCTTTTTCAGCTTGGCTATTTGAGAAGCTCTTTCTACATCTGTATTATAATCCGTTACCAATATTTCCTGCACCTGTTCGTGGGTATTAACCACAATATCCGAACAATTCCACTTATCTGCATACTGTTCTAATTCAGGATAATTATATACATATTGAACCAGTTCATCCAAACCTTCCAGCCACTGCTCCTGCTTTACATAAGCATCATAATCACGCCAGAAAATACTATCCTTAAGTATCAATTCCGAACGGTGATACATGGCTGACTGGCTGTCGTTGAGCCTCTGACCATATAAAAGCTGGTAACATTCCAAATAGTCTTTTTCTTCAAACGCTTCCCTTGCAAGTCGCTTATTGGCATGTCCCGTAAAGTAATAATTCACTACCAAAAAGCCACAAAGAATCAATATACTCGCCAAGAAAACCATAGTGATTTTCTTCTTATTTGGTGCCTCTTCACTCTCAGCTTCCAGCTCCATTATAGCCTCTTCAATAGTGGCTTTTTCCTTTATTTTTATCTTTTCCTTTGTATCTTTTCCACCGTTTTTCTCGGTTTTCTTTTTACTTTTATCGTTTGTTTTTTCTTTCTTTTTCTTATCCTTCTTCTTTTTTTCCTTTTGGGCAGTTTCTTTCTTAACCGGTTCTTCTTTCTTTTTCTCTTCAACCGAGGTTCCTTGTAACATTGTCAATGCATCATCCAGAGAATTATCATTCATATTGGTAGTATAATCTTCCGGCAATTCAATACTTTCCCAATCTAACGGTTCCCTACTCTCCGTTTTCTTATCTTTCTTTTTAGGCTTTTTAGCAGTTTTCTCTTTCTTTTCCTTTTTCTCTTTTTTCTTACGGGAAAATTTACTTAAAAGTCCTTTTTTCTCTTTCTTAGGTTCCTCGCCCGAAAACAAATCCATAGCATCATAAGCGGTTTCTCCGGGCTCTTCCTGCGCATTTAATAAAGCAGCAATACTATCATCCACTGCTTCATTCCTCTCGTCCTTGGTCAACAATGCTGAAATATCCTGAATATTTTCATCATTCGACGACTCCAAATCTGCCAGTAAGCTCATTAAATCTGCATCCAAATCTTCCGGAAGACTATCATCGGTTCCTCCGGACTGCTGATTCAGCAACCATTCTATTTCATCCTGTGTCATATTCATAGCACTTTCCAGGCTATTATCAATCGTTTTATCCTTTGAATCCATAGTGTGCCCTACCGCAATATACTGCGTACCTTTCTTAGTACTATCCTGCTTCAACTATATATCGTTTTCCGTTATCCAGTCAATAGACTGTTTATTTACAGCAATTCCTTTATCCTTTAATTCTTCAGACATATGATATAACTTTTCATTTACCCGAATAAAAGTCGCTTTTTGATTGTAAAATGCTACCTTTTCAAATGGCCAACGAATAATATTCGGAAAAGTCATATCCACTCCTAACTCTAACACACAAAGTTTCTTATTCAATGTACCTTGCAACCATTTTGTATACATTTTCCAGTCATTCAGATAGCCTTCTTCATCATATTCTGATGTATATACATTATTCAAAGTCATAGGTGCACCGCAAACGGCACATACCCCTAAATGAAACTCCCCATCCGAATCAGCCCTTTTCCGAATATGCTGTATTTCCTCGTCTGTCAATTCCTGCAAGCTCCCTTTACAGGCTTTTGTGCATTGTTTTACTTCTAAATTACCACAGGGGGATACTATTCGGTCATTTCTAAATCCACTTTCCTTCAGAATATTATTGGTACAGGTAGTAATCACAAAATAATTCTTACCATTCAGCAAATCATTTAGTTCATTTAATGCTTCAATAGCTTTTTCTTCACATCTGTATCTCAATTTTTCAAATTCACTTCCAATACCAATCAGTACCAGATCAGCGTCCATTATTTTGTCTAAATACTCTTTTTTCATATTCTTCCATTCCATACTCAAAAAGCCGGGAATTCCCGGCTTTTTGTTTTTTAGCTAATTAAACCATCCACAATCTGAACAAGGTTTCCAATCTCGGGCTTTGAAAGCTGAGCATTCGCTCCTAAAGCTTCTCCCTTTTTCTTCATCTCTTCATTTACCAATGAAGAAAAGATTACAATCGGTATATCCTTCGTTCTATCATCATTTTTTAACAAATATGTTAATCTGTGTCCATCCATTTCCGGCATCTCAATATCTGTTATAATGCATCTTACATTTTCATCCAAACGGCCCTTATCACAGAAATCCATAATCATATCATATGCTTCCTGACCATTCTGTGTATGAATTATTTTTTCATAACCTGCCAGTTTTAATGATTCTACAATCAATTTGTTTAACAAAGGAGAATCCTCAGCAATTAATATGGGCACATCACATCTCTCACGAACACCTAATGCCTCTATCTCGGATACTTTTAATCCAGTCTCCGGAGAAATGTCTGTGACAATTTTTTCAAAATCCAGTATTACTATTAATTTGTTATTTACTTTTACCACACCGCTGGATACACCTGCATCCATAGAAGAAGTAACTGCGCTTGGCTGGTTAATATCCTTCCATGTCAATCTATGTATACCCATAACTGCTTCTACATGAAATGCTATATCCAAATTATTAAAATTGGTAACTATAAATAATCCGCCAGGCTTCGCTTGTCCTCTTTGCAGACAATTTTTCAAATCAATCGCCGTAATCATCGTATCTCTCGGCATGAATACACCCTCCACACTGGGATGGGCATTGGGAATAGGCGTCGGTTCAAGATATCTGATGATTTCCTTAATCTTTGCCACATTGATACCATATGAATTACCATCAACAATAAATTCAAGAATTTCTAATTCGTTTGTTCCGTTTTCCAATAAAATTTTTGTATCCATATTGCCTCCTCATGCCAATTTATTATATATTGAGATAATTATAGCACATGTTTACAAAAAAAACACTAAAATCTGATAAAATATTAAAAAAAGAGTAGTTTTCACTACTCTTCTTTCATATTGATTATACATTCAAAACCGAACACTGATTTATCTTTCACAAAACATCTCTTAAGTTACCTTCAGATAACTCTCGATTCTTTCTCCAACCTTGGTTAAGCCCTCGACCGATTAGTAAATGTCAGCTGAATACATTACTGCACTTACACCTCATTCCTATCTACCTTGTCGTCTTCAAGGGGTCTTACTAACTGGGATATCTCATCTTGAGGGG
>JAFXFO010000018.1 GCA_017520425.1 Lachnospiraceae bacterium | reverse complement strand
TCATTATAACGGAAAGGTGATTTTTTTGTATAACAAACACTGCGCACCCGCATAGCGGGTGGTTGTATGTTTCGTGCGTACGTCGTTTCTCTTTCGGAGAAACTCGTAGCTACGCACTCAACCAGGCTAAAGCCCATAATATGAAAAACGGGAAAAAGATTAACATCCCTTTTCCCGTTTCTCTAAAAATCTACTATTCTTCCAACTTCCAAATAGCCCTATTCCTTCTAAAATATAGGCATACACCAATGCCGCAAAACGCCAGTACAAAGTACAACAGTGCCGCGCCGGAACCCTTGCCTTCTCCAAACATCCGAGTCAGCAGGCTCTCTTCTCCCTGACACGCCATAATCGGTTCGAACACCCGGTCCACCAGCAGTCCTCCCAGCAGATACCCGATGGGTATGGTGAAAAACTGAAGCGAGTTACGTACTGCAAACACCCTTCCCTGCATGGTATCCGGTATATTCAGTCGCAGGATTGCGTCCAGATTGGTACTCATCAGAGGGATGGTTATCCAGCCTAAAAACGCCCCCAGACACCACACAAAGGGCGTTCTGCCGAAAGCCAGCAGGAAATTCTCAAAGCCCATGGAAAACAGAAGACAGTTGCAAATCACCCGTACCCTGCTTCTCGGAGCCTTCATAAAGAAGGATACGATACTTCCCAAAAGAGTGGTTACCCCCACGGTAGCATTTACCAGTCCCAGTACCTTTTCACTTCCGCCCTCTCTGGACAAAATCATGGCAGGCAACGCTGCCTCGTACACCGATGCTACCAGATTGATGGCCGCCAGGAATAAGATGAGTCCCAGGATTCCTTTCTCCTTCTTCAGGTAACCGATACCTTCCCCTGCTGCCTGTAGCAGACCTTCCTTCTTCGTACTTACCTCTTCTCCCTTGGGAATCCTGATAAAGAGTCCCAGTATCAGAAAAGCCATTGCAAAGCTCACCAAATCAAAAGCAATCACGGCCTCCATTCCTGCCAGTCCCAAGATGGCGGTGGCAATTACCGGTGTCAGAATCGAATTCACCGACCTTGAAAAATAGCCTAATCCGCCTACCTTCTGATAGTACTTCTTGGGTAGCAAACGGCTCACTGCCACATCTGAGGCGGGTCTTTGTACCGTATTCATGGTACCATTCACCATGTTAATCACATATAAATGCCAAATCTTAAGCTGCCCCTGTTGTAGCAAAACCAGTGTAACCACCGTACATAGGGCTGCCAATGCATCACAGATTAACATGGTCCTTTTCTTGTCCCATCGGTCACTTAAAGCTCCTGCAAAGATGCTCAGCACCACATAGGGGGCGTAAGAGCTGACCATCAAAAGGGCTGTTTTTAAGGCAGACCCTTCCTGTGTGTAGGACCAAATGACCAAGGCATAAGCGGTCATGGCACTTCCCAGACCGGAAAACATCTGACTGGCCCAAAGTGTTAAATAGGTTCTCATTTCGTATAAAGTTGTTTTATAGTTTTTCATATTTGCTCCATGCTCTCCTTTCTAATTGACTTTGCATGGAGCTATTGCAATGCACAGAATCACCCTTTTTACCTCTCTTCCCGTAAAACTCTGTATCATCTCTTTAAATAATCGCAAATCTCCTGAATAATCTCCGGAGACGGATAACTCATCCCGTTCACGCCATACATAATGGCATAGGAGAAATTGTCTGCCAGTGCTTCCTCCGGGTCTATCACATAGTCTGTATTTCGCCCAAATACTTCCCAAAAATTCTCTGCACTATCCGAAGGATACATCACCGATAGGTCGTCTAGGGGTACCAGCCCCACCATCATCAAGTTAAACATATTATCGCCCGACTTCTGAAAAGGCCTTGTAGAAGCCAGTACCACTACACACTCTCTGTCCTTTCCGTCAATCCGAAAAGTAGCATAAGAATTATGCTTTCCCACGTCAGGATTAGAAAGCATCTGTTCACGAACCTCTTTGGAAAAAGCAAATTCTTCTTCCTGAATGGAAAAACCAATGATACCATACATATCTTCCCTGAAACCGGCATCGTTTCTGGTCAGACAGTGGAACAGCTCATGAACCAGTATGGTGGTACCATAATCTCTGGCCCACTGATAATTACTGCTTAGAAATGAAATCAAACCTTCTCCCACATATATATGGGTCCCGTGAGTATAAGCTGTGGCTCCGGCTTCTTCCTGCATGGTTGTTTTCACGAAGGTAACTTCTCCGATATCCGGCAAAGTATATTGATTCTTTTCACAAATCTCCCAAATACTCTGCATACAAGCAGATATGCCTTCTTTCTCCTTTTCCGTAAAATCCCGCACCTGCTGCTCTGCAAAGGCTATGTATTCCTCCAGGGTAGCATCCTTTTTCTGCATACGGAAATCCAAATCATTTTGGGTAAGACCCTCTAAATAGTCCTTATTAGCCTTTATGTAAGCTGCCCCTTCCTTGGCATCTGCAAATCCATATTTCAGTCCTTGATGCGTGCTTTCACTCTCTTGGGTCTTATGAGGTGTATCCTCCTTGGTTTCTGTCTCCCCGGCTCCGGTATTCTGCTCCGTTTGTACTTCCTTACTTTCCTCAACCGTACTTTGCTCCACTACAACGGGTTCTTCCAAGGCTTGCTTTCCGCAAGCCGACAAGGTCATTGCCAACCAAAGGCTCATGACCGCTAATAGACATTTTCTTTTCATTCTTTTCATTCTTTTCTCCATCCCCTCTGTTATTCTCTATTTCAGTAAGGCCTTCACTTCCTCCCAGCTTTTCACGGTGAGAATCCCTTCCTTGGGCTCCTGAGGCTTCTCCATAGCCCCCAAATACCACACCGGGAACAGACCTGCATTCTTAGCACCTTCTATGTCGCACTCGTAATTATCCCCTATGTACCAGACCTCCTCGGGGGTAAGCTCCGCCTTGTCCAAGGCAAATTCAAAGATGCGGCGGTGGGGCTTGCGATACATATACTCGCTGGTAGCCAGGATAAATTCAAACTCGTGACCAGGTAAAACTTCCTGCAAACGGTTTTCCAAGGCTTCCCCACAATAAGTAATATTGCTGAGCACCGCAGTACGAATGCCCTGCTCCTTCAAAAAATCGAGAAAATCTTCTACACCTTCGGACGGCACACCGGGGGATGCAGCATCCCAGAACACCTTATCCCGCATGGCCCCTTTGATGGAAAGCTCCACTCCCTGGGACTCATACAAATATCCGCAGAACATATCGTTGGGGATTTCCACCTGCAAAAGATGTCTTCTGGCAGGATCAAACCGGCCCATCTCCCCGTTCATTTCATCCGCCACTGCCTGTATCTGGGCAGCGGTACGATTGTATTTATTCTTGGTGGCATACTGAAGCACCGCTTCGGTCCCCTTCACACCATCAAATCTTGCTTCATTTACCAATGTCTGACCATAGTCAAACAGGATCATCTTGGGTTTGGTCATTTTTCTCTCCTACATCAGAAACTTAGGCTCATCAAAGGTTATTCCGTTCTCCAGTAAATGGTCGATAAACAGCTTATAATACTGCGGCACCATCTCCTCGGTCTCATCATGGGCATGCAGAAGCAGAAAATGACGATTGCCTTCCTCAAATAAAACCGCACCGTTTTGAGGATTCTTATCATGCATTTTCGCCCATACACTTTCCTTGGTAAAATCAGAACCGGGACGAATCATATATTCCGCAAAATCAAAGGTCCAGAAGGTGTCGATATCCTTTTTTAAGCCGAATTCCGACCACCATGGATAGGGAAGATGATTGTCATCCACCTTGTGGAAGCCCTTCTCCTTAAAATATGCCTGCAAAGCATCCTTATTGGCACCACCCTTGTCACCAAAGGGGAAACGGAAGAGTCTGTACACTCTTTCCACGCCGCAGTCCTGATACAGCTTGTCCAGCACGGCTTCGCACTTCTCAATATCCTTTATGGCTTCTTCCAATGTAAGAGTTGAAAATGCCTTATGGGAATAGCTGTGGTTGCCCACAATCATACCGCTTTTTACTGCATAAACAGCTTCCTCGTAGTAACGCTCCACATTCTCCCCTACTGCAAAAAGGATGGCTTTGATATTCTTCTCCTTCAAATAATCCACGATGGCCGGTGTGTTCTTAGATGCAATGTCGTCTATTGTTAAAATCGCTGTGTTCATACGCTTGCCTCCTATGGTAAAATATGTCCTGCTGCCAGGAACAGACGATACCATTCCTGTCTGGTTAAGTTTATTTCTGAAGCTTTAATAATCTCTGCCAAACGCTTTTCACTGGCAGTACCTGTCACCACCTGCATACCTGCGGGATGACGCAAAATCCAGGCTGTGGCAATGGTAGTCTTGCTGACACCGTACTGCTCTGCCAGCTCCTGAAGTACCTGATTCAACTGGGGATACTTCTCACTATCGATAAAGCAGCCCTGCCAGTTGGGCATCTGGAAGGGCGACCAGGCCTGAATGGTCATATCGTTCAAGCGGGAATAATCCAGCACACTGCCATCCCTCTCATAAGCACCATCCGAGGTCATGTTTACCTCCAAACCATTGGCCACCATATTGGACACGGGGATACTGAACTGCAGCTGGTTAATAATTAACGGTTGCTTTACATACCTCTTCAACAACTCAATCTGCATGGGCTTGTGATTGGATACACCGAAATACCGCACCTTTCCTTTGGTATACAGCTCCTCAAAAGCTTCTGCCACTTCCTCCGGCTCCACCAAGGCATCCGGTCTGTGAAGCAGCAGGGCATCCAGATAATCGGTCTGCAATCTCTTCAAAATACCATCCACGGAAGCAATGATATGCTCCTTGGAAAAATCAAAAAATCCCTGTCGAATGCCGCATTTAGACTGCAAAAACAGCTCCTCACGCTTAATTGACGGATCCTTTGCCATAGCCTCCCCGAAGATGGTCTCGCTCTGTCCCCCTCCATAAATATCCGCATGGTCAAAAAAATACGCCCCCTGCTCCAAAGCCGTGTGCAGAAAGCTCTGCATATCACTTACATTCTTATCTGCCAGTCTCATACAGCCTACCACGATGGCCGGCATCTTCTTTCCAGTCGTCCCCAATACGATTTCTTTCATGTTTGTCCTCTTTCGTTCTGATATCCTTTTACACTCCCTAAATATAACGCTCCGTCAACACCTGAAACTCCGGCTTGGTCACGTAGGATGCATAAGTCAGCCTACCCTCAAAATTCAGAATCTTTTCAAACCGGTAGCGAAGAACCGGCGTAGTTACATACTCCAAGGCTTTTTCCTTCGGTACCCAGATGACCTCTTGGGATTCCTCAGAAGTACGGCACTCGCCGCTTTCGTATTCACAGATAAAGTCAAACATCACTTTTGTAGGCACCGGTGTTACCCCATCATAAAAAGTATACTTACCCACATTGGAGTACACTGCACAAAGGCACTTTACCTTTGCCTTTATGCCGCTTTCCTCCATAATTTCCCGCAATACACCTGCCTCTAAATCCTCGCCCTCTTCTATCTGTCCACCGGTACAGTCCCAGCCCCGATTAGGTGTCTTAATCAGCAAAAGATTGCCTTCCTTGTCAAAAACATAGCCTGCTGCGGCTACAATATGTGTTGGAAATGCCATATGATTTTCTCCTCTCTACATATCCTCCAACTCCACAAAGGTCATGCCCTTGGGAGTGGTAATTCCTGCATATACGGCGGTATTAAACCTGCCAATCTTCACATAATGCTCCATCATCAACTGGGCAGAAAGTGGCATCTCCAGTTCGCAAACCTTCTCGATATCATGCCATTCCAGCCTACCTTCAGCACTGGTAAGCTCCTTATCCCCCGCATTCCACTCAGCAAAGTAGTAATAGTTCTGACGGATTTCTCCGTCCTTCAGACGTTTGGTAGCATATCGCAGAGTCAGATTCTTAATCTCCTCCGGCTCCAGACCGCACTCTTCCTTCAGCTCCCTCAGTACGCAGGCCTTAGGGTCATTGACCTCCTCCGGTTCGAAGTGACCGCCGGCTGTCCCCACATACACATTATTCACTACCTTACCGCCCTGACGGTACAACATCAGGATTTTGTCCTCTTTCAGGATATAAATAGCCGTCATGTTTCTTAGTTTCATTTGTACCATCCCCCTATTCTCTCTAATAACTATTTTAATTCTCTTCGAAATGAAAGGCAACTCTTATTTGATAGGACTTTGGTGCTTTCGACCAGTATTAAAAGTATGTCTTATTAACAGCAAGTATCTATATAAGATTTTTTGATGAGTTGGTATCCTTTTTTCTTAAGAAAAGGTACAAAAACAGCCTTTTTCATGGTGTTAGCGTATCTATTTTATCTATTCCCATAAATCAGTACCACTAAGAGGCAAATAAGGGATACTTTTTTGCGAATTATTACGTTATGGATACTTTACTTAGTTTAAAATGTACCCTATAAAGCAGACACGTTAAGACAGGGCTCCGGCACATCCTGTGCCAGGCCCTGTCTCATTTTTATATTTCGTACTCACTTAAAATTCTGTCTGCCAGTTCCTCGTAGGAAATCTTTCTCTTGGCAGTCAGTAGCTCGCCCTGATAAATCAGGTACTCTGCCGGCATGGGGCGCAGATTATACTCAGATGCCATGGAGCGGCAGTATGCTCCCGCATTCATGATAGCCAGATAATCACCGATACGGATTTCCGGCAATTCTCTCTGCATAGCGAAGCAGTCACCGGACTCGCAGGTATTGCCATACACATCGTAAAGCTTCTTCTCGCCCTGAGGATTGCTCAGATTCACCACATGATGATATGCACCGTACAACACCGGACGAATCAAATGCGGGAAGCCGGAATCGGTTCCTACGATAAGGCGACCCTTATTATTCTTCACAGTGTTGACCTGTACAACCATACAACCACTGTCTGCTACGGTAAACTTACCGGGCTCGAAGTACAGCTTCAGCTTCTTGCCGTATCTGTCGCAGAACTGACTAAACAGCTCCACAGCCTTCACGCCGAACTTTTCATAATCGATTTCCACTTCGCCGGGCTCATAAGGCACCTTAAAGCCGCCACCGAAGTCCACGAATTCCAAATCCGGAAAATCTGTCGGATTGATAATACCCAACAAATTCTGCATACTCTGGAATACCTTGCCGGTATCTGCAATACCGCTTCCGGTATGCTCATGCAGACCTACAATCTTAATATTGTTTTCCTTGGCGATAGCCACAGCCTTCTTTACATCTTCTAACAGGATACCAAACTTACTCAAATCTCCTCCGGTAGCCACATTAGCAGTCTCTCCTGCCACTACATCGGGATTGATACGCAGGCACACCTGAGAACCGTTATAAAACTTTCCGTAGGTTTCCAGACGGGACAGGGAATCGATGTTAAACAACACTCCCTCTGCTTTGATGACTTCCATATCCTTGTCCGTCATATTGTTGGCGGTGAAAAGGATATTCTCGCTGGCAAAGCCGATTTTCTTAGCTAAGATTACTTCCGCAGGACTTACGGTATCCAGACAGAAGCCGTTCTCCTTCATAATCTTCAGCATAAGGGGATTGAAATTGGCCTTCATGGCGTAGAACAATCTTACATTCTCCCAAGGGAAGCTAGCCTTTAACTTATTGTACTTCTTGATGATATAGTCCATATCGTACACATAAAAAGGGGTCTCGGCATTCTCGGAAATCTCCTGCAGCTTCAAGGACTGCATGCAATAATCCGAGCCGTTATAATAAACTGAGTTCTCAAATTCCTTCATCTTTATCCTCCAAGTATGGGCTTGTAAGGCTTTTTATCCACCATCACAAGCACTAAATACGTATATCGTACCATATTTCGAAAGATTGTCAACCAATTTTCCTCGACACCTTAGGGCATTTCAAAGTAAACATATTCCATATCACTCGCCTCTTTGTCAGGACGATGAATCTCCACCCTACACAAATCACCCGGATTCGGACAACCCATCTGTAGGAGCTCCTTGGTGAATTCATCAAAGGTCATGGACTTCCACTTCTCATATTCCTCTACTTCCAAATAGTCGTAAGCTCCGTTTTGTAATTCTTCATAAAGAATTTCAATACGCATTTTAGACTTCTTATCTTCTACTAAATCGAACTCCACGGTTTCACCAAAAGGAACCGGCAAATCCTCAATATCATCACAGCTAAATACGGTATCGCACCAGGCATTCCCTTTTAATACCTGTACCCTGCCCACTCTTTCGATCACTACATCCTCTTTGCTCCAAATCTGATTCGTGAGGGAAAGACGGATTTTTGTCAGATTTTTTGAAGCCTCCACCTTTTCCGGGAAATAGTAACGGTTTTCCTTGGGAACGGGAACCACCTTTGCAGTTCCTTCGTAAGTAGTGCCATCTGCAACCACCTCTAAACGATACTCTCCCACCGGGAAGATTCCGCCTACCTGCCAGTAGTATACCTCCAATGTAGCGGTTTCTCCACCGACTATTCTTTTCACTTGATCCAGACTTACGTCATGAAGCTTCTTTTCTCCGTAATACAATGTGGCGGAAGAAAGATATGCTACGGAAATACCTGTGTTTGTCAAATCAAAGTCCAAAGACATGGTGTAGTCCGGGAATTCTCCGGATGTAATTTCCAAGCTCGCATTTCCTTCCGTGCCATAATAGAATCCGCCATAAACCGGCACATCATCCACATAAGCCTTCACGCGATACAGGGCCATTTCCCCGGACGGAATTCCTGTAATATCGAAGGTAAGCTCTCCATTTCCATAGGCACTTACCGCCACCTCTTCCATGACTCCTTCTGCCACGGTTTCCCAAGTCTCACCCTGTTTTCTTTGGATTTCATACTCCTTCTTTAAAGTAATATCCTTGCTGGTATTGTTCCAGAAGTAACAGATGACCGTCTCATCCTCCTGAGTATAGCAACGTAGCTCCTCGGGCAGATAAAACCTCTGGGAATACATGCGATAATCCTCTAAGGGCGCCTCCGTGACCGTAGGATGAGTAGCATTGCTCTTATCTCCAAAAAGCCTCCGCTCTGTAAAAGTCACCTTGCCGCCATCTCCCTCTATAGGAATATAGATGTTGCTGCCATTGTATACCTGCAAACGGATGCTTTCCTCAAAAGCACCGTAAACATATACTTCTGTACTATCCTCCCATGGCGTACCATTCACATCCATACAGCGTACATCATAAGTGGAACCATATTCATCCGAAGAAATCCGTAGGCAGAAATCCGGATTCCCGTCATGATTATAATCATCAAAGATAACCGGAAAGCCTTCCCGATAGGTCATTACCACTGCACCCTGTCCATCAATGAAATTCACCGGGGAACTATACTTTTCATCCCCATCCGCATCATAATAATACTTATGCATATCCGTAGTGACCATATCCCCATCATACTCAGGACGACTACTATCCCCAATATCCATGAAAATCACCTTACCGTTAGCAAGCATCATTACATTATGGGACACACGGTAATGGCAGAGTCTGCTTTGATATCCCTGCTCCAGCCATGTCTTCACATTTTCCCTGTCATTCAGGAAATCATAGAAGGTCTTGTATACAAGTTCTTCTTCAGCGACTCCGTAAAGACCGTCTTTCAAACGGTCTGAGGTCAACATTGCAAAGGCCTCATCATAATCCGTCAGAGTACATACACCATCCTCCCAGCGGAAGCGGGCCAGAATCCCGGGGCCGAAGTAATAATGATAAAATGTATCATAAGTACCTTCCGCATAGAATACCGTATCCTCTTCTTCCGTAGGGGTTTCAAATGCCACATAACACACAAACTCCCTGCCGCCGTTTACCATACCGTCTCCATGGAACTCCCGATTCTCTGCCAGCTTGTCCGTAAAAGTATAGGAGGGCAACCTGTATTCATCGGTTCTTCCCCAAAGGCTGTCCAGCCAGGGCTTTACTACCTCTCTGGCCGTCTGCAGATATTCCTCCGGATTCTTAGGCTCCGGACAAACTACGGACAAGCCCCTCAATTCCTCCGAAGGGTTCCTATGGGCAGATACCGCAGCAGGTCTTTCTTCACAATACTCTTCAAATATCTGTGCTATACTGTCCGTAAAAGGATACTCCACTCCATCCAGTGAAACGTACCTGTCATTTTTGTCTCTGACAATGCGGATTTCATGCTCCTCTCCCCCAACAGAAAAGGTTAAAAGGTCCGCCATATTGTCTCGTTCTCTGATTAGAACCGGCTCCTCCTTCTGCAAATCCGTCCAGACTGTAAATAAATGGTTCCATTCCTCATAGGTCAATTCTTTTTCCCTACTATTGGCAGCGAAAACCTTATTCGTACTATCCAGCCACTCCTGCAGCTGTTTTGAATCTGCCACATCCTCCGGCGTATCGTTAGAAGACTCTTTCTCCTTGGATTCTTCTGTTTGCTCCACAGATTCGGATGTCACTTCTCTCTCTGTGGGCTCCGTCACCTTGCCACAGCCGGTTAACACCAGCATCATACATAATAAAACAAGTTTCTTCCTCATGCACTTCCCCCTTGCAATCTTGCTTACGCTTATTCGTTCTTATTATACCGCTGTTTCTTCCACCTGGCAAACAATTCCTTAATCCCTGCCACCGGCCTTGAAATTATAAACCGGCTTAATCACCCTATCAATCTCCACCGTATCTCCGATGACCTCCATGATATCCTGAAGCTTACGATAAGCGAAAGGGGACTCGTCCAAGGTATCCTTGCTCACGCATACAGAGTGAATGCCCTTCATGGACTCCTTAAACTCTGCCACGGTATGATGCTCCTTCACCTCACTACGTCTGTAAATACGGCCGGAGCCATGGGGTGCGGAACAATTCCAGTCCTCATTGCCCTTGCCGGTGCCTAAGATGATGCCGTCCCTCATATTGATGGGGATAATCACCTTTTCCCCGTCCAAGGCACGGATGGCACCCTTTCGCAGCATGGGCACCTGACCGGAGAAGTCCACATAATTGTGGATACAGGCATAGGATTCTGCCACCTTCCACTTCATACCGCTGACAATGGCCTCTATCATAGCCTCTCTGTTAATGGCTGCATATTCCTGCACCAAAGCCAGGTCATGCAGATAATCCTGTAAGAGCTCTCCGCTTAAGCAAGTTAAAAGATAAGGCGCATGACCGCCCTGCTTCTTTTCATGCTGCATCTTCTGGCCTGTACGCAGATAAAAATCCGTCACTTCCATGCCAAGATGCCTGCTGCCGGAGTGAATCACCAGATAAAAATCGCCCTCTGCATCCTTGTCCACTTCGATGAAATGATTGCCGCCGCCCAAAGTACCGATACTTTTCTCCGCTTTAGCGGAATCAATGGCCTTGTAGCACTTCAGCTCCCGCAGGTCGATTCTATCAGCGTATTTGTGAATCTTCTTCCGCACATTGCCGCCCACCGGCACCTGCTCACGAATCACCGTATCCAGCTTCTGGCACTCCACATTCTTGGTCTTTATCTTCGCCAAAGTCATGCCGCAACCCATATCCACGCCTACCAAACTGGGCAGCAGGCTGTCTCCTACTGTCATGGTCAGACCAATGGTACCCACCTTGCCGGGGTGCACGTCCGGCATCACACGGATTTTGCTTCCCTGTGCACTGGGATGGTCACAAATCATCTGTAATTGTTTTCTTGCATATTCATCAATTGCGTATTCTTCATTATTTGTTGTATAAACGATTGCATTTGTATATTTGCCGTAAATTGTTATCATATAAATCTTCCTTTCTCTCTGAAATATACCTATTCAGACCCTCAATGCGCAAAATCGCCTTTGCAAGGCTTTCCTTTTGCTTATTGAGGGATGCTCGCCATATAAATCCACAAAACCAGTCCTGTACAAGCAAGCTTGTACAGCCTGTATTTGTAGATTTGCATGGCTCTGAATAGGTACAAAAAAGCACCCTATTACAGGTGCTGATTGTCGGCAAAATATACACTTCAAAAAGCAGGATTCCAAACGCTCCCACTATCTATTTGCAAGGACAATCAGCCCCTGATTACATCTTATGAAATTATTGCATGAAATAATCTGCTGCATCTTGTCCTCCTTATCGAGCTGGGTTTACAGTAACATACTAAGGGTCGTGCTCCCTTGTTGACCCTTAGTATATCGGCTGTTTTGCAAAAAGTCAATAGACTCCCGGTATAATTTCTCCCGTCCGCTTCACAAACGGACGGGAGTCAATATTACTCTTCGTATTCAGCTTCTAATTCTGCTTCTATTTCTACCACCTGCTCTTCTACTTTCATCTCCACTGTCTCTGAAGTTGAAAAATTAGCACTGAAAAGCACTGCTCCTAAAATCGCCAGTAAAATATTAATTCCTATAAACACGGCAAAAATAATCCCTATGGTCTTCCAAATCCGATGGGCCCTCCGATTCTTAATCACCAGCTGCTCATTGATACGGGCCAGCTGCTCCACCACCTCATCGTTTTTCTGTTCACTTGCTATAGGGGCTCCCAGCAGCTCCTTTACATCTACCTCCAGCACGTCCGCCAGTCTTTGCAGGGCTTCCGCATCCGGCACGGAGAATCCTTTCTCCCATTTAGATACGGTCTGACGCACTACATTGATTCGGGCTGCCAGCTCCTCCTGTGTATATCCTTTATTCTTTCGTAAGGACTTAATATTGTCACTCAGCATATCCGCCACCTCCTGTTTTTCATAGCCCTATAATAAAGATATGCCGGTATATAAGCAAGCAATGCAAATTAACATTCCCCTAAAAGCCTCTGTTCCCAGCGATATTTATGTATCAGATACACAAACCATATTATGGTGGCAAATAATATCGCCCCACCTAATCCTATCATCCAGCCGGTCTCATTGGCAATACCCAAACCGATTAACAATCCGCTGCCACCGAATAATCCCACCAACATCAGGCAGGTGAGAAAGATTCTGATTGGTCTGGGAACCTCCGGTACTAACTGCACCAGTATTTCAAAGAATAAATCTACAACAATTTCAATTATATCGTCCAACATACGATTTCCCTCCCGGCCTGAAGCTTAATGATAGTTACTGTTACAACCATTATAGGTCACTGCCTAAGGCGGGAACAATGAAAAAAGTGCCACGTTAGGACACCTTAACGTTCAAAAAACGGCACCTGTCGGTGCCATTTTTGAATTTGTCTATTTTAATATACTCAAATCATCTATAGATTCTTTTTTCTCGATGGTAATCACACGATCTCTTTCCCCTTTTCTGGTACAGGAAAGCTCAAATACCTTGGTATTTTCCGTCACGCTTTCCACGTTGTAAACATTACCGTTAGCAATAAGATAATAACCGGTTCCTTCCAAGGTCCAAAGGATTTCGCTTCCCTTCAGCCAACCCATGCTAAGGAATATTCCGATGGCAGCTACATAAAAGATACCATTAATATTAATCAGATGATTCACTATCAATAAGCCAACCACATGAAACAACACCAATAGAACAATCTGTCTTACCAATCGATATTCGAATACCTGGATTTTATGGGCTTTCCACTTGGCACACAGATAAAACTGCTGCACCACAGAGGCTTCTCCCAGGGCAATCACAATCACTGCAATAATTCCCACAGCCAAACCTATGCCGAAATCCATTTGAGCATTCATCTGCTGCCAATATCCAAAAAGGAAAAATAACACAACATTCCAAACCAGCATTATCACGAAAAACACATTCTTCTTTAACATACTACATTACCTCCCTTGGTCTCTTTCCCTCTAAAAAGCTTCAATATCCATCCCGTCAGATAAGTCAAAACAGCCGCAAACACAAGGGTCGCCACCAGACTTAAGATATAGTAGGGGACGGGCTTCACCTCCGCAAATACCTTCAGGAAAAAGGATTGCACCACATAAAGCACCGCATGATGGCACAGATAAATGCCATACTCGATTTTGCTTAAATAGTGTATCACCGGATTCTCACGCTTTAGAAAAACGCCCAAGCGCATAATAATCATAAAAATGCACAAGGCCATCACATTCTTTCGAAGCAGTAAAGAACCGGGAAGCTCCACAGCAAACAACAAAGTGGCTAAGATTAATACACTCACCCACAGATACCAGGGTAGTTTCTCCAGTCTTTCCTGGAAATGATACAGCATCATACCCAGCCAGAACATACTGATACCGGTTATCAGGTGAGCATCATCGGGAAAAGGTCCCCAGGTAAATATCAGGTTCAATACGTATAACCCGAAAATCAGCACACTGCCAAATAGCTTACTCTTACGATACAAAAATTGTAATATGGGAAACAGCAGATATATACCCAGGATGACGGCGGTGTACCATTCACCCACCAGGGCACCGTTGGATACTCCCACAAAGTTCAGATAATTATCGATACCCAGAACCGTAAAAATCATACGCCAAGGTGCCAGCCCTGCCAGCACCTGATTCTGCAGAATCACTCTGTGACCGAAAAACACTAAGAAATAACACAGATAAAAGGCCGGGAATATGGCCAGCCAACGCTTTGCATAAAAGCGTTTTATATCCAACTTCTCCCCGTAATTGCGGGCCAGACAGTTGCCGGATATGAGGAAGAACAAGGTGGTACCCACACATCCCCAATCACCGTTTTTAAAGCCAAATAGTAAACCCTGCCGCTCCAGGATAATCACCAAATGAAAGTGAAAGACCATAAAAATCGCTATAATCCGCAGAATATCCAGGTATTTCTTCTTCTCCTTCATGGGCTCTCTCCTTGCAGTGTTCTTACTTCATCTGCTTACGCAGACATGTCCCTTTTATGATACACTACTCCACCCAAGATTACAACCACAACCGTCACTGCCAGGCCTAAAAACATAAGACCCATACGTGAGTCCCCGCCGCTGTAAATCTGTGCCGCATTGGCATAGTAATAAGGGGTAAAATACTTCAAAAACTCCAAATCCGGCATAATATTGCACATAATATCCATTACATAAAAAAGAACTGCGATTCCCAGAGCCAAACCGATTTGCTTGTGTCGGCACACGGCCGATATGAGGTAACAGATGCTGCCAATTTCAATCTGCATCACCAGTGCCAGCAGATGATACTCCACAAATTCCGCCATGGTTATTTCCTCACCGATGGCCACATAAGCTACCACATCCAGACCAATGCAGACCACGTTAAATACCATAATCAACAGCAGTAAGGTCACATATTTCCACAGATAAATGTAACTGCGACTCACCGGCATGGTATGTAAAAATTCCATGGTATGACCTTCCTCCTCCTTGGACAAAAGCACAGCTCCCGTCATGGCTGCAAACATGGCACCACCCAGCAGGAAAATAATACTGATTTCCGTGGCATAGAAGCCTGTCAGAGTAGCAATACTCATCTTATCCATACCGAAGGCTGCGGAAAAGCTACCCATTTCTGCAAACATCTGTCCCATTTCCGCCATACTGTCTTCCAGACTCTCAAACATCAGAATACAGCCACTACAGCAAATCCCCACGCAAAGAGTCCAGATCAGCAGGGACTTAAAATTCATCTTCCATTCCTGTTTTAATAATGTCATAATCCTTCCTCCTTAATCATAGTACTGCATGAAAATCTCTTCCAAAGAAGGTTCCTCTATGAGCACATCCTCCGGCTCCATGGCACTTAATTTGTGAATCAGTGCGCTTATAGGGCCATCGTGGGTAAAATGTTCTTCCCGTCCGTCCTTCCACACCTTTACCATGCGCAGATTGGTACGGGACAGGTTCTCCACCGTATCCACCTTTAATATTTTACCCTCTTTGATAATAGCCGCATTTCGGCAATATTTCTTCACCTCTGACAACACATGGGAGGACAAAAAGCAGGTGGTTCCTTTTTTGTTAGCTTCCTGAAGCAGCCTGAAAAAGCTATCCTGCATCAAAGGATCCAGTCCGGAAGTTGGCTCATCCAGTATCAGCAGCTTGGGCTGATGCTGCATGGCACAGACAATGCTTACCTTCTTACGGTTACCCAGTGACAATTCCTGTATCTTCTTACCGGTATCCACCTGCAGCGTTTCACAAAGCCTGACCGCTTCCTCGCTGCAATCCTTCTTATGCATATCTGCTGCAAAGCAAATCACATCCTTTACCTTCATGGTAGGATAAAACATGGACTCTGATGGCATATAGCCTACTTCCTTCAGAATCTCCGTCTTTTGGGTGCGGGCATCCATACCTAAGATACGAATATTTCCTTCATACTGAAGCATGCCCAGCATGGAACGAATGGCGGTGGACTTGCCTGCTCCGTTGGGTCCTAAGAATGCAAAGATGTCGCCTTCCTCCACCGCAAAGCTGATGTCATCCACGCCACGGTGCTTTCCGTATGTTTTTGTTACGTTATTGATTTCAATAATATGAGCCATATGTGAACTCCTTTCTCTGAGTTATGTCAACCAACATCCTTATTTCGCTGTTGGAATTCCTTCAGTTCTTCATTTAGCGCCTTGGACTCCAAGTCCCGTTTTATCTTATAAACCCAAAAGGCGCAAACATAGGCCAGACACAGGTACAGGCTAAAAAGTAATAATTGCAGAGGGGCGTTAAACCATTTTCCAAGCCATGCTGCAAAAGTATAAATTCCTACACAAAGCAGGATATAGAGGGTCTCACGCAAGCCCAGCTTTTCCCCTTCATCAAAATTATCCAGACATAATAGTTGAAAGAATCCCATACCATAGGTCAGGAAAATCATCTCCGTCATATGCAGGATGCTGGCATTCCAATCCCCTTCCGCAATACGACACACACAGTAAAAGAACAAAATGCAGAAAAAATACAGACATGCCTTAAACTCCACACCGATTTCCTTACTTAAATATCTCTCAAAACGCGTCATACTACTCACCTCTCAGTTTCTTTCTAAAATCAGAAGCATAGGTTCTGGATATGATAATATGCTCCCCATTTTCCATGGTGGCATCGATACGATTGGAGGACAGACTCCGTAGAGCTGCCACCTTGTTGATATTCATTATCATGGACTTGCTGCATCGGAAGAAATACTCCTTTTGCAATAGTACCTCCAATTGCTGCAAGGTATAGTTCATCCGATACACTTCCTGCTCCGTATAGGCGAAGGTTTTGCCCTCCACACTTTCCGCATACAAAAGGTCTCCGGGGGCAATAACTACCTGTTCATTTTCCCTCCAGCCTAAGATGCGCCGGCTTCCCTGCTCCATAAAGGCCAGGATTCTCTCCACCTCTTCATTGACTTCCCGATAGTTCAGAATCAACTCATCCTCACCATCTGCCATTTGATTTATGATATATTTCATGCTTTCTCCTGTCCGTACAGTCTCCGTCTTTTGATAATTTTATTGTATCAACCATCCGTTTTTTCTACAAGGGCTTTTGGTGTAAGTGACACTTTTCGCCCCATAACAGACACTAACTTACAGAGCTTATGTCAAATTTGCCACAAACAAAAAACACCCTCTGTGGCGCAGCCCCTTTGGGGCTGCTTACGCAAAGAATGTCTCTCTCATTTTATGTATTCTGTGTTATGCACTTTTTTCGCTATGTTCATTGGCCAGATAGAAGTACAATCGGGCGAGGAACTGTGAATTGGTGGGAACACCCTTGTTGGGATTAATACTGTTCCTGAACAGCCTATTAATCTGCTCTTTACTACCATGGTTCCAAGCCGTGGAAATGGCATGTCTGATACATCTTTCTACGCTGGCAGGAGTCGTATGATACTTTACTGCAATATCGATATACAGCAGCTTTGTAACGTGTCGCAGGTACTCTTCATCCATCAGTGCCAACTGTTCCGCATATGTAATATACTGGAATCCGATAAGGCTTGGGGACAATCCGATGTCAAGTAATAATTCCTGAATTTCTGATACGTTGATTTTCTCGCTTTGCATACATTTTTCTCCTTAATTTATTCAAATTTGCTTTATAGGCAAATTTTATTTCAAATATTGACAAATAAAAATATTTAAGATAACATTTTTAGGTAAATTGCAAATATTTTCACGTGTCAATTTAGACACAGAAGGGATTTTATGCTTTGTGAGAGATTAAGACAGCTAACCAACGAGAAGGGATGGTCCTTACAACAGTTGGCGGAGATATCCGACCTCCCACTGGAAACCGTACGTAATATATACTACGGCAAGACCCCCGACCCTAAGATTTCCACCGTCATGAAACTGGCTAAATCCTTTAATCTGACGGTAAATTGCCTGATGGGACAGTGCTCACACACCCCTCAGGAACGTGCCATATTGATTAACTACCGTAATTGCGGCAAGCACGGCAAGTCCATTATTGAACTGATTTCCAGATATGAAGCCTGCGCTATGAAAAAGGAACGAGAGAAGGAAGGTCGCCACATGATACCTTGTATCGTTCCGGAAGGCACTGTATCCCACGGCATCATTTACGATATGTGTGAAACCGTGGAGATTGAAACCGATGTGAAGGAAGCATATATTGCAATCCGTATGGTTTCTAATGACCTGGCTCCCACCTATTGTAAGGGTGATATCCTGTTATTTGAAAACCGCTTCCCTAAGCACGGTGAAAGGGCCGCCTTCTATAAAGGAGACCGAATTTATATCCGTAGGTATTTGGAAGAGGAAAATCAGTATTGCCTGAAATGCTTACATAACTGCGATGTGGATATTATCCTGAAACGTATGGATGAAGTAGATTACATCGGCACCTGCGTGGATGTGGTAAGGGATTAATTTGTGAAGATTCTTTTAAGATATGGATTATTTAGAAAAAAGTCATCGACAAAATACAAGCCCAATCGACATAAACTGTCGGTCGGGCTTATTTATATGACGAGGAAATTGTGCGAGTATGGTAATGGAGATTAAGAAAAATCATTTCGCAATTTTTCCAAGCGGATACGCCGGTATCCGCTTTTTTATTTGCTCATGGAGAATGGCACACGCCACTCTCCAATATGGTAAATCGCAGATTCTCCATATCAAGCTCTGCCTCTGCTCCGTAGGGCAGGATACAAATGGGTGACGTATGTCCGAAATTGACTCCGTACAGAATGGGCAGGTCCGTAAGTCCGTACTTGCGGGATACTACCTGACGGATTCTTTCTGTATAGGGTTGAAAGGAATCAGGAGTGCACATTTTACCGATAATCACACCCTTCAACACTTGAAGATACCCTTTTCTTCCCAACCAGTCAAAGAAGCCCTCCATGTACGCTACATCACAAAACTCCGGAATATCCTCAAAGAACAGGATGGTATCTGTGAAATCCTCTTTTGTTAAAGTGATGAGGCTATCGCTGTCATGCTCCATCAGTCCTCCGTGTCCGCCAAAGAGCCGCCCTCGTACCACACCCTTGCCCTGCACAGGTTCATATCCTTGGTTGATTATGTATTGCCTGATATGCTGCGGATTAGCATGGTCATGGGCATCATATGACCAGTCCTGGGAAGGCGGTATCTCTCCTATAGCTTCGGTATGAAAAAACACCTTTCGAAACCACTCTTTACTGTAAGAGTGCCACTCTTTTGCTTCTGCCACCGTAGTCAGCAGATTGGGACCGTAAAAGGTGCTAAGTCCCAGCTGATGGCAGTACAGGTGGAGATTCATGACGTCCGAATATCCACAGAGAATCTTAGGATTTTTGCGGATTACCTCCGGGTCCAGATAAGGTAACAGCTTGTGGGAATCATTGCCCCCGATATTGGCGATAATGGCCTTTACCTGCTTGTTTTCAAAGGTCCACATCACATCCTCTGCTCTGGCTTCCGGATGTTGTGCCAGGTACTCCGTCCCTTTCAGAGAATTAGGCGCTGCCACCACATGAAGCCCCAGCTCCTCCAGCCGCTTCACGCCCAGCTCATACTTCCAACGTATATCCGCATCCCCGGCACAACCCCAGGCGGGACTGATGGTGGCGATGGTGTCGCCGATATTTAGTTTTGGTGGTTTGATCATGGTGGCACCTCCTTTCACATATTTTTAGTGCATGGATTTTGTAATAATCGATGCAAATGCTAATAATTCGTAGTGGGAGAAGTCTCGTCGCACATTTTTGGACATATACACATTTTCTTATTCAAAATGTCCATGATTTTCCCTGTTTTGTGGACATTTCTGAGACATTTTTGCACAGATGTCCAAAAAGGAAATCTCTAATGGTTTATATCCCTTTTAGATACTCATCCCGCAAAATAGAATAGTACATCCTTCCCTCATAACCATCATTCATATAAAAATAATCGCGAAGCGTTCCCTCATAGGTAAAGCCGCACTTCTCAATGACCTGCTTGGAAGGGGTGTTGCTGGGACGGACACAAATCTGTACCTTATGCAAATGGATTTGCTCAAAGCCGTAATCTATGATAGCCTTGGTGGCTTCCGTAGCATACCCTTTGCGCTGATAATCTACACCGATACAATACTCAATCTCTGCAAAATGGTTCTTACTGTCCACCAGAAAATAAGCGATTTGTCCAATGCATTCACCGGACTCCTTCTCGATGATAGCCCATCGATAAGTATCCGTTTTTTCATAAGCACCAATGTACTTATCCAGAAGCCCTTTCACCGCTTCCTCGGTAATATATACCGGCTCCGCATACATAAACTGAACCCTCTCATCTGCCACCCAGTTTTTCAGCATGGATGCACCATCTGCGTAAGCAAAGGGACGCAAAAGTAAGCGCGCTGTTTCTATTGTTTGAGTTCCTACATGTGTCAGCATGGTTATCCTCCTGTGTGCTATATCCACTTTAGCCATAAACTGCATCCCGCAGAGGCTTGTCCCAGTAAATAACACCGTTCATCTCCTCCGCCAGTGCGTCGGCCACTTCTTTCACCTGCTCCAGCATCAGGGCGTCGCGTTTCTTGGACCGTCTGCCCTTTTCGTTGAAAATCTCCTTGCTTGCATAGGCATCGTAGGAAATGCCAAAATCCTCCTCATCCCTGTGGGGAAAGAAGGAAATGCCTACTTCATACATAATATTTCCGCTATCCGAAGTGGCTGTCAGCGTAACCACCACAGCCTTGCGTTCTACCTCATTATACACGCATTCTCCGCTTAAATATTGTTTGTAAACATCGATTACCTTCATATGGAATCCTCCTTTTCCTAATGCAGGCTCTGCTAGCCCTATTTTCTTACACACCTAAAATTTATATTGCATAAAATTACCGTTCTTCACAAATCCAAAATCCGTGTACAGCAGTACCCCCATATCGGAGGCGGTAATCTGGACTGCTCCACAGCCGTATTCCTTAGCTTCCTGTACTACTCTGGTAAGAAGCTCCTTGGCGATACCTTTTCTTCGATATGCATCGGAAGTATACATAGAGGAAAGAAGACCGATTTTTCCACTTGGGCAGCCGAAATAAGGCGGTTTTTCCACAAAGGACATACCGCTGGTTCCTACGATTTCCTCTCCATCCATGGCAAGCCAGGACACAAAGGTCCCATCTGCCAAATGCCTGTCATAATAATCCTTTAACGCCGGCACCAAATCCAAATCCTCCGTGGCCCCTTCTTCCCGAAGCTGGCGGATGCGTAACTCTATGAACTTATCTACTTCCCTTTCGGTTAATTTTTTATAGTAAATAGACATAAATATCACTCCTCGCATTTTGTATGTAATTTCAACACCATAAATACATCCGATGATATCCGACTTCTTTTGCAAAACTCACTGCCTTTTCCAACATAGCTTTCCCATGTCCTAAACCATGGTATTCCTCCAGTAAATATAAGGACTTTAGCTCACAATTTTCCTCATCCAGCTCTTTTACAGCAACCGTTCCAATGATTTTCTCATCTTCAAAAAGGCACCAGAACACCTTAAATTGATTTGCAATATCAAGATAAAAACTGTGTCTGCCCCTGATATCCAAAACTCTGCCAGACTGGGGCAGACATTTCTCTAAAAACGTAATTAACGGAAGTTCAAATTTTTTGCTATATTCTACCATTTGCTTTGCCACTTATTCTATTCCTCCTGCACCACTCTCTTACTTCACCGCTCTGGTGGCAATAAAGGTGGGCACATTATATTCTTGGAAAAAGCCGTAGCCGTCCGTATCTTCCATCAAATTGGTCAGACAAAATCCGGCTTCCAGCTGGCCGCCAATCTGCTCCTCCAAGGTATGGGAAAACTCGATTGCCCTGTCATTTTTCATGCATTCCTCATAAAGCTCCGGATTTTTCATTGGGTTAAAGGGCAGCTTGTACTTAATGCTCATATCCGTATCATCAAAGATGAACGCAAAGCCCGTGTCCAAACCGCACATCAGGATTCCACCCTTCTTCAACACTCTGTAGCACTCCTTAAAAATTGGCTTTACCTCCTCCACATAACAATTGGAGGCGGGGTGAAAAATAATATCAAAGGTTTCGTCCTCAAAAGGCAACCTCTTGGTCATATCTGCCTGCACGATTTCCACCTGATAGCCTTCTCTCTCTGCCACTATGCGCTCACTCTCGCACTGCTTGGTAGAGTAGTCCAACACGGTACACTTGGCACCCAAAGCTGAAAAAACCGGAATCTGCTGACCGCCGCCGCTGGCCAAGCCCAAAAGTTTCTTCCCCTTTAAATCGCCAAACCACTCCTTCGGCACCATCTTAGTCGGGGTCAGTAATACGCCCCATTCTCCCGCCAAAGCTTTTTCATATTCTTCATGGGTAATAGGTTGTCCCCATGTCCATCCATCCTCACACCAAGAATCAATAATCTTGGAATTTATATCCTGATAACTCATATTCACTTCCTCTATTCTTTCCTTGCCACAAAGAGATACCTTGCCATATGACCGGCAAACTCTTCATAATTTTCTGTCGCACAATCTGTTTGAAACAGTAATAAATCAAACCAGTCTTTTTGTTGTTCTTCTAAAAATTCCTTCTCATGGGCCAAGGCTGCCTCTCGCTTTTTCTGAAGTAATTCATAGGTTTGCCTGGTGATATCGGTGACTTCGTAGGGTAATCCGTTTTGTTGCAGTGCCTGCGCCAGTACGGCGGTCTCCGCACTCTCTGTCTTGGGCATCACATCGCCCTCCTGATAGCCCACAAAGAACACGCCCTCCTTCTTCAGCCACTTCTTCACCTGTGCAACAAAAGCTGACATATCCTTGGCAAAGTACATGGTATCCATGGAAGTAATCACATCAAAGGAATTCTCCTCATAGTCTACTTCGCCTATAATTCCTTCCCGAAAATCCGCTCTGTCCGAAAACAGCTCCTTTGCCGTTTTGATGGCTTCCCCGGAATAGTCAAAACCATGAATACAGGCTCCTGTCTTCTGTTGCAGATACCCCAGCATCTTTCCGTTTCCGCAGCCGATGTCCAGGATATGCACATCCTCGCCTGTGGGAATATACTCCAAAATCCTATTAATCTGGGCGATGTCACTAAATCCGTCCTGTGAAAAATCCTCCCCAAAGGCATCCTTACAAAAGGCCTGAAAGGCAGGAGAACCTGCTGCCATCTTATAAAATTCTTCGTAGGCATCATAAAATAATAAATCTGATTTATTCATTTCTGATCCTCTCTGTCAGCTTACCGTTCCTTGATCCGTGCCAGCATCTCCTCTGCAAACTGCTTTGCTACTGTCGCCTGCAACGTCATCTTCTGTCCCGTGGCGTATTCTTCCAAAGCGTCCCTTATTAGCTTCGCTAATTCGCCTTCCTCGCCTATCCGGTCATCTGCTGCCAACTGCCCAAGCATCCACTCTCCCCCTTCTTTTTTGGAGAGAATGAGTCCTTCCTCTTTGTAACCCAGCACACGGCACAGATTCAGGATAATATACATGGGACTTTCCAAAATATCCTCTGTAGCGCCCTCAATATCGCACCAAATACTGTCCATGTAAGCTTCCCGGCTTACCTCTGCAAATACTTCCCGGATATCCTTGCCGTAAAGCACCTGTCCCCTATGATAAAGAATGGTGAAATGAGCCGCCAAATCCTTGTCCGTGCCCTTCATCTTAGCTACATAATCCTTCGGATCGGTCTGATACCAATTCAAATGTGCCACGGAAAAATGTAGCTCAAAGGGCGTCGGATACACAAAGGGCCTGCAGACCGCTTCCCTCACGATGCTCAGCTCCAGTCCCTTCTCCGGCGCCTGTTTATTCAGCTCCACCACCATATCCATAAACTGCCTCTTGGCAGTGTCATTTACTTCATCCTTCGCTACCAGTATCAGGTCAATATCACTTTTCTCCGGGTTGAAACACCCCATCACAGCAGAACCGTGAAGGTAAATACCGGTTAGGTTGGTGCCTAAGATATGGAGGCTTTCTGCCACAAAATAATCTAATAATCCTTGTATTTTATCCATAATTTTTCTCCAATGCCATCACATAAATCTGGCAGGGATTGGCCTCGTCCCATAGAGTAGGGAAGACCTCAAACTCCTGAAAGCCCAGCGACAGATAAAAGTGATTGGTCCTATCGTAATCCTCGTAAACTCCCATCTGCACCGTCTTCACCTGCAGGAATGAATAGCCCTTTTCATAGGCAATCTGCTTTGCCTGCAAAACCAACTTCCGGCCGATACCGCTTCTGTGATACTCCTCCAACACACCCATAACTACCAGCTCCAGCGTGGCTTTGCCGGTTTCCTTCAGACACAAGAAGCCTATGGGCTTTTCCTCATCATAGGCACAAAGGCAAATCTGCTCTGCACACTCTCTGATATACTGCTCTCTGCCCTCTTCCTGCTCAAACCAAGTCGGAAGACTCTCCAATATATAACAAACCACCCGCTTTTTCTCTTCGGGATGTTCTATTTGTGCTATTTTCATCTATTAATTATCTCCTCTGCGTCTCGTAATATCTTCTCAAGAACTCCTGCATCCTTCACTTCCGGAAATGCTTTCGGTACTATAGGCTCCTTCCCGTAATCGGTAAGTGTAAGCTTAAACCACTTCACACTTCTCCATTCCCCTAATTTGTAGCCCACATTCTCAAAAACGCCCACCGTATCAAAGCCGTATGCTGCATGAAACGCTTCGCTCTTAGGATTTGGTGTAGTTACACCGGCAAAAGCGGTATAATATCCCTGTAGCCTCAAGGTTTCCACTGACACCTGATACAACGCCGTCTATCTCACAAACCAGCCAGGGAAAACGAACCAATGTATTCTCTATTCTTCGTTCAAATTCCTCTACAGGCGGCACCTCTGTCTCAAAGGTAACGGCCGTATTCTCTATGTACCATTTGTAAATCTCTAAAATGGCTGCCCCATCCTTAGAAGTCGCCACTCGGATTCTAACCTTACTCATCTCTTGCACCCCTTCTCTTACTGCTTATTACACAAACGCCATAACCACTGCAACTACGATAGCCGGCAGCAAGTTGGCCACCCGCACCTTTTTGCCCCAGACCAGATTTACGCCCACACAGAAGATCAGTATGGAACCTACCATGGACAGATTCGCCAACGCAGGCTCTGTCATAATCGGCTTGATAAAACCTGCCAACAATGTCACCGTCCCCTGTAAAATCGCCACGGGGATGGCGGAAAAAGCACAGCCCTTACCCATGGCACCGGTCATCACCAGGATAATGATTAAGTCCAGCACCGCCTTGGTGGCCAGAATGGAATAATCCCCGAATATACCATCCTCTATGGCACCCACAATGGCCATGGCGCCGATACAGACCGTCAGAGAGGCGGTCACAAAAGCATCCACGAAATTCGCTTCCTTCTCATTGCCGGTCTTTCGCTTGAGCCACTCACCAAACCGCTCAAACTTGTCCTCCAAATTGATGAGTTCGCCCAATAAGCCACCCAGTACCAGCGACAACACAATCAGCATGGACTGTCCGCTGACGATTGCTTCCCCTTCCACAGTCAACATTCCTTCCAGTGCCCCTGCTATGCCTAAGAACAGCACACTGACACCGCATGCCATATTCAACGTCTCCTGATACCGCTTGGAAAGAAATCCTCCGCAAACTTTTCCCAGCAAACCGCCAATTATAATCGCAACCACGTTAATTATCGTGCCCAGACCAATCATTTTCTACCTCACTACATTTTTTCGTATTCTTTTCTACTCACTATCGTCACCCAGGCCGGTAGTGCCGCCATAGGATTTTTCTCCCAATTGTTGATATCCTTCAAACTTTCCTCATCCTGCTTTATCAGCTCCTCATAAGCAAACCAGAAGGAATTCTCCACAGCGGGGAGCTCCGCCATTTCCCTGATTGATAACCCTGCTTTGACCTTCGCATTTACCAAATCCTGTATCCTCCAATGACAGGAAGGCAGGGTATCATGGTAAGACTTCAAAATTTGCGGTTCCTTCCAAGCCTCACCCGTAAAAGGTCTCTGAAAAGGATGCATATCAAACATCATAGAATATCCACCCGGCTTAAGTACCCGGCTGATATTTCCATACATCCCCTCCAAGTCCGGAATCCAGGAATGGGTTCCATTAGAAGTATACACCAAATCATACTGTTCGTCTTCTATCTGCTCCAAAGTCATGGTATTTTCGCAAACAAATTCTATGGAAAGCCCTAACTCTTTCGCAATCACTGCTGCGTTTTCCAGCTGCCTTTCACTAATATCCGCAGAAGTCACCTGCGCCCCCATCAAAGCGAACGCAAAGGCTGCATGGTTGTCTCCGCTGGAAGGAAGTAAAACCTTCTTTCCCTTTAGCTCCGGTATGTATTTTTGTATCAAATCATAGACTGCCGGATGAAACGCCCTCTTGGGATTCTCCGCTAACGCCTTTATCTTCTCCTCTGTCCGCAGGGACTGGTACCACTGGGAATCGGAGGTTTTATTCCAGCTTTTTTTTACTTCTAATAACCAATCTTCCATAGTGAGTCCTCCTTACTTATCCATCACCTATTTCTTTCATCTAATAAAAAAAATCTGCATGATACAATAAACTTTCATACAGACTTCCAAACACCTTGCATTTCATGCAAACCTATGCTATTCTTTACTTAAGAAGTGGTACTTAGCGGTACCCCTTGTAATCAAACTAAACGAAATAACCGCCTAGATTGGTCGTCCGGGGCGGTTATTTTTTGTCTTTATGACTTATCTTGTAGACAAGACCTATTATAGCTACTATCAATAATCCTAATTGTATTAGAACATCGTATGTAACATATTCCATAGGCATCTCCCCCTTTCTCAAGGGGCCGCCGTTCCCACTATTTAATTATAGCATATTTATAACCAAAAGTCTATATCAAAAGCGAACACACGTTTGTTTTGGCTACCTTTCACTTGTAACAACCAATCTTCCATAGTCCGTCTTCCTTACTTCCCAAACTCCAACTCTGCCACTATACCATAATGGTCACTGGCACACATCTGTGTATCTTGATAGATTCCCGTGCCAAAAATGGAAAGCTCATTCATATCCACATCATCCCAACTTTCCATCACATAAATCCGATCCGCAACCATTGGAACAGAGATTGTTTCCTGTCCGTTCCATCTGGGATTTTTAATAAAATCCAGGGTTGGCACCGGCTCAATACCTTTTCTCACACAATAGCCGGTTTGCAAATCGTTCCAGTACAGGTTAGATTCCTCGCCATCAATAGTCTGGTCTCCTAAAAGATACCTGTTTACACTGGAATTCATATTCCCGTTAAAATCTCCCAGTAATACATAGAAATCTACCTCTTCTTGGGCATGAATAAATCTGTCAGTTGCTACGATTTGCTTCTCCTGCTTCTTCACAGAATCCCATGGCAAATGCACATTTGTGACAGAAATGAATAGTCCGTTTTTCTGAACCACCACATTAAGTGCATTACTATTAACATACTCTTCGGAATATTGCAAAAAAGCTTCTTCCTTTACAGGAATGCGACTAAGTATAGCAAGCCCCTCCTCTTCTCCGGAATAGGCATAAAAGCAACTATATGGATATTCTTTATCCTTCCTTAAAACCTGTTCGTAAAAACTCCTTGTCACTTCTTGAAGTCCGATAATATCCGGCCTGGCTTTATGTATTTCGTTTAATATTTTCTCTGCTCTTTTATCCTGGCCTGCATCATCATTCCAAATATTATATGTTGCTATTCGCAATACACACTGTTTCATCTTTTCACCTATAAATCATTCCTTCCGACAGGGCTTATATATTATATTCATAACACATATCCACCTTATCCGTTCCCTCAACCAAACAGGTCTCCCCGCTTGCACGAAATCCATTAGCTTCATAAAACCTTCTGGCGGCTCCATTCTCTTCCAAAACCCATAGGAAAATCCTGCTTTTTCCGCTCTCCTTGGATTCTGCAATCACATGCTCCAGAAGTTTTCGCCCGATTCCCTGACCTTTGAAAAAGGGCTCTACATAAAACTCGCAGATTTCTACTTCATCCCCTGCCGGATTACAGTTTATGACCCCTTTTACGATACCGTCATCAAATACAAGCATATTCTCTATTTGTTCCGGGTGATTATTATATTCTTCCCAAAGGGGAACTACCTGTATCTCATTAAAGGAAACCACATCATTTTGAAAAATAGAGCGATATGCCACCCTTTTTCCGAAGACGATGATTTCTGCTATTCTGGAGATATCCTTCTTTGTGGCTTTTCTAACCATATTCATCTTTACAGCTCCTTCTTCATAAACCCACAGGTAAACGGGAAATGCTCAAACTTCTTCGTTCCCAAGTGCACGCATCCCTGCTCCTCGTACCACTTGCGTAAGACCACATTTTCCTCTACAATACCCACATTCACCTTCTTACAGCCTAACTCTTTGGCCTTCTCGAAAGCATGCTTCAGCAGGGCCTCACCGATACCTTTGTGTCGATAGTCCGGACTGACGCAAAGATTGCTCAACTCGCACTCCTGATTCTCCTGCAGAAACAGGGAGTAGTATCCCACGATTTTCCCGCCATCCAAGTAAATATACATGGGTCTTTTCTCCCCTTCCATATGCCAAACCAAACGCTGCTTATCGGTTGCGAAAGCCGTAAAGCGGGGCGCATTTTCCTCCGTAAAGCCAAACTGCTTGGCCACAGTACCAAAGCTACTCCGAATCAATTCTACACATTCTTCCAAATCCTTTTCTTCTACTTCACGAATCATATGAAATCCTTCCAAAAATCGATTAGCCTCTTCGCGGCTTCTA
>JAFXFO010000017.1 GCA_017520425.1 Lachnospiraceae bacterium | reverse complement strand
CGTCTCTTCGTCGGTAGCTTCCTCCTCAGAGATTTCTTCCTCAGTCATTTCCTCTTCTTCGGAGGCCTCTTCTGCAGTTTCCTCCTCGGGGATTTCTTCTTCGGCAGCTTCTTCTCCAGCAGGTTTTTCTTCTGTCGCTTCCTCCTCGGGGATTTCTTCCTCGGCAGCTTCCTCTTCTTCAGGTTTTTCTTCTGTCGCTTCCTCCTCGGGGATTTCTTCCTCGACTACTTCCTCTTCAGCAGTTTCTTCCGTCACATAAACTGCTTCCCGGGCCTCCTCAAAATTTATGGACTCATAATCTTCCGGGTCTTCTTCCTCCTTTAGGCTATCGGGTACCGGAAGCTCTTCTTCCAAAGTCCGCCCTTCCGCTTCTGCAATGACAGACTCCATACTCATTCCGTTTTCCAGCTGCTCCAGCAAGCCGTCACGAACAGAGGCCTCAAATTCTGTAAACATCTGGCCGGTATTAGCCTTCACATGCTGACGAACCTTCTCTTTGCCTTTTTCCTCCAGCTCCTTCTTGGTACGCTCCCACTCAGCCATAATATCTGCAATACTGAGCTGGCCGGTAATCTGCTGTTCCACGGTATTCTTTTCTTCCACCAGGAAACTGATTTGGCCGTCCGCTTCCATGGAAAGCACCTTCGCCATCTCCTTCGGGGGCTCCACTGCCAGCTTTCGCATCTGCTCCATCACCAGACTGCCGGTGGTTTCTTTGGTATCCTGCGCTTCTTCTGAGGTTGGTATCTCAGAATCGGCTTCCTGTAGCAGCTCTGCCGGGAGTTCTTCCTCTACGGTTTCCGCAATCTCCTCCTGAGATTCTGCGGTCTCTTCCTCTTTTGTTAACTCTTCCTGAGACTCGGTAATTTCTTCCTCTGCCTCCGGTTCCTCCTCTACGGTATCCACCTGTTCCCTGGACCAAATGATGGTGTCCGCATCAGCAATCTCTTCTGCATCCCTTTCATCCGATACCTTCGCTGCTTCATCCTCTATCTGAATAATCTTTGTCACTTCTTCGCTTTCAATGGTATCCGTCTGCATCAAAGGTGCGATAATGGCCTTTGTAATTTCATCCTTGGTATCCTGCTCCAATATTTCCTTCAAACCTGCCGCTAACTCTGCCTGCAGATTTATGGTATTATACTGATTACTGGGATCCATGGTTTGTACCTGTATATTGATTTCTTCAACAGGGAAAATCTTGGTTGCCACAATATCCGCATCCAAAGGCTCCATGGCCACCGCCACTTCCTCTCCGGACCAGATGGTGGTTGAACCTCTTTCTTCTTCCTCCGCCTGCTGTTCATAGGCTTCCTGAGGAATCTCCTCCATAACAGTCTGTTCCTCTGCAGGTGCTTCCTCCGGCTCCTCTGCAGGTGCAAAACGGTTGTCATATTTATACTGCTGCTCTTCTGTCAAGGGTTGATGAAGCATCTTCAATTCCATGGCTTTGATTACATACTTTCCTTCACCAAACCACAAAATCAATTCATCACACTCATCCACGCACTTACTTGCCAAACCGATTCTATGATATAAATATGCCAGCTCATAAGCCCACTTTTCCCGATAGTCATGCTTTTTCAGTTCTTCCAGAACGTCAATGCGTTCTTCCAGACTAACACCTTGAGCCTCGTAAATCTTGTACTGTAACACATAACGCCCATAATCTCTGGGTGCAATATTTACAAACTCCTTGCAATACTCCACCGCCTGCGGGATTTCGCCCATTTTGATGGAAAGCTCACAAAGAGCATATACAATAGTTCTTCCACCCGGATGACGGTCATATGCCAAAAGCAACAAATCCCGGCTATCCTCATATCTGCGATTAATCTTGTACAAATCGCTTATGGTGCAAAGCATCATCACGCTTTTTACCCTGCGCCAATCAATGGTATCCGCAATCTCTGCAGCCCTAATATATTCTCTTTGAGTAATCAACTCTTTAATTTCTTCCGACTTTATTTTGTATTCATACTTATCCACAGTGATTTTCTCCTTTATCTGTCCCCGATGAAAGATTTCATCCTGTTTTTACATGTAGCCACTATTACTTTTAGTCTATCATAACGGCATTGCTATGTCAAAAATAAAAACTTATTTTTTTATAAAAAAATACAAGATATAGTGTGTCAGTTAGTATTTGGAAAACTATATATCGAAAAGAGCCCTCTATGGGACTCTCCATAAAAGGCTCTCTGTGTTTATAATATATTGCTTAATTCTGCGAACTGCTCCAAGGTCAGTGTTTCGCCTCTGACTGTGGGAGATAATCCCAGCTTTTCCAGTGCTTCCGTAACTGCCTCCTTGGATAGTCCCAACTCCGGCGCATTGGTCAGACCGTTCACCAGAGTCTTCCTTCTCTGATTAAAGGATGCCCGAATCAAAGCAAACATCCTTTTCTCATCTGCCACTTCCACAGGCGGTTTCTCATAACGGGTCAGCCGTATTACGGCACTTCCCACATTCGGTCTGGGAATGAAGCAATTGGGCGGTACATTGGCCACAATCTGTGGTTTCGCATAATACTGAACGGCCAATGACAGGGCACCGTAGTCCTTGCTGCCGGGGCCTACCTGCATGCGGTCTGCCACTTCCTTCTGCACCATGATTGTAATGCTCTTTATGGGCACATGGCTTTCAAACAGGCCCATAATAATGGGAGTAGTAATATAATAAGGCAAATTCGCCACCACCTTAATGGGTTTCCCACCATTCAGTTCGTCCACCAGTTTATTAATATCCACCTTCAGGATATCATTATTGATAATGGTCACATTGTCATAGGCGGATAGGGTCTCTTCCAAAATGGGTATTAGATTTTTATCAATTTCAACCACCACCACATGACCGGCTCTTTCCGCCAGATACTGAGTCATGGTACCGATACCGGGGCCTATTTCCAACACACAGTCTTCTTTGGTTATCTCCGCGGAATCCATGATTTTCTCCAGCACATGGGTATCTATCAGGAAATTCTGTCCGAACTTCTTTTGAAAATTAAAATTGTATTTTTGCAATACTGCAATGGTATTCTGTGGAATTCCTAAATTTGCCAATTCCTCATCCTCTTTTCTTTCCTGTACTTATCTGCTACGGAATCCGAAAGCTTTCTGCAAAGGTCACGCAATCATACAAAACCAACACATCCATGTCACCATTTTCATCGCATTCCTTCATGAAATCAATCAGGCTATCATTATAACAGCTTAAATCCACTACGTAAACATTTTTGTAATGCCGTGCCAAAAGCGGAATCATACTTTCGCCGAATCCATCCTTTATAATAAACAATTTCTTCTCGGAAAATGACTCTCTTTCAATCTCTGTGACAGCGTGACGACCGTCCAGGAAATATCCCAAAGGGTCCGCTCCCTCTAAGTAGTCCGGCTCGTAGAAACTGTCGGTGGTTTTTGTACCGTCGTAGGTAATGGTATACCTTTTGTCCGTTGTGGCAGGAAACATCCATATTTCCTCTGCATCCACAGCGCGACCTGCTTGTTCATACAAGGCACCGCGAAACTCCTCCGATACCTTTACCGGTTCCTGCTTCAAATATTGCTTGACCGGCAACTGAAAGGCTTTTGCAAACTCCAGATATCCGTAATAGGCTCCCAAGGAAGTCCACTCCCGGTCCGTCCTATAATATATCTCTTCCTCCGCATGTTCCTTCATCACATCAAATACATCAATGACAGCCTGTTCACCCAATGTACTCTTTATCTGCTCCATCAGACCACTTTGGTCATAATAAGGTGCAAAGGCCGGCAATTTGTCCGTTAATATATTGTCGGTGGTAGGTACCGGCATCAGCTTGCCTCGGGGAAACTCCTCCAACAACTTCTGCATGGCTTCCATACTCTTTTGAATGTTCTGTTCTGAAAAAGCATCTTCCGAATGCTTCTCTATCAGATAATCATCCTTTCCCAAATACACACCATTTATTTCTCTTACACCGCGCCATACATCCATGTGCATCCGAAGAGCCTGCCAATTATCCTTGCTGACAAATTCTTTCTCCACAAAACTTTCGTATTCCCTCATAAAGGTCCCGTCTTTTATGGTTTCCTTTGTGGGTTTTGGTACCGACACAAATGTATCCGCGCCATCTCCCCTGCGCCATTCATCCACAGGAAGCAAATCCACAATCGTCAGCAATAACATTATGACACATAAGAAAACAATGGTTCTTACGGCATTTCTCTTCTCACCATATAAGTCCATGAACTGCCTCCTTTCCGATTAATACCAAAAATAAAGAAACGGCTGATAATCTGAGCCTGCCAGATATACAATGGACAAAATCAGCAATAGCGCCAATACCAGTTTTTCCAATACCCGATACTGTGCTATACCAAAACCGGTAACCGACCGGCTCAAACGTGTTGCAATCTGCTGTGTCAGAGGAGTGGCGCCTATGACAGCTACCACAAACAGCACCAGATACTCCAAAAGCAGATAAAAGGCTTCCCTGTTATACCATCCTGCACCATTCCGTCCGAACATGGCCTCAAAATAGCCTACCGTATCCTGCCATTGGGGGATACCTAAAACCACCCAGCCCATACATACAATAAACAGGGTATATACATTGTCAAACCAATTGGGCAGCCGTCTTAATAAAGACTTTAAAAACAGTTTTTCCAACACTACCCAAAAAGCAAACCAGAGTCCCCATACTACGAATCGAAGCCCGGTTCCATGCCATATGCCGATAAGCACCCAAACAATACAAATATTCAAAATCCGCCTCGGAACGCCCTTTTTCTTTCCTCCCAGAGGAAGATAAACATATTCCCGAAGCCAGCCGGTCAGGGTCATATTCCAACGGCACCAGAAATCGCTGACGGAAGTGGCAATATAAGGGTATCGGAAATTCTCCGGAAAAACAAAGCCCAAGCAAGCACCCAATCCAATGGCCATATCCGCAAACCCGGAAAACTCAAAATAGATCTGTAGCCCGAAGGCCAAAATCCCTAACCAAGCGGTCAATACCGCCAGTTCTCCAAAATCACGGGCAGAAATATCCGCCCAGAGAAGTCCCAGCTGATCCGCCAACAGCACCTTTTTAGCAAGTCCCACAATAAACCGGCTACAGCCATGGCTGATCTGTACCACATCCGGCTTTCTCTCATGAAGCTGCTTCTCCACCTCTGCGTATTTCACAATGGGTCCGGCCGGCATTTGTGCAAACAGACTCACATACATGGCATAATCCAAGAGATTGGTCTGTGGCTTCACCTTTCCCCGATAACAATCAATAATATAGGACATGGACTGGAAAAGATAGAAGCACACACCCAGCGGCATGGCATCTAAAAATCTGAAAAAGCCAAAAACAGACACATTGATTAACAGCGCGGTACAAAGCAAAAACATCCTGGTAGATTTCCTTTTGCTTCGACCCATAAACCTTCCGTGACAATAATCCGAAAGAATAAGAATCAATAATAACAACACATATCCCGGTTCTCCCCAGGCATAGAAAAAAAGGCTCCCTAATAGGAGGATGATATTCTTCATCCTCAAGGGTGCCACAAAATACAATATAAAAAATGCCGGCAAAAACCGAAATAGAAACATTGTACTACTGAAAATCATTTACAGTCTCTCCATTATCCACCGAGCTTTTTGCTGATGGCCTCAATCGCCAATTCGTTCTGCTCCTGGCAATGTCTGATAACCGCATCCTCATTCCCATTCTTACCATACTCTTTTGTAATGTCTGCACCCAACTGGACAAAGCACACATAATTTCCGATGGTTTCGATTCTGGATGCCTGAATCTTTCCGACATTCACGGGATATTGGGCGGTATCCTCCACCAAGGCTTCACGATATCTGTTTAGCACTTCCTCTGCCTCCTCTACCATCCCCTCCTTGGCACCGATAATAATCAGTGTATCCACATTGATGGTATCTTTAGGCATTTCCCCATAAAATTCATCATATATATCTGAATACAAGCCGTACTCCTCCAGATACTCCGGCGCAATCTGCATGTCGGGCCAATAATCTTCACCCAACACCTCCACCAAAGTCTGACGAATACTGTTTATATCTTTCTGTTCCGCTTCTTTATCTCCGGAAAAAAGTTCGGTATCCTTTTGGTTGGATGCAACACCTTCGTTTCTTTCCGCAACACTGTTTTCCTGACTGCTTTCTGAATTCTCTGTTGTTTGACATGCCGTAAATCCCAAAAGCAAAGCAGTCATGCACAAGCAGATAACCGGTTTTTTCATAATCGTCCTCCTTAATTAAGCATTGCCAAAGCTTGGGCAACTATCTAACACCAGTATATCCGCCAAACAAATTTTTTATTCTTTACTCAAGTATTTTTCTGTGATCTGCAATTTTATGATAAATACTGCCTGCCGCAAACAATATCGCAGTGTATAACAGCATATACCAAATCATATTTTTATCGTATAAACCTCTCAGATAATAGGTGGCAGGAAATGCATACTGTACTGCAAATCCGGTCCCTAAATCCAAGAATACGGGACAAAGTCCCAACATGGCTACGGACAACAGCGGAATCCATTTCGCCAGACGTTCCTTCCTGCGAATCAGGATTTTCACCAATTCACAGAACGTAGCCGTTGCCGGTATATAAAGCAACAATATTCCCAGCTCCCGAAGCGACACAAGCTTTCCGTCGCTTATGAAAAATCCTAACAAAACTACCAAGCCGGTATCCAACAAGGCTCCGAACAAGTAGGAGTAAAACAGTCCCCTCCTCTTGTGCACGGGAATCCATGCGAACATGCCTCGTTCCTCATCCTGCATATAGTAAAGAGTCACTACCAGTCCTGCAACAATCAGGAGCACCAAAAGCATACCTCTGATGGGTGTCATCAGATAGGATACGGGTGTCTCTTCTTCTTTGTCGGTCACATCCACATCTGCCTGAATTTCATCCTTAGACAAATAAGCAATCTGAATAATCCCCTGTTCTACCGCATTTTCATCAAAGTATCTTTGAAGCTCATCTGCCGAAACCTGCTGTCCATCCATCACCTCTGTCTCCAGAAAATTCTGTCCCAGCAAAAACGCCAGATGAGGGAAAATATAACCATACAATTTGGTTCTGGACAGCTTCAGGGCCACATTGTCCTCCTGTACCACCACATAAACCGGCGGCACCTCCTCAACTCTTTTCGCAAAGGTGGTAATCAGCTTTTTCTGAAAATCCTCTCTAAAAATCCAGGCACAATCCACTTCTCCGGCTCTTACTGCCTCGTAAGAAGCCTCCGGTTCCATGAAGATAAAGCGGATAATACTGTCCTCCTGCATCATTTCATCAATAATCTGATTTGCCAGCCGGTCGTCCTTATCCTCCATGCTTAACGCCACGGTCACAACACTACTTTCCTCCTTGGACACCAGCGTAATCCCCCATACCAATAGGGGAATCAGGCAGAGCAGAATAATGAACTCCTTTTTATGAAGCAGACGCTTATTTAACATATATTGCCAGATAAAAAATCTCTTCATCATCTACCTCATCCGTTTATAATGCGCTTGTTTCGTCGCCACATCTGTAACGCTCCAAACAATAGGATATAACATACAATAATCATCAATTCCTTCATGCCGTTTTGGCCGGTCAGCCCCTTTTGCATATAGCTTAATGCCGCCCCTATGGGGGAATAACCCCCTATCACCTGCACAAATTCAGGGAAAAAGGATAAGGGATAGATACATCCTGACACATAGGACATACTCACAGCCACCACAAATTGTAACAGTACCCCGGTTACCACATTTGTCACCAATTCATATAAAAACGCCTGCATAGCGCTCACCAGTACCACCACCGGAATCAACTGTAACATAAAGCCCAGCTGCTCGCCAAAGTCCATATGGTCCCATTCCTTTATCTCAAATCCCATGGCAGTCTTCGCCACTATAAGACAGATAAAAACGCAAAGCAGAGTAATACATTGCAAAAAAGCATAGGCTGATACTTCCGCACTTACCTGGCCCTTGGCACCAAGTCCCTTGGTGTGCAGGATGCGTAGCAGGGAATGCTCCTCTCGCACCATTAAGGACACACTATTAATGCCCCATAACAGAATCAAAAGCAACAGAATACCGGTAAACAAATGGCCGGTAAGGGAAATGGCATTGGATATGCCTAATTCCTGCAATTCAAACACACCCATACGATTCATAACCACTTCTATATAGGCCATATTCATATCCATCGTAGCTTCTCTCAGTTGCTCTCTCTTGCCATAGTCTATCATATAACTTTGCATGGCATATATAGAATTCTGGGTCAATGTAACCATTCGGGATATGGAACCCACTAACTCATTAATCAGAATCCCTCCGATGCCCTGGGCAGATTTGGTAGTCACATAGGTCAGCTGCTTGTTTTCGCCGATTAAGATAGAATCTACAAAGCCCTCCGGAACCAAAAGATACGCACTGATCTCTCCGTCAGCAAACTTACTCTTTGCCTCTTCCTCTGTCATGGTTTCAATATTGGCCATCTCCTTAATATCTTCCATGTTTTTGATGACATTGATACCGATTCCCAGATAGGTATCCGACAAATCACCTACGATGCCTACCTCTACGACCTGTTTCTTCTCTTTCGATTCTTCAATCAAAAACATTGCCTTTAACAGAAAGAGCAGGCTGACAGTTAGCGCAACCGTCAGCAGGCAGATTCCGGGCAATGCTTTTCCTACTCTCTTTAGTTGTACGATTAGATATTGTTTCCAACTACACATTATAGCTTTCCTACTAAATAGTGAATATTTCCGTCAAATTCATAGGGGTGCAGTACACCCTCCTTCAAAATATACCACTCATCACAAATTTCGATTTCCTGGGCATCATGGGTGGCTAAAAGTACAATCCCGCCATGGGCCTTGAAATCTTTAATATATGTGACAATCCTCTCCTTACACTGCAAATCCAGTGCAGCCGAGGGCTCATCCATCAAAAGTACGGAAGGATTGCCGGCTACCGAGCAGCCGATTGCCAGTCTCTTCTTCATACCGCCGGACATTTTGCACACAGGCACCTTGAGAAACTCATTGATGCCCAGCATGGCAAGTACACCGTCCTCCAGCTCCTTTTTCAGTCTGTTCTTATCATACCAGAGAAGCAGATTGTCCCATGCGGAAAGCTCCTCTAAAAGAGGAGTCCCCTGAGGTACATAACCGATGATTTTCTCTGCTAAAGGGGAATCCTTTAGCATATCTTTATCCTGCCACAAGAATTCCCCTTCGTCTGCTTTTAAAACACCGGCCAGAATTGCCAGCAAGGTTGATTTACCGCTTCCGTTGGCACCCAATATTCCGATGCACTTTCCGGAGCTTACCTGTAAATCAATCCCCTGCAGCACTTCCCGCTTTTTATAAAATTTCTTAATTCCTTTAATTCTTAACTGACTCATGAATTATTCGTCCAACATTTCCTCTAACTGGTCACAAGCGTCTTCGATTTCCTCTACGATTTCTACAGGAAGACCTGACTTCTCAATCTTCTTTAAGAACTTCTCGGTATCGATGGTTTCTGCCCATTCCATGATATCCTCTTGGTCCTCAACTAAAATACCCTTAGGTAATTTAGCTGACTTACCGTTACCAATCTTGGTGCCTATTGCCACCTTTGCAAACAATTCATCATCATCCAAAACGGATATTGCTAAATCAGCTGCATCCTTACCGGTCTTAATGTCAAGCTTAAGCTGATATTTGCTAACCATAGAGCTTGCAATACCTGCTCCTGCTTCTTCTAATAAATCCTTAGACAGGCTGAAGGTGAAGCTACCGTCAAGATAGCCTTCTTTTGCCTTCTTGGTCTTGAAGTCGTCTACGGCAACTTCCAAAAGCTTCATGCTTTCGTCGCCCTTCTTCATCTTCAATGTGAAATCACCGCTTAAAGAAGAAGAGTTCTTCTTACCGGCACCTTCGAAAGTGATTTCCTGCTCGATATCTTTATACTCATAAGTATTGTAGTCATATTCATAAGTATTACTATATACACTTGCCTTAAACTCAAACTTGCTGCCCTTCTGAGCCATCTTGTAAGAGAAGAGAGTTTCATCGTTTACTTTTACTTCTCTACCGATTACTTCTCCTTCGCCATCAACCCAAAGGTTCATAACGATTTCTTCTTCAGAATCAGAATCTTCGTCTTCCAATTCTTCTAATTCATCTAAAAAGCTTTCAATTTCTTCCACGAACATATCGACAACATCTTCGCCGTCCATTTCCATTTCATCTTCGCTCATTTCAGCTACTGCATTCACGAAATCGATGATAATGTTGTGTAAATCCTTATCATCCTTAGCTTCTTCTAAGACCGCCTTAGCGATATTAATCATATCCTCGGCCTTAATACGGATACGGATGGTAGTACACTTCTGCTCGATATCACCAACCTCGATGGTGCCCTTATCTTCCTTTACACTGCCAACATTGTTTACAGCGATGGTTAAATATTTGTTAATCAGCTTTTCTACGGTCTTTGCCTTAGGGAATGCATCGGTTAATGCATCACTCTGTTCCATAACAAGTGCGAACTCTTCTGCAAAATCCTCTACATACTCTTCAAAGTTGATACCGATATACTTGTCACTGAGTTCGGGAATCTGTGCATATGCTTCGCACTTATCCATATCAACTACTGCATTAGCAGAAATCAGCTTGTTCTTTCCTAATGTTGCAGATGCTTCTCCGGAGAATACATTATTCTTCAAAGAGATAAAGAAACTTGCTGCCATCTTCTTAAATGCTTCCGTATCATCTACTTCAAGATAGGTTTCGATTAATTCACGAGCGTCTTCGCCCAACTCAACTTCGATTGCATAATCTACGCTGTAGTTATTGAAATCAAGATTTTCCAATACATTATTGTCGTATGTATCGGCAAAGCTGCCTGCCAACTCTTTAATCTGGTTCTTTTCTACGCTTGCATAGTACTTCTCAGGAGAAGAAACCAACTTATTTACACTGTTGGTCACGCTCTTGAAGTTTGCCAAAACTACGATCAGAACCAATGCAATTGCAGCTACGATTATTAATGACTTCTTAGGCATCTTTTTCACTTTTTCAGCCGCTCCTTCCACTGCATCCTTTACTTCATTGGTCACATTTGCTACGGTTTCCTTAACATCCTCCGCAACTTCAGCCACTTTTTCCTTTACATCTGCAGCTTCTTCTTTTACTTCTGCAGCTGCTTCCTGTGTTGCTTCTACTGTTTCCTGTGTAGCTTCTGCGGTTTCCTGCACTGCTTCTGCGGTTTCCTGTACTGCTTCTGCAACTTCGTCCATTCTCTCGCCGCACTTTGTACAGAATTTAACACCGTCTTCTACGGTGCTTCCACAATTCTTACAAATCATCTCTTTTTCCTCCTCGTAAGTATATTTATCATACTACATTACCAGTTATGCCTGCATAATGTCAGACTTCACTAATCCTATATTATACTAAATCCCCCTAAATTGCAATAAAATCTTGCATTTATTCAGAGCCATGCAAATTTATGAAAAGGGCTGGCAAGCTGGCTTGACAAGACCTTTTTATAAATTTATATGGCGAGAAGCCTTTCATAAGTTGCAACTTGCAAGCAAGTTGCTTAAGTAAAGCTTCGCAGAAGCGGTTTTGCGCATGAAGGCTCTGAATAAATGCAATTCTAACACTCTTCTCACCCTGCCGCAAATATTTCAGATGACAAATCCCCCACATATACGTTATACTTGGGAATAGCAATGCTTTTGGAGGAATGTATGAGTATTTTAAATGTGGAACACTTAACTCACGGCTTTGGTGACCGTGCGATATTTAATGATGTATCCTTCCGTCTGCTGAAGGGCGAACACATCGGCCTGATTGGCGCCAACGGGGAAGGAAAATCTACTTTTATGAATATTATTACCGGGAAGCTTATGCCCGATGAAGGGAAAATAGAATGGGCCAAAAATGTCCGTGTGGGCTATCTGGACCAGCATACGGTTTTGCAGCAGGGCATGACTATCCGTGACGTACTGGCTTCTGCCTTTGACTTTCTATTTGATATGGAAGCCCAGATGAATGAGCTTTGCGACAAAATGGGAGAAGCTACCGAAGAAGAGCTGGAATTGTATATGGAAGAATTCGGTACCATCCAGGAGCTTCTCACCCAGCATGACTTTTACATGATTGATTCCAAGGTGGAAGAAGTTGGCCGGGCCCTTGGTCTTTCCGAAATCGGTCTGGACCGTGATGTGACGGAGCTCAGCGGCGGCCAGCGTACTAAGGTACTTTTGGGCAAGCTGCTTTTGGAAAAGCCGGACATCCTGCTTTTGGACGAGCCTACCAACTATCTGGATGTGGAGCATATTGAATGGCTGAAGCGTTACCTGAATGATTATGAGAATGCCTTTATCTTAATCAGCCATGATATTCCCTTCTTAAACAGCGTTATTAACTTAATTTATCATATGGACAACCAGCTGCTAACCCGTTATGTGGGTGACTATGACAAGTTCCAGGAAGTCTACGCCATGAAGAAGGCCCAGCTGGAAGCTGCCTACAATAAGCAGCAGAAGGAGATCGCTGACTTAAAGGATTTCGTGGCCCGTAACAAAGCCCGTGTGGCTACTCGTAACATGGCCATGTCCCGTCAGAAGAAGCTGGACAAAATGGATGTCATCGAGCTGGCTGCGGAAAGACCCAAGCCGGAATTCCGCTTTAAGGAAGCCCGTACCCCGGGACGTTATATTTTCCAGACCAAGGACCTGGTCATCGGCTACAACGAGCCCCTTTCCTCACCCTTAAATCTGGCGATGGAGCGCGGTCAGAAAATCGTCCTTACCGGTGCCAACGGTATCGGTAAAACCACTCTCTTAAAGAGTATCCTGGGACTTATCAAGCCCATTTCCGGCTTCGTGGAGCAGGGCGATTACCTGCACATCGGCTACTTCGAGCAGGAAATGAGTCAGGATGTAAATACCACCTGTATCGAGGAAATCTGGAACGAATTCCCCGGCTTCACCCAGTATGAGGTCCGCTCCGCTTTGGCCAAATGCGGCCTTACCACCAAGCATATCGAAAGCAAGGTAAAGGTCTTAAGCGGTGGCGAACAGGCCAAGGTACGTCTGTGTAAGCTGATTAACCGGGAAACCAATATCTTACTTTTGGACGAGCCTACCAACCATTTGGATGTGGATGCCAAAGATGAATTGAAACGTGCCTTGAAGGAATACAAGGGCAGCATCCTGATGGTTTGCCACGAGCCCGAGTTTTACGAAGGCCTGGCTACGGATGTGTGGGATTGCACCAAGTGGACTACAAGAGTATTTTAAGAATTCAAAAAGGAAGCTTCTAACAAGCTTCCTTTTTGAATTCTCTCAATCCCCCATCCTATCAGCCGCTGCTCTGGAAATATTAAAGTTTCGAATGGTAATCCTATCCACCCGCTCTGCCAAATGCTCCATATACATATAACCGCAGCCTTCTGGATTTGTAGCAGGGTGTTTTCCCTGAAAATCTCTAACGGGTTTGCTGTAAGGACCCTCTTCTTTACATAAGGAATAGTACTCCGAATCACAACCGTTTTCCTCAGCCCATTCCAGCATAATCGGTGCAGCATCCGCACTAAGTCGTCCTAAAAATCCATAGTCATAATAGGCATCGCCCAAAAAGAAGTCACTTCTATCGTCTGCCATTCCTGCCACATTTACCTTGGCGATCCAGTAGTCCGGATGACTGAAGGAAAGACCCAGATAAAGCACTGTCACTACCATCATACTGTAGCGGAACAGGGGGAACTCCTCCTTATAGATATAAACAATCACTCCCGTAAAAATCAAAAACAGCACCAGCAGGCTCCAAAGAACCAGGATTCTTAAAAAAGTAAGATAATAGTACTGAATATAAATAATCATTCGCATGGCACTGGAAGCCAACATTACAAAGGTACATGCTGACATTACTGTCAGAATAACTTTAAGTCCCTTGTGAGGGCGGAAATAACACAAACCAACCAGCACCAGCACCAGATTTAAGACTCCTACCGCCAACAGCTGGAAGAAACCCTCTCTGGCATACTCTGCATAGGTATATCCCGCCGGCAGTTCCATATTGCCTGCAAACAGGTACAAAATCTGAACGAAACTAAACACGATATACATAAGGGAAAGAACCGTAGCTACCGGGATTGCTATCAGCGGCTCACCCTTGCGCTTATCCTTTACCTCTTCTTTGATAGAACCTTTACTGAGGAACACCAGGATACCGTAGCATACGGCAAACATGAAAAATACCATCCAAATCGTCAGCATGATATTATTGAAGCGGAATCCACTAAGCAGATTCTCCGCCATACCCTTAAATACAACATCCGCACTGGTTAGCAGCAAAAGCATTATTACAAAAATCGGAATTGCAGCCACCAGACCAATCAATATATATATATACTTACCATTCTTCCTATCCAGCTTATTTTTCACATACCAGGCTGCATCTGCAAAGGGTGCTCCGATTTCTGTCAGTACCCCCAAGCAGGTATCACAAATGGAACGTAAGAATTTCCCCAGATTCCACTTCTCGGTACAATAGAAAATCCACAAAAGCATGCTGATGGTCAATAAAAAGATACCCAGCTTGTTAAAGAAAATAATCCTGCCATCATCCGTACAAAAGGTGGATACCGCCAGCAAAATCATACTGACCATGTAAAAACTCTTGCCTTTTTTTGTACCAATCTCCAGTTTTTTCAGGCAATAATTAATATATACAATCACCGTTATCACAAAGATTGGAAAGGTGATTCCGCTGGGATTACGATACATGCAAAAAGCATAGATACAAGCCAGCATCAAGGTTGCCACACCGAAAATGTGGAAATTTTCCTTGACTTTGGTATCATATAAAGTATGTCTCTGCGTTTTCACTATTTGCTCCTGTGGCAAATCACCTATCTGTATTCCTTCATTCATCATCACTATCTCCCCCTACCTGGTCACCTTCCGCATATTCCAGAATATCTCCCGGCTGGCAATCCAGCGCCTTACAAATAGCATCCAATGTAGCCAATCTTACTGCTTTGGCTTTCCCGTTTTTTAAGATAGATAAATTTGCTAAGGTAATCCCAACCTTTTCCGAAAGCTCATTCAGGGACATCTTACGCTTGGCCATCATAACATCCAGATTAATCACGATCATATTTTTCCCTCCTTCACTTTCTACACTGTCATATCATTTTCAGCCTTGATTTCTGTAGCTTCCTCGATTACGTTCTTCACCACTCTTAAACAAAGTCCCAGGAACGCGGCCACAAATGCTACCATAAGTCCTACAAATACAAAGTATACGGAAAGCCCGCAGAATACGCCTGCCACAACGTAGCAACCCCAGGAAATCCCGCGAATCAGACTAACACTTTCTGCTGTAAACACTTTGCCCTCTCTTACTCTCAAAAGAAGCATAAAAAGTAATATATCAATGATTGTGATAAAAATCAGGGCCACATATGCCAGGCCTATAACAATGAGCTCATTCGCTCCTTCCACACTTGAAATTCCTAAGTCATTCACTGCCTGAATCATAAGGCTTGCAAATCCCGGCATATAAAATGCCAGTGCCACACACAATACAAAAAATGCTATGGAAGCTGCAATGGATATGGTGATTGAAATTTTACTTGGTATTTTTAACATATTTTCCTCCGTTCTCACCTATGAGGTGATTTGATCCTTGTTGACGTAGTTACTTTTGCTGTAAATATTTACCTCTTGATGCCATCATAAATTAACTTTTCGTGTTTGTCAACACATTTTTATCGTATTTCGATATATTTTTATTGATTTTGGCAGTCTATACAAAAAAATTGACTGCAATCCTCCCTTTGTTCCTAAAAAGGGAATCTCACAGCCAACTTTTTCTACATAGATACTTTTCCTAAGTAACTCTGCTATTCCATATCAAATTTTCCTGTGCAGAAGCTATCTAACGCTACTAAATACCTCTACTCCTCCGCAGCATTCGGATCATACTCCAGGATATCCCCGGGCTGGCAGTTCAGCACCTCACAGATGGCCTCCAGGGTGGAGAAACGAATGGCACTGATTTTGCCGGTCTTCATCTTGGAAAGATTTACATTGGAAACGCCTACCTTCTCAGACAATTCATTTAAGCTCATCTTGCGGTCAGCCATGACTCTGTCCAGTCTTAATATTATCTTACCCATATTTGCCTCCTTATCTCCTACAAAGTCTCATCGGATTCCTGTTGCAGCACTGCACCATATTTGAAGATATGCACCAGCATAAATACTACCAATACAATCAAAACCATCCACAAATCAACTGAAAGCATAAAATTAGACTCACCAAGCATTAAATTCTTTACTGCTGTAATTCCGGAGGAACCAACGGTCCAGGGAATCAGAGAATATGCAAAATGCTGCATTTTCTGAATCACATTCTCCTCAAAGGGTGACTGACAATCGCGGAAAGCCTTACACAAACCGCCTGCGAAAATCAAAGTAATCAGCACCAAAACAAGCATTATGACAAGTACAAAATTCATCCATCCCAAGTCATGAAAATCCAATTCAAACTGCCGGGCTTCCTGAGTAACATTCATCTTGTTTCCTGTAATGTCTACCTCTTCTACCACAACTTCCTTGTTATTGATAAGTAACCCATCTAAAGTACCATTTACCAACTCCAGAATTTCTGATTCCTCCATTCCGGCACCGAACTTATCATATTCCAGCTCTACTGCTACCTTCTCTGAGGATACCACACGCATGGTTCCGTCGGGTATCAGAGTGCAACCGGCTCCCGCCAAACCGAAAATCACGATTCCGATAATGATGCAAACCTTACAAATGGTTACTACTACATTACTAATCTTACCCATCTTGTTAATTTTTGAAACTGCCTGTTCTTTCATAATTCTGTTCTCCATTTCTGTTGTTGTATTCTTAGTTTCCATAACACTCTTGCAAGAAAGCGAACGACAAAAAATAAGTTTTTAATGTTTATCGTTAATTGTACTATAACACCACTTTTTACCATTGTCAACAACTTTTTAATGCAAAACATTAAATTATTTATTTTATCCGTTTTCACTTACAAAAATGGATACCCTGCTCTGTATAATCTTTGCCACATCCTCTGCGGTTTTTTGTCCGACAAAATAAGCCTGTGCCTCCTCCTTTATGATTTTCAGGATTTCCGCATCATCATCATTTAACGGCTTGGCTTCTGCTATGAGCTTTCTGAGCACCTCTATCTGCTCTTTCTCTGCAGGATAGATTTCAGCCTCCCAGTCAGCAAATGCGGCTGTGGTTTTGGGAACTTCCTGCAGCTGTCCGTTTTCGTCCTCTATGTATTTGGGCCTTTGTGCTTCTTCGAAAACCTCCTCCAGTTCATCCACGCGGGTCGGAAAGCCCCAGGTATAGCCATCCCCAACTCCTTGATTGCTTAGATTCTTTTCGATAAAAGCCCATGCCCCATCCTTATGTTCACTCTTAGCCGTAATACCGTACATTTCAGCCGCTTCTATAAATACTCCGTTACTACCATCCACCATAGGATATCCGATGCAGACTGCAGGCTCTTCCAACATCAGCTGATACATCTGGTATTCCTGCACGCTGTAGATACTCAAGGTTTTTAGCAACACCTTGTTCTGACGTAGCTGAGTAGGCAGGCTGTAGGATGGATTGGGATAGTTCTCAAATGCACGGGCAAACTCCAGCACTCTGATAAATTCCGGACTGTCAAAACGACAGGTCCCTGTTTCATAATCCACAAAGAAGCTACTGTTATATTGCAAACACATCTCCAGGTTCATCTCCGGTGTCATCATCTCCATCAGCCGGGCATCCGGATACTGCTCTGCCAGCTGCATCATATCCTCTAAAGTCCATCCGGGTGTATCACCCACCAAAGCCTTTTTCCCTATCAGGGTATTCAAACGGAAGCTTCCGGGTATGGTGACTTGCTTTCCGCCGTAGGTATAGGCCTGTAAAACAGAGGGTACAAAGTCCTCCTTCTTAATCACCTGACTTTTTTCCAGATAAGGCGTCAAATCCTCCAAAATACCGGCTCTCTCCAAATCCCCGATTCTACCATAGGACAAATCTATAAGATCCGGCGGATTGTCACTCAGCAAATCCGCATGCATCAGCGACTTTGCGTCCGGAATGGTATTTTCCGTCCGGCCCATGTTTGGGTCAATATAGGATTTATAGACAATCTTATATTGGGTACTTGTTCTGTTAAACTCCATAATAGCATTCTGAAGCTCCTGATTTTGATTGGCATCATAAAGGGAGGCCAGTACCAACTGCTCCTTTTGCGGTAACTCAGAGGCTTTTGTTTTGGTCAGCTTTACCACTTCCTTGGTATCGTTTGAATGGTCCGCATAAGTCAATAGAATATTCCCGTCCTCCAGCATGGTAAAATGATTGATGCCATTACTGTTTAAATAGCAGTCCATCCAGCTTACCACGGGGACCGCCTGCCCGGTGGCCAAGTCGTACTCATATAAGTAACTGTTGTCCATAACCAGTAATTTCCCCTGAGCACCTCCGCTGACCCTCAAGATTCCTTCCGGCAGATTCTGATAAACTTCTCCCAAGCTTTTCTTCTTCGTATCCACCTCAGCCAGCTCCATCTTTTTGCCAGTACTGTTGTAAAGGAGACAGAACACTTTACCATCCACCGTAGTAAACATATCGTTAATCTGTCTCGTCTGCGTGCGAATAGTGGCTTGCAGGTCTCCATTCTTCTTTAATACATAGATAGCATCATAGGAAGAAGCCAATATACGCCCATCCTCACCTATCACCATAGCGGAAATATAACCATTGTTTTCATCCGCAAGCCCCTTCTTCAGGTCCTTCTCATAAACCTTTTGCTGCTTGTTGTCATACTTTACAATATACGTCGTGAAATCATCGTAATCATAGGGCTTTCCCTCTACATAAGGAGGGGTCAGATAATAAGCCACATAAAGATTGCCCTCCTGATCCACCTGAAAACAGCTCACATTGGCTTCATATCCGTCCGCCTGTGGCTCCTCTAACTGTAGCAGTTCCCCTTGCCCGGGGGTATTCCTATCCATCTTTATAAACTGCGTGTCATACTTCATGGTGACCAAATCATAGTAGCTCATCAGACTATAATAAAGGGTATCCCCCTTTACTAAGCTATGACTTAAGAAGGTCTTTCCCTCCGTATCCTTAAGAGCGGCAAAATTGGGAACGTATACGTACTCCCCGCTCAGAACAGAAGTAAGCTGCCCCCCTCCCTGATTATCTGTTTTCTCCTTCTTTCCGCATGCTGTTAACCCAAGTAAAAGCAAGCCGATTATCCATAATAAGTAAATTCTTTTTCCTCTTATCACTTCTTCTCATCCTTTCTGCAAAGTTCTTTCTCTACAAATAAGATAATAACGCATTCTTCCTCAAATGTGTTTTAAGATACCTTTAAAATTCTTTAAGACTTTTTTAAGCTCCCCTATTTTTCACTGTCTTTTTCCCCTCACCGGTGGTATACTAAGCCTATCCCTATTCTTTTCAACGTGCATGGCGCATACTGCCATGCGATACAGGAGGCATATTATGTTTGGCAGTACTCTGGGGAATCTGTTGGGTACCCTTTATTTTTTATATTTTCAAATAGTGGGCATTTTCGTGATGTCGAAAATACTAAAAAAAGAAAGCCCTCTTACCAAGGCTTTGCTGGGAAGCGTGACCGGTTCGGTGCTATTGCAATGGATACCGGTGCTTTTTGCATTTTTCTTTGACTTTTCCATCCTGGCCCATATGCTGGCATTGGTGGCAGGCTTACCTCTTTTATTTTGGAGCCTGCGTGGGGACAGGTCCGGTAATCCCACTCTGCGCACCTTGATTGGACAGCTTTCCTACCATAAGGTATTTCTCATGGGTGCAGGCATTACCATGTTATTTTGGGTGTACCTGCTGAATACTCATACCATACCTTTGGCAGAAAACGGCGCCATGCTGACGGGCCAATGTACCTACGGGGATATGAATATGCATCTGGGCTTTATTACCAGTATCGCGGTTCAGGGGACTTTCCCACCGGAATACTCCCTGTTTCCCGGTGCCAGACTGTCCTATCCCTTTTTATCCGACAGTATTTCCTCCGGCATTTATTTGATGGGGGCATCCTTACGCTATGCTTATATCTTGCCCATGATTGCAGCCTTTGGACAGATATTGGGCAGTGTTTTTCTGCTGGCTCAAACCCTGCTTCGTTCCAGGGCCAAGGCTCTGCTGACCTACCTGTTCTTTTTCCTAAACGGCGGCCTGGGCTTCTTTTACTTTATCAATTGGAGCCGGGAGGGCGGCTATACTCTAAAGGATATTTTCACCGGCTTTTATACCACACCCACCAATCTGGTAGAACACAATATCCGCTGGGTCAATGTGATCGCGGACATGTTCCTGCCCCAACGTGCCACCTTATTTGGCTATGCAGTACTGTTCCCGGCCATCTGGCTTTTATACAAGGCAGTTTTTCAGGAAAGAAAAGAGTATTTCCTGCCCGCAGGCATTCTGGTCAGTGCCTTACCCATGATACACACCCATTCCTTTTTAGGTATGGGACTGGTCAGTGCTGCCTGGCTTCTGACTTATCTTCATAACAGTCAAGCCGGCGAAACCCGACACCCTCTTCCCACAGGCTTGCTTCTGTTAGCCTTTGTTGTTGCCATGTGTCTGTTGCAAAGCTGGCTGAAAAAGGGACAGATTCATGAGAAGGATTTGCTGATTTTCTGCGTAATGGGCATCGTCGCCTGCGTCTTTTACGGAGCCTATCTGCTCATATGCCATATCACCGCTGGCGGTTGGAAGCACATCCTACAAACCTGGGGCATTTATCTGGGATGCGTATTGCTACTGGCCCTTCCCCAGCTGCTGTTCTGGACCTTCGGCCATGTGATCGGCAATGCCAATATGCTGCGTGGACATTTTAACTGGGGCAATCAGGGGGACTTCTACCCTTGGTTTTATCTGAAAAATTTAGGACTGCCCTTGCTCTTAGGACTGGCCGGCATCTGTGCCCGCCGAAAGGTGGCTTCCGCTCTGACTATGCCTGTGGCAGTCATCTGGTTTGTCATAGAGCTGATGGTATTCCAGCCCAATGTGTACGATAATAACAAATTACTCTATATTGCCTATTTATTCTTATGTGTGATTGCTGCGGATTACAGCATGGAACTCTATAGAAAAGTAAAAGATTTAGGTGGTGCCAGATTGTTGGCAGGGTGTGTGTTGTTTTTCTCCCTGCTGTCCGGCATTCTTACTCTGGGCAGGGAAGCGGTATCCGAGTACCAGCTGTACGGAACCCAATATGTGGAACTGGCCAAATACATCGAAGAAAACACTGCACCGGATGCGGTGATTCTGACCAACACCCGTCACAACAATGAGATTGCCTCCCTGACCGGCCGCAATCTGGTCTGCGGAGCAGACACCTTCCTGTACTACCATGGTGTGGACACCACGGAGCGCAAAGAACAGGTCCGCCAAATGTATGAATACCCTGTTTCCGGCCTGCACCTGTTTGAAGAATATGCTGTGGACTATGTCTTGGTCAGTAGCTTCGAACGCAGCTCCTACGCAGTGAATGAAGAAGCACTGCAGGCAATGTTCACACCGGCGTTCGAGAGTGGGGATGTGGTGTTGTATCAAGTCCATTAATATACAGAAACCGGCATGGTCCGGGCCGATATATATCCTAATGCAGGACTGTATGAATTCGTCGGCACTTAGCGAGGTAGTAAGACGAAGCTTGCTTCGTCACGAGCTTAGTGTCCGCTACGTAATTCATCCAAGCGAGAGCGTGTCCAAATAGGATATATATGACCGAGCCATGCCGGTTTCTTTGTATTGTTTTCAGCGAACTATCAGCAACTCGCTTTTTCCCACATCTGCATCACTTCTTCACATTTATCCACATCATATTCGGCCACAGCTTCTTTCAGCTGTACAAAATACTCTGCGTGCTGTCCCTCATATTTATACTCTGACATAACCTCCAGTACATACTCCATGGCATCAAAATCCAATTCTTCAATAGCGGTACGGATATTGTCAAAGTATCCCATAAGCTCCGGATGTGACATGATTTTACTGGGCTCTACCTCCTTATTTTCCTCCGGGAAATAAGGCCTCAGGATTTCCAGATAACTCAGATACAGATTAAGCATTTCATCGGTACTTTGATGAATCAGCTCTCCGTCCTCTTCGTTTCCTGCCTTCTCCAAACGAGCGGCTTTTTCAGACAACTCCATAGCACCTATCTGCTTGGAGGCACTTTTCAGGGCATGTACTTCGATGGTATAGCCGTGCCAATCCTCAGCCTCCTCCAGCTGCTTAATCAGCTTTGCTTTCTTTTCAATCACCTGATAATAGTCCTTTAATACAGCCCAAAACAGCTTCTCCGTTCCAAGAAGTCTCATGGCTGCTTCCGTATCTAAACCATCGATTAAAACCGCTTTTATTTCCTGCTGACCGGTTTCTTCATTTGCTTCTTCATAAACCTTCTTAATCTTATGCTTAGGCAACCAAGTCTTCAGCTTGGAAAGTATGGTTCGCATTTCAATCGGCTTTGCCACAAAATCATTCATACCCTCTCGGATAAACATTTCCTTGGTACCGCTTACGGCATTGGCTGTTAAAGCTATGATAGGTACATCATCATACTCTCTATGGAACCGTCGAATGATATGAGTGGTTTCCACACCATCGATTTCCGGCATCATATGATCCATGAAAATCAAATCATACATCTTCTCTGAAATCATTTCTACTGCTTCTTTTCCGCTGGTGGCCGTAGATATCTTCATGCGCAAGGGTTCCAGCAAGCCTTCTGCTACCGTCAGATTGATGGCATTATCATCTACAATCAATACTTCTGCTTCCGGCGCTATAAAGTCAAAATTATCGTTACCGGAACACCCGAATCCGGTATTCACATCTTCACCATTCAGTATGGAAGCGATATTTAATACATACACCGGCTTCTTTACAATCATCAGATTGCTGATATTCAGCTTAACCGTATTTCTAAAATCAATCATCAAAATGGTTTTGATTTCCGGATGCTTCTTTACAAACTCTTCTACCTTAGGTGAAAACATACCCTGTCCCACAAAGAAGTATGGTATGTTTTTCTCTGCAATAATCTCCAAATCCTCCTCTGACTCCAATGAAAAATAAGGAATTCCCAGATAACCCATATCTTTCTCTATATGAGTTCTTAAAAATCCGTTAGCAACCAGTCCTGCTGCCGATATGTTCTCCTTCTCTTTTACCACGATAGAAGGCTTCTCATCAAAAATCTTTTGGGGAATCCAGAACGAAAAGGTACTACCCTTTTCATACTCACTTTCTACCCAGATTTCGCCACCCATAAGAGAAACGATTCTATGAGATATAGCCAGTCCCAAACCGGTGCCTTCGATATTACGATTGCGCTTGCTGTCTAACTGCTGAAATGCTTCAAACAGCCTTTGCATATCTTCCTCTTTGATACCGATTCCCGTATCCTGTACGGAGATTTCCAGTCGGATTTCGTCCTTCAATATCTTCCGAAATCCTACCTTCAGCACCACCTGACCTTTTCGTGTAAACTTCACAGCATTATTTGCCAGATTTATAATGACCTGCTTTAATCGGTTAATATCTCCCAGTAGCTTGCGCGGTAAATTCGGTGCAATATCCAGAATCAGTTCTACATCCTTTTCACCAATTCGGGTATTTACAATATTCGCCACGTCATTTACCAAAGACATGGGCTCGTATTCTTCTTCCTCAATATCCATTCTACCGGCATCTATTTTTGAAAAATCCAGAATATCATTGATAATGGTTAACAGCGTCTTTCCGGAAGAAATAATCTGACTCACATACCCTCTTGCAGCAGAAGGCAAATCCTCTCTGAGAGCCATCTCAGCCATACCGATTACTGCATTCATGGGCGTTCTGATTTCATGACTCATATTAGCCAGAAAGTCCGACTTCATCTGTGCCGCCCGCTCTACCTCTTCATAGGCCTGAATCAGAGAATACCGATCGTATGCCATCTCTGAAATAATTCCGGACATTTGATATAAAAAGCCTGTAACTTTCTCTAATTCATCCCTCTCTATATAACGAATCTTCTTGGCAGCTTCCACATAACCATCAGGATCCACCTCAATCTCTTTCGCTATTTGACGTAATTTCCTTTCATCCAGCTCTTCTGTGCGAACCTGCCCACCATTAATATGTCCTATTTTCTTGCCATGTGCCATAATAGGCGCGGCAAAATCCACCAATCCTGCATGACAGTGATAGGTTACCGACATTCCCTTTTCCAAGGCCAATTCCCCACCATACTTGTCACATTGCTCACAACGTTTCCTGCCAATGGGTGATTTTTTATTATAATTCTGACAGAAGTCCGATGCCATGGCTCCTTCCGTAACCATTACACCATTCTCATCCGTGATTCCTATAGCAATGTTACACATATCACAAAAGGTATCTTGAATCAGCTGTAATGTATCAACACTTATCAGGTCTGTTAATCTTAAATCTTCCTCTGCCATATGTATTCCCTCCGCTTATCCGATAACCTGCTGTATGGTCTGAATCAGCTTATCATGTTCAATCGGTTTCAATAAATATCCCTGGGGCTTCAATGATAAAACCTGCTTGATTTTTTCTCTATCATTGATTCCGGTTAAAAAGACTACCGGTATATTTCTTAATTCTTCTGATTTACGTATTTTTTCCAAAACGGCAGGACCGTTTTCTTCCGGCATTTCGTAATCCAGTAAAATCAGATCGGTTTTCTTTTTCTGCAGGAAATTCAGTGCAATCTTACCGCTGATAGCCGTGGCTACGTTATAATGCTCCTTCAATTCTTCCTTAATCAGTCTAAGCATAATGGGGTCGTCATCAATGACTAATACATGCTTCAAAGGTTCCGGCTCATTAGCCTGCAGTTTTTCTGCCTCTGCCTTTTTCAACAACTCCTGTGCTTCTTCCTCTGCTTTTTTCTCACTTAAAAACTTGGTAATCTGTTGCTTAATTGTGCCGGCTGTTATAGGCTTCAACAGGGTAAGACTAACCAATTCAGGCTTTATCTGTATGAACTCACCGCAGGAAGCACTATCCCCAATCAGTATCAAATTCAGTTTCTTTCGCTCCACACTTTCCAATGCCGTAATCAGCTTCGTTATACTTTCCCGGTTTTCCTGTGTAATACAATACACAAAAGCATCCGGCTGAAAATACCTGATATGATTGACCACATCATTTCCTCGAATGGACGTAGTAACACATTCAAACTCTTCATTCATAACATAAAAGAAATCATCAATAATCACCTGATTTTTTCCTGCTAGTAATAATTTGTACTTCATGATTAACCTCCCATACACCTATGCTACCTAAACTCCACAACCACACTAAAATCATTATCAATGGCCTTAATCACAGGCTCATAAATCTCCTTCACCATCTGCAGTGCAGTAGCATCTGCTATCTGCCCCTGCTCGGAGGTATCGAATTTCGCTCTCATACGCTTGACTATTTCCTTTTCGATTTCCTTATAGTCAGCCATGGATATCTTGATATCTCCTCTTGCCAGCAAGGTTTCTCTCACATCCCCCACTACGATTTGGTTGGGGTCAATCTCCAATGCCTGCAAATAGGCATGTCTGATTCGAATAGTGACGATCTTCTTTTCATTATCCTGTACGATGCTACCTGCATTCAGGTTGTCCAAATCCACCACAAAATAACCTTTTCCCGTATAGCTGATCTTTTGGGTCTTCTTCAGGAAATCAAAGTCCAGCTTATTAATCAGGCTATCCGTAAGCTCTATGGATATGGAGGCTTCCTGGGTACTGACAATCAGCTTTCTGGTCTCGTTCTGCTTCCCCAACAGGACCTCTGCAAAATTTACCTCTACTCCACTGTCTCCCAGATAAATGGTATTCAAATCAACCTGCGTCACTCCGTCATCATAGGGCTCCTGAAACAAAGTACGACGATTACAAATCCCCCAAATCAGGATCACCAGACTGGCCAGTAACAAAAGTGCGGAAGCACCAATCAATATTTTCTTCTTCATTACGCTTCCTCCTTTTGCGGCAGGTCAGAAGCTGCTTTCTCTCCTTTGTTTTTCCCCGGAAGCAAAATCTTCACCTGAGGAAGGGATAAATTCAACGAGAACAACTCTTTAATTAACCATCGGAAAATGATTAATATAAATAACGGCATTACAAAGCTTGTTACCAGCATAATGGCGATGGAATTGATAAATTTCTTTATTACATTTTCAAAATATTCCATCAAGTCATTCATACCGCTCATGGCAGTCTTGAAAGCGGCGGATAATTTATCAAAAATGGTGGTTTCCTCCTCTTCAGTAGCCATGATTTCATTGACCTTTTGAGCTCCGTCATTGGCTTCCGCAATAGTATCATCCACATAAACCAGATAATCCGCACACACTTTTTCCGTAAAATGGGTACTCACCGGAATCACAAAAACTACCGCCATTCCGAAGATTAAAAGCTTTTTCGCGAACAATTTTATGGAATCCTTGGTAATCAATGTGCCCAATATGTAAAGCCCCAAGGCAATGGGTATTATCCACGCAAAGGAGAATTTCACCCCTTCCACTACCAATAGCTTCTCCACGAAGAGAACCGCAAAGATAAATATAAAATACATATTCATATCCGCCAGTGTATCAGCCAAAGGTGTACCAAAATCATCCGGTAGTGCCGTAATCGCCAGAGAAGTAGCAATGGTTGCACCGGAAAACTCCATAATCTTGGTCCTGCTGGTTTCCAGACTTTCCACCGTAGATTGCACATACTTGGTTCGCGGCACCTCATATGCCAACACAAAAATGGAAAGTACCATGAAAAATACCGCCAGTAATATCTTTGCCAAAACCTTTGCTTTTGCTTCTGTTATTTCCCCTTTTTCCTTCTTTTGTAACATCCCCTATACACCTCCATGCTCCTTTGCATCCCTTAAGTCACTAGAATATCCTCTTTGCAAAATTGTACAAGCCATGCTTCCAAACCGTGAAATCGTGGCCGCCTTCGGTTACATAATAGATATGGTCCACATCATTGTCCACCAATGCCTGATGGTAGGTTGAAGGCCAAATCTTTACAACTTCATCGGTAGCTCCCTCCACAATCATTACCAAGGTCTTCAGCTCCTTGGGAAGGGTGAAGTTTTCACGGGTAAAGAGTCCGTCCTCCGCATTCATAATATTGCTGTAGCTTAAAACTCCGGGAGCAGGACAGAAAGCTCCGATATAACCATAGGTCTCAGGCAAAGTGAAGCCGATATACAGAGAGGTACGTCCACCCATGGAAAGTCCTGCGATAGCGGTATTTTCTCTGCCCTCTGCTACAGAATAATTTGCTTCTATGTACGGTTTCAAATCGTTTGTTAAGTCGTTAATAAAGTTGTCAAATGCCTTAAAATGATTGGGGGTAAAGATATCCGCCGGATTGCCCTCATCATTGGCTCTGGCACGAACATTGGGGATTACCACAATCATGTCCTTAGCTTCTCCCTTGGCCCACAGATTGCTCATTACGGTAGCAGGATCGCCGCCCAACCACTCATTGTGATCGCCTCCGATACCGTGGAGCAGATAAAGAACCGGGTACTTCTTTTCCGGTGTATAGTCTAAGGGCAAAAGTAAATTTGCCTTACGTACAGTTCCTGTGGTTTTGGAAGGGTATTCAATCACCTGTATTTCACTGTATCTTACCCCATCCTGTACTTCATCATATCCCTTTGGTGCTTCATAATTTGTTGACATGTTGTTCCTCCTCATATCTTTCTTATTTCTGATTAATGACTTTGCCGTCACCCCTTTACGGCCAACTGCTTTCCTATCTATTTTACTACCAAATCTCCTAATAAGTCTACTAAAACTCGCTCTCATGGCTCATGAAAAATTCATAATATTCCCTCACATTTTTCAGTTCCGTCCATCGCTTCACATCCACCGGCTCCTCATCCAAATCATAAATCTTGGCACCACGCATGGATAGTAAGAAAGGCGAGTGGGTTGCTATCACAAACTGACATCCGAAAAACCGGGCCGAATCCTCCAGAAATTTAAGTAACTCCTGTTGTTTTGCCGGTGACAGACTGTTTTCCGGCTCGTCCAACAGATATAGGGCATTCTCCTTTATCTTCTCTCCGAAATACAAAAAGGCACTTTCTCCGTTGGAATGCTCCCGCACATTGTCTGCCAGGTTCGCACGTACGAACTTAGACTGGGTCTTGCTGCGGGCACTGATGACCCGTTTTAATTGGTCATAATCCTCCAGGGAATTCATCCGGAAGCTCTTATGCTTCAGCTCCTGATACTCCTCAAAAAGCTCCTCCCGCTTTTGATTGATGCCCTCGTTCATACTACGCAGATTTAACATAAAGTCAAACACATCATCACTGGTGATAATCGCACTTTCCCGAGGTATTTTATTCTCTGTATCAACCCGGCACATACGGGTGTAATCTTCAAAAAAGTTGCTGCGATTGTACAAGCTGTCCCTTTGTAGTCCCAACTTTTCTGCTATAACATTCAGTGCCGTGGTCTTGCCGGAACCATTGCCGCCGTACAAAATAGTCACCGGTTCGAAGTCCAACCTCCTAAGTCCATGCTTGGAGAGAATCTGAAATGGGTAGACCGTATCATAGCAGGTCCGCTTCATACGAAACATAAAATCATATTCTTCCTCAATATCCGGAAACTGAAAACTTGATAAGTAAAGCATGTTACATTCCTCAAAAAAAGGCTCCCTGCCTTATGCAAGGAGCCTTCATAATCACTTATTATTCTGCTTCAACAACCTCTGCATCAGGTGCGTTCTTCTTTACGGATTCAATACCGTTCATGCAGCCTGACTTTGACTTGTAGCCTTCGCCGGTAGCGATAATCTGACCATTGGAAGCCTTTAAGCGGAATCTGAATTCGCCAGCCTTGTCAGTATAAACTTCAAACTTAGGATTCTTCTCAGTAGCAAATCCTTCTACAGTCTGATCTTCGATAGCTGCTGCTACAGAATTCTTCTTAACAGATTCGATACCGTTCATGCAACCGCTCTTAGAAGAATATACTTCAGAAGTAGCAATCACTTCGCCATTGCCTGCCTTTAAATCAAACTTAATACCGGTCTTTGTCTCTTTTACAACAAACTTACCCATTTCGTAAACCCTCCTATGTAATATATTACTTTATCGAAATTAAGTTATGATAATTATACCTTTTTTGTCTGAAAATTTCAAGATTATCCGACAAGTTTCTTACGGAATTCGCAGGGTTATTGTTCTGCGTATCTCGGCAACTCCACCATAATAGGCTTATGTGCCACGGCAGGCAGAAATTTCTCCCGTAAGTCCGTCATACTTAAGCGTAAGCTGGAGGTATTCACACAAGGGTGACAACCCACGGCCTCTCCTTCCATCACTTCCTTATCTACCAGAAGCTGCACATGGTGCTCCTTATCATTCATCAGTCCCATAACCGAAACCGAGCCCGGCAGAATATTCAAATACTCCTCCATAAACTCCGCCTCTGCAAAGGACAGTCTGGCACTGCCAATCTGCTGTGACAAATCCTTGGTCTTAAAAGGCTTGTCCCCCGGCATCATCAGCAGGTAAAAGTCGGTCTTCTGGCGATTACAGAGGAACAGGTTTTTGCACATAGCGGTACCCAGTGCACCATCTATCGCCTCACAAGCCTCCATGGTATTGGCCTCCTCATGGTCCACTCTCATATATTCGATTCCTAATTCATCCAGCAAATCATATACTGCCACTTCTCTTTCCAGCCTGCCGGTACAATCTGCGGGTCTGCCTTTCATTAATTCCATCTTAATGCTCCCTTGCTTCTATTCCTTAGCTTATGTCTTTCTTTTCATAGCTTCTGCCCTATCATAGCATTGTTAATTTCAGCTGTCAAATCGCTTCCACCTTTTTATTGACAAGCATTCACCCGCTGTATACAATCAGCTTATTACTAATATCTTGACTACCATTCAGGAGCGTATCCTTTATGACCTACGAAAAATACACCGGCCGGGAAGCCTTTGTTTCCCTGGCGGAAGAGCCGTATTTACATATAGCACCCAAAGCTTTCCTAAGCTGCAAAACCATTGAAAGCCTGAAACTGCCCATGACCCTTGAAAGCATCGGCGACTGGGCCTTTGCCCATATGCATAATCTGACAGACCTATATCTTCCGGCACGCAATATCACTCTAGGCAAAAAGGTATTTTTAGATTGTGAAAATCTGCAGCGGATTCACATCATGAATGATACTTCCGGCAAAGAAGGACTTTCGGAGATGCTGGGCGCCGCCGTAACCATCCTAAAGAATACGGATTTATTGCAGCCCCATTTGGCAGGTAGCTGCGATACCCACAAGGCTTGGCTGGCTGATTTCGATACTGCCTTGGAAGAATTCCTGACCTTGGAAGACAATCACGGCTTCGAACCGGTTTTCTACGGCTGGTTCAATGATGACGACGTATACAGCACCCAGCTGCCCTTATTCTTAAAAAAGAAACGCACCGGCAAGCTGACTTTGGCTTTTAAGCGCCTGCGTTATTCCATGCATCTGACCGAACATTTGAGGGAACTTTTGCAGGCTTATCTGGCAGACCATATGCCCTGGGGCGCAAAAGCAGAGGAACATACCATCACATGGGATCTTTTACCCGGGTACTGCCAAGACGAACCGGTCTACATCCAAATTTTAGAGCAGGCCGGCGCCTTCGAAACGGCCCACATCCCTGCCCTAATCGACCATTTACAAGATGCTTCCGCTGAGGTCATCGCTTACTTACTAAACTTACAATCCACTTCTCAGCGATCAAACGATTTTTTTGAACACTTTTCTCTATAGATGTGGTATACTGTACTTGGTTACGAAAGTGGGAGAGCAGGGGTCGGATAATATTCCACTTAGACCCTTCTTGTGTTATTAAGGTTGTGCGAGCATAGTAGTGTGTGCCAAAAGAATTGCGAAGCAATTCTTTTAGAGAACGTCGCCGGACGTTCTCTTCTTCGCTTCATCCAAAACGTAGCAGCACTAAGCTCGTGGCGAAACAAGTTTCGCCTAATACCTCGCTAAGGGCTGACGTTTTGCAAGAGCCTTGCGTTGGAACATTATCCGACCCCTGCTCTCCCACTTTCGTAATCATTCATAAATCCCCCAAGAAAGGACCCAATACCATGGAAAAAATCGCAAGCTTCACAATTGACCATATTAAGTTACAGCCGGGAGTATATGTATCCCGCAAGGACCAGATCGGTGCAGAAACCATCACCACCTTTGATTTGCGTATGACCAGTCCCAATGAGGAGCCGGTGATGAACACCGCAGAGATGCACACCATCGAGCATCTGGCGGCTACTTATCTGCGCAATCACCCTCAGTACAAGGAGAAAACCGTATACTTCGGTCCCATGGGTTGCCGTACCGGCTTTTATCTGCTGCTGGCAGGAGATTTGAGCTCTGCCGATATCGTACCCCTGATGGTGGAAATGTTTGAATTCATCCGTGATTTTAAGGATGAAGTACCCGGCGCATCTGCCAAGGATTGTGGCAATTATTTAGATATGAACCTGCCCATGGCCAACTGGCTGGCTAAGAAGTATCTCAACAATGTACTTTATGATATCAAAGAGGACAGACTGGTTTATCCGGAATAAAACACTCAAAACCGCCACTCGCTTTGGAAAGCGAATGGCGGTTACATTTTTCATCTATTTAATCTTTCTCCGACCCCTCTTATTTCAATGTTACATGATATCCTTCCGCTGCATTACCTGATAATTCAAGCTCATACTTTGTATCAAAATCCATAGGGAAGGTTAATCTTTCCCCGGTGCTATAGGTCACATTGTCCGAATCATTTATTGTCAGTTTCAAATCAAAGGACTCACCTTTATATAAACTGATATATGGATCCTGCACATGCATCATAAAGGGAATATCAAACTCATCAAAAACATCCGGATAAAAGTATGACTCTCCTGAAAAAAGTTCCTCGCCCCTATCAGAATAATATGTCATTCCAATGGCCCAAAGTTCCTCACCAGTATTATTGACGATATCTATATCTATGAATTCCGGCGTCTCATATTCAATTTCAGCATCCCCTTCAGTAATGCTTTCCCAATAGAAATAGTTTGCAACAGTTGGAGCATATCTTACCAGCTTTTCTAACTCCGCTATATTTTCTCCTACAAGCTTGATATCCTTACCTACATTCTTTGTCGCCATTTCTGAAGTATAAGTCAATGTCACAGGCTCTCCCCTATGGGTGAATTCATAGGTTACCTCTCCCAAATCCTCTATCAACGCCAATAATATATAAGCACAAGGTTCCAAAGCGTCTTTCTCTAATGACTTTATGTTGCCCGGTTGTTCCCCATTCTGAAAATGCAAACCATAGGGTTCTTCACTTTTCTGTACTGTGCACTTATAGCCGGGGAATACGCTACTCAAGCGCAATGCCGTGGTGGTGTCCAGATTTGCTTTGGTATCTCTTACATTGGCATGTCTGGTTTTAAATAATTCAGAAGCCAAAGTGGAAATATATTCTCCGTCAGCCCAAAGAATGCAGTCCCCCATTCTGACTTCCTTAATTTCATTCTCAGCCACATAAGTTTCTTTGGAAACACTGTCAAAGAAAGGATTATTGTCCACGCTCTTGCAGGCTATGGTTATTACCCCATCCTTTTCCTTAAATTCAATGTCTGAAATCAATTTCTTGTTATCTGCCGCCACACAATATGCCGTTATCTCTTTGTCCTTTACCTGTATCTGACAGCTTAGATACTCGTTCTGCAAAGTGGTTCCAATAAAGTATTGCTTCACTCCAAGGCCACCTAATACCAGTGCCAAAACCAACACTATAGTGATAAAGATATTCCTACGATATTTCTTCCTGGTTTTCTTTAGATAATCAATCTCCTTCTTCTGAGACTGCTTCTCCGGCTCTCCCTCCGGACTTCTCATACTCTCCAGTGCCTGTCTGCATTCCTCGCACTCGTTCGTGTGTTCCTCTATTAAGTTGTTGGTGACTTCACCGGTTAATTCATCGATATAAGAAGGAAACAAATCCTTCACTACTTCACATGGTAATTTACTCATATTCCACCAATCCTTTCTTCAAATTTTCTTTGCCCCGATAAAAGGTTACTCTGGCCCAGTTCTCCGTCTTCCCCATGATTTCGCCGATTTCCTTAAAGGATAGATTACCGAAAATCCTAAGATACATGACCTCACGGAAGGGCTCCGGGCAGGAGTGCAGCTGTTTCATCAGCTCCACCCGGGCAAGTCCTGAAAGCACGTCCTGCTCCACAGAATCTGTGGCAGTATCCGTATCCTCAATGTTTTCCTGCTTGGGGTGCTTACGCCGGTAAGCAAGCAACTGATTCTTGGCTATGGCACAAAGCCAAGTGGATACCTTACAGCTTTCATCAAAGCGGTCAATGCCCTTTAATGCCTGATAAAAGGTTTCCTGGGTGAGCTCTTCCGCCAGGTCCGGGTCATGGGTTTTACTAAACAGGTATTTGTAAACAGTTTGGGCATATTCCTGATATATTTGTTCCATGTCCTTCATTTAACCGCCTCCTTTCTTGCCGCTTCTATATGGTTAATGTCGTAATGTTTCGTTTTGTTACAGAAAATTACAAAAACTTTTAAAAATTTTTTCCATTGAAAAACTTTACCTATAATACTATAATAAATTCATTATCAGCTGTAAAGGAGTTTGGTGCCTGACCGGCACCATAAATGAATACTATGAGCAAAATCGGAATTATCGGTGCCATGGAGCTGGAAGTGGAAAGCTTAAAGGCACAAATGACCGTGGAAAATACCACCACAAGAGCAAATATGGATTTCTTTGAAGGCAAGCTGGGAGAGGCTGATGTAGTCATCGTCCGCTGCGGTATCGGCAAGGTAAACGCTGCCATCTGTACCCAGATTCTGGCAGATTTATATGGGGTAACCCATGTCATTAATACCGGCGTAGCAGGCTCTTTAAATGCCAAGCTGGATATCGGTGACATCCTGATTTCCAAGGATGTGATTCACCATGATGTGGACGTGCGTGTCTTCGGTTATCCATTGGGCGAAGTGCCTCAGCTGGGCACCCGGGAATTCACCGCAGACGAATATATGGTTGCTTTAGCGAAAGAGACCTGCACCGAAGTGATTCCTGACTGTCAGGCCATCGTGGGCCGTGTAGTCAGCGGCGACCAGTTCATCTCCAGCAAGGAAGTGAAGGATGCCCTGATTGCCAATTTCCAAGGTGACTGTGCGGAAATGGAAGGCGCTTCCATCGCTCACACCTGCTACTTAAATAAGATCCCCTTCGTCATCATCCGTGCCATCTCCGACAAGGCCGATGACAGCGCAGAGATGGACTATCCTACTTTTGAAAGGGAAGCTGCGAAGCATTGCGCAATGCTGACCAAAGAGTTTGTGCAGAAATTATAAAAAGCGGATACAAACATGGAGCTACCACATAAATCTGTGGCAGCTCCAAAATTATTCTTGACTTTCTCGATTATCGAGAATATAATACAACTATAATACTCGAATATCGAGAAAGGAAGGTGACTCATTTGCCACGAGTAAAATTTCACACATTAACCGAGCAAATGTTTTATACATTACTTTGTCTGAAAGAAGAATGCTACGGCATGGATATACTGGACCGTGTTCCGGCTATGACAAACCAACGGGTAAACGTGGGCTCCGGTACTCTTTATACTCTGCTGGAACAGTTTTTGGATGCAGAAATGATACGGGAAACCAAAATAGAGGGCAGGCGGCGAAGCTACATCCTTACAGAGAAAGGTAGCGAGATGCTTGCCAAAGAGTGTGAAAGATTAAACGCACAATTGGCAGATTATCATAGGATTTTCGACAGGGAGGAACACTCATGAAAGATTTTAAAAGATGCTTTGTACTTTTTTCCTTTTATGACCGCACAGGAATAGAGAACTATTTGGAAAAACAGGCCGAAAACGGTTGGATGCTGGATAGAATAACTGCTTTGGGTTGGCAATTCAAACGTATCGAACCGAAGAAAATTCATTTTTCCGTTGTATACTTTGCCAAGGCATCTGCCTTTGATCCGGAGCCATCCGAAGCCCAGCTGACCTTTCAGGATTTTTGTGAACACACCGGCTGGCATCTGGCCGCTTCCAATGCCCAAATGCAGATTTTCTATAATGAGGATGAACAACCCACTCCCATTGAAACGGATGCCCTTTTAGAAGTAGAAGCCATCCATACCTCGGTTAAGAAATCTCTGTTACCCAGCTATTATCTTTTCGTCGGTTGCGGAATCTTGCAGGCACTACTTTTCTTCTGGCGTTTCTCTTTGGACCCTATCAGCGTCCTTGCCAGCAATAACAATCTATTCACGGGAATATGCTGGATTCTGATGTTAACCATACCTTTTGCCGGTATCATAAGCTATTTTAGTTGGTACAGGCGTGCGAATCTTGCAGCGAAACGGGACGGTAGCTTTGTTGCTACCAAGGGACATCCTCGTTCGAAATGTGTTATCCTTGTTTTCCTCATATTGATGTTTGTCTTCCTTTTGTTATCCTTTGCCGACAGCAGGACGTCGTTAATTGCAGTATTGGCAATTGCTGTTGTCCTGGGTCTTTCGGCAGTAATTTTAGGAATATCCAAGTGGATGAAGCGAATGAAATTATCGGCAAAAATAAATCGAAATATCACGTTTGTTTTATCGCTTGTTGTTCCTTTTGTATTCTCGATTACATTAATCTTTTTCGTAATCGCTACGGTCCTTTCTTCCCCATCGGCGAAAGTGCCCGTGGATACCTACGAATTCAAAGGACAAACCTTTGAGGTCTATGGTGACACACTGCCGCTAACCATTGAAGATTTGATAGAAACGGAATATGACGAATATTCCTATGAAATGCATACACAAAATAAATCTATATTTTTAGAAGAAGATGCTGCCACGCAGCGTCCAAGGTGGGATGCTCTTACCCAGCCAAGGCTGGATTATTCCATTACCAGAATAAAAGCTCCTTTTCTCTATAATCTGTGCAAGAAAGCATTACTTAATGACTTTGCGCACAACTACGGTCGTCCCGTCCCGGAAGTTAGCGGATGGGAAAAGCATATCTCTATAGATACTGCTCCTTGGGGTGCCAATGAAGCTTATCAGCTAATGCTGGCTGACGAAATGCAAATGCGTTTCCTGCTCTGCTATGATGATTGCATCGTAGAAATTGATTTCAAACAGGATTGGCAGTTAACCACCGAACAGATGAAAACCGTCGCTGAGAAGCTTGGCAAATAAAACTACAAAAAATGTTGAACAACGTATACTTTATGCATAAAAGAATTCGCGCCATCTCTTCCAAAAACGATGATACGGAGTACTTTTTTCCATTGTATCCATTTTACGAATCTCGCTCAGCTTCCGGTTTTGGGGGAAACAAAACATAAATAAAAAAGATTCAATGTCCGAAATACTTCCGGCAGTATTAAAAATCACAAAATACATTGGCAAATCGGTAAAATCTTTCACTGCCAGTCCCAGGGAGAACATCATCACGCTTAAGATTAAAAAGGGCATGATTGTTATGATTTGGTCCTGAATTCTTGTCGGATCTCCACCATGCCTTGTAGCATGCGCCTTTGGTCCCATGATCGTTATGGAATACTTTGCATCCGGCAAGAATATTTTCCCCGTCAACACATGAATTCCTTCATGTAAAAAAGCGTTTACATAAAAAGCGATAATGAACAAAATAATTTTCAATTTAACGGAAAACTCGAATTTCCCGAGATGAATGTCCGTGTTGGAACCAATGATGTCTAACAAATCTGTTTTGATAAAAACAAAAACCAAAACCATAATGAGTATTGCATATATAATTGTATGAAGTTTGTCAATTCTTCTCTTATTTTTCATTATTAACTCTCAATAAATATTTGTAGATTTTGTGTGCCTTGTAAAAAATGATGCAAATTCGGTTTTCCATATTTTAAATTCTCCAAAATGCTTCATCATTAAATACAAAATTACCCGTATATTTGAATTTTTCAATAGGATACTCTTTGGGTACCAATATGACCTGGCGCACATCCCGCTCTTCCTTACCGTCTGCAAACAACACTCCTGAAGAAATACGAATCAGATTCTTAGCCATATAATCCCTGTAATCCGCCAAATCCTTCGGACCGAAAGTTCCACCGTTGTATCCTGCATTGGGATTATACGTAATCTCCTCATCAGTAAGTAACGCCTTACGCAGTCCTTCTATGGACAGATACTCACCCTGTTTATCCATCAGGTATAACCGGTAAGTAGGATCCAGCATAATCCGTTTTCCGGAAGGTAGCACACAATCTACCACCACATGACAGTCATTAAAGGGTTCCTCATAAGGACGGCATGTCACAAATCGAGCCTTGATACCATTCAATAATAATAGGGAAGTCAATAATTTAGACAGGCCGCGGCAATTGGTCACATACTCCGTCTTTTCATACTGCTTTATCTGTTTGGTTAGTTTACCATTGGCAGCCCATGCATTTGACCCATGGTGAAAATGGTCGCACACGAAGTCCAGCATCCGAAAGGCCACCTCATCCGTTCCCGGCTCCACACCTTCTAAGTACTTACTGTAATCATACTTTTCCAGGATAGCCGGCACCTTACCGCCCATACGAAACTCATAGGTGTAGGGCTTTTCCTGACGGCTTCGGTCGTACTCTCCATGCTCCTTCAAAATGTCTAAACGGGACTTCTCCGGGAGGGGAAGATTGCCGGGCGACATTCCTTTGCCCATCATACCGCATTGATAAAGACGTACCGTACAGAAAACCAGACCGACCATCGCTATCAAATCAAATATTCCAACTATTCTGCGTAGTGTATCTGATGGGCCTCCCCACGAGTTGCTTATCAAAAGCGTTGCTACCGCTGCTACTATTACACCTATGCACACTTTATTTAATCTGTTTATGAATCGCATATTCATGATTTTTTCTCCTCATTGTATATTTTATTGCGCGGACTCGCTTTTTAACGCCACAAATGCATCCAGCATTGCACGGATGCGGTCTCCGGTACCTTCACCGTATCTCTGATTGATCTGCGTCTCCATAGTATCTCCCAGCGGGCAAGGCTCCTGCCCACCCAAAGTCACTTCACTATATCCCCGAAACGCTTGCAATTGCTCGAAAATCGGCTTATCCTCTATGCTTTCCGTCTCAGAAAACTCTCCAAACGCCCGCATGAATGGTGTATATCCCTTCTTCCACTCTACAAATGCCTCCTCCACCTTTTCCTGTATCACACTAGAATCAGGTGTTTCCTCCTGATAACAGGCCAGTAACATCAACTTTCCCACAAAAGGAGTCATTAACGGCATCACCTCATTTATTTTCTCCTGTAAATCTTCGTCCATTTTGGTATAGTTATCCATAATCTTTTCCATTCTTTCCTTATCGGATTCTTTTCCCAAACGACGATCCTCTTTATAATCATACATCATTTTCAGTTCTTCTTTGGGAAGGAAAGTTAGGTTTTTCATGGTATTTGCCATCATGATTAAGCCCTCTATCTTATCCCTCTTTTCTTCTAAGCGTTTGATTGCCTCTTCCAGCTTCTCCTTTCGCTCCTCCAAATGGTCAAAGCCGGTTACGGTAGGAAGAAATTCCTTAATTTCCTTACGAGAATATCCAACCATGGAAAACATCTGTATGACGCTGACTGCCATTAACGCATCATCATTATACAGCCAATATCCCCCCTCCGTTTTTGTGGTAGGATGTATCATATCCATCTTATCATACTCCTGCAGGGCCTTACGCGATGCCCCTGTAATCTTTGCCACTTCACTGATTTTATATAATTTCTGCTCTACCGCTTGGTTCATATCTTAATCCTCCATACTCACAATAAATCTTAACATTTCCTCCTGCAAACCTGCTCTGTCCGGCCGCGACAATCGCAGTTAGCAGTACTTTCTTTGTTACAAGCATATTGTAAACCTGCTCCCAAGGAGCAGGTCAAGAGGTTTTTTACGAAATTATAAAAATAATAAAGCCGCCCTTCTCATACCCTTGAGAAGGACGGCCCTTTAACACTAATTTCACTTATTAAACATACAAATACACACCCAACATACGATTATCTTTCGCTTCGTCATAAGTAAGGTATCCCTGACGGATCGCCTCCTCCAGGACGGCACCTCTTATCGTAGATAAGAAGCTGCTAACAATATGATTGAGCTGATGCTTGTTCTCTTTTAGGAACTCAGGAATCTCTGCCAAAATCTGCTTCAGGCAGTACTGATAATGTCTATCCACCACTTCCACCGCCTTCATATATGATTCATAAAAGTTCATCAAGCTCTCCCGATGTTCTTCCATGATAGGTGGTACGTCCGGATATAATACCAAGAAGGTGGGTTCATATTTCTCTTCCTTCTTTACAAGATAACCCTGTTCCTCCAAACGTACCAGCAGTGCACTTTCTACTTTTTCTGCTTCGCCATTTACCACCTGCTGTAAAGCATAGCCTTCATTGTATGTAATGATATCTGATTTCTTACCTGCAATTCCTTTATAGTAAATCTGATATGCACCAAAAGGTATATTAGGCATTTCACCATCCTGTGCATGCATGCAACCATGAAGACCTATGTAAGATGGTAATTCACAAGGACACTCCTCCATACCGACTACATCCCACTCTCCACCATTGGGACGAATCGTATAGCCCCAGGGCCCAATCTGAGGATTATTACCTTCTTCCTGTCTATAACGTGCTCCAATCTCTTTATTCACATCATCCACTGCCTGCAGCAGTAGTGTCCATTTCATATCCTCTGCGGACTGATATCCTCCATGCCATCCGGGTTGATACTCATCTCTCCATGCATATATTGACATGAACTTTGTGATATGCTCCGTCAATTCATGTACCAATCCCTGCAAATGTGCATTCATCTTTTCCTGAGCGTCAGCACTGACTATCATAATATTGGCTTCGTATTTATTTCCCACCTTGCGTAGTAGTGTGGCATCTGTCAAATCCTTTAATTCCGCTTCCATATAAGGTAAAGCCACGCCCACCTCAATAGCCAGCTCTTCTGCAGTGGACGGTGTTCTGTAAGCTGCCAATAAAATGTTCTTACAAAGTATTCTGTTCAAAAAAACCCATGGTTCATTCATCATGCCGAATTTTCCGCTATTGCTAAATGTTATATTCTCCGGCTTAAAGGATAATCTTCCAAATTCTCTTGCCATATTCATACCTTCTTTCAATATTTTTCTCGCACGGTGCAGTCTCTGCTTCACCGTATCCTGTGAAAGGGACAATTTTTCGGCAATATCACGCACACTTCGGTCTTCAATGTAAAAGGCAACCACAATATCTCTGTAATCTCCGGAGATAAATGCCAGTCCTTCCCGTAACAGTGCCAGCTGCTCACTGTGAATTACGCTTTCAAGAATGTCTGCATTTTTATCCTCGATTTCATAATCTGCGATATCGGCACCGGTTACCGACTCCGCTCTCCTATGCTTCCTGTCCGCCCATACGCTGTACCTGTTGCGTGCGATTTTCCAAACCCATGCGGAAAAATTAGCCGGAACGGTCTTGCCGTTTAAGGCCGTCAGAATATTCAGTGCAATATCCTGCGTTAAATCCTGCGCCTCCTCACTGTCCCCTGTTTTCTTCAAACAAAAGTAAAACAACGGCTCCATGTATTCCTTCGCAAATTCCTGTATCAATTTTTCCTGCATTTTCTTTGTTTCATCCATGCCTTTCGTCTCCCTTCACACATATAGTGTGGCAAGAATCTATTTGGTGACAAAAAATTTGAAAAAATATTTTTTTATAAAAGAGCGGCAAGGATTACTCCCTGCCGCCACTCAATCTCTACTACCATTCTTTCGAAATCTCTTCATCCCTTATCCCATACATCTCTTTAAACTCATACAAATCCTTATGATCCCGAATCAGCATCACTTCCGTAAACTTCCCGGTATTCACATCCTTAAATCCTGCTACCTGCTCGCCGTTGCATATGCTGGCTCGTATAACAGGTCTTAAGTTTTCCTTGTCATAAGATTTTTGCTTTTGAATTTTACGAAACATATTAGTACTCTCCATTTATTTCTTCCGAAATACCAGTAATTTGCTTAATACATAATTTCCGACAATCACTAATATAGCTGACACTACCGTGGTTACATATACATTGACTCCTAAAAATCCAAATATCTGACGAACTACTAAATCCAGTACATAAGTAGAAATACGGGAACCTACAAACTTGATGGCTTCTTTCACCCAATTAGCTTCCTTACTTTTGAATACCCAGATACGATTCATGGGGTATGCAGAGGCTACTCCGGCAGTCCAATTCACAGTACTAAGTACCAGATTTTGTGCTGCGGTAGGATGCAGCGGATTCCCAAAAGCCAGATAACTCACCAAAAACATAACTGTCCAGGAAATAACCGTAGTAATACCACCCACAATCAAGTATACAATAATCTCCTCATATTTCTTCCAAAGCTCTTTTATCTTCTCAATCATTTCAAATCCTCTTTCTTTAGCTTCCTCGCAATATGCGGACAAATCCACACACCACTACTTTACCCACAAAGCACTCATCTGTCAAGGATTCACCACATTGGTGGGGGTGCCGGCCAGGAATGCCTGTATATTTTTGTACACGCCTTCCACGCACCTTGTGCGGGCTTCCACGCTGGCCCAAGCAAGATGGGGGGTGATAATCAGCTGGTTGCTGTCCTTCAGTTCACTTAAGGGATTGGTTAATTCCAAAGGTTCCCCCTCGATGACATCCAAGCCTGCTGCCAGGATTTCGCCATTCTTCAAAGCTTCTGCCAAATCTGCGTTATTTACCACAGGGCCTCTTGCTACATTGATAAGAATGGCGGCCTTTTTCATCTTTTTCAAAGCTCCTGCATCAATAAATCCTCTGGACAAATCGCTCAAAGGACAATGCAGGGACAAAAAGTCACTTTCTTTAAGTAGGGTGTCCTTATCCACCTGCGGATAATCCGTGCAGGTGCTCTTGCCGGTTACGGAGTGGAAAATCACTTTACAGCCAAAAGCAGTGGCCAGCTGAGCCACCTTCTTACCGATATTACCCATGCCTACAATACCCCAGGTCTTGCCTTCCATCTCATAGAAAGGCACATCAAAATTAGAAAAACGGTCCTGGGCGCTGTAAGCTCCGGACTTCACGTAATCATCATAGTGAAAGAGCTTCTGGCTTAAGCAAAGTGCCAGGGTCATGGTGTGCTGTGCCACCATACCGGTACAGTAGTCCCGCACATTGCAAACGGTAATACCGCGGCTCTTGCAGTAAGCCAAATCTACATTGTCATAGCCGGTAGCCAGCTCGCAGATGAGCTTTACATTAGGCGCGTCCTTCAAGGTCTCTTCATTCAGGGGCGACTTGTTGGCGATGATAATCTCTGCCTCTTTCACCCTCTCCTTCACCTGCTCCTTAGTAGTAGTATTGCCATAATATATCACTTCCCCGAAATCCTGAAAGCACTCCATGGAAATGTCTGTGCCTGCACTGTTACGCTCCAGCGAAACGATTTTCATCCTGTTTCTCCTCCTTCAATGCCTATTTACGGCTTCGAAATGTTACCTATTATTCACACACTGGATAAAACACATCTTTCCCTGCTTTGTATGTCATTTGTCGGACAGGTATGTCCGCCTATGACATACAAAGTATGAAAATCTGTGCTTTTATACAGTGCATTACATAATAGGTAACACCTCAAAGCCTTACTTAGTTGTAAAATGCAACAGATTACGACGATTGTATGAAAATCGCCTCATATTTAATAGAATAGAAGTGCTTTGGCAGCTTCCCTGCCAAGGCACTTCCTAAAATCATAACTATAAACGCTTAAGCAATTCTTCTCTCTGTGCTTCATAGCCGGGCTTGCCGAGAAGTGCAAACATGTTCTTCTTGTAGCTTTCTACGCCGGGCTGGTTGAAAGGATTCACGCCCAGTAAGTAGCCGCTGACACCGCAGGCAAACTCGAAGAAGTAGAACAATTCGCCTAAGTAGAATTCATTTACTTCAGGGATATTGATTACAAAGTTGGGTACCTGTCCGTCGGTATGAGCCAGGATGGTTCCGTTCATAGCACTCTTGTTTACGAAGTCCACAGTCTGACCTGCCAGATAATTCAAGCCGTCCAAATCCACAGGTTCCTCACCGATGATAATCTCTTCTCTGGACTTTTCGATGTTAATAACGGTTTCAAAAATAATTCTGGCTCCGTCCTGGATATACTGACCCATAGAATGTAAGTCGGTGGTCAAATCCACGCTTGCAGGGAAGATACCCTTCTGGTCCTTACCTTCGCTTTCGCCGTAAAGCTGCTTCCACCACTCAGAAACATAGTGAACAGCAGGTTCATAGTTTGCCAGGATTTCAATGGTCTTACCCTTACGGAGTAAGATATTACGAAGTGCTGCATACTGTAATGCGTCGTTTTCTTCAAAAGCTGCTTCCAAAGCACGCTTACGTCCGCTTGCTGCACCTTCCATCAATTTATCAATATCTGCACCGCTGACTGCGATGGGAAGTAAACCTACTGCAGTGAGTACGGAGAAACGTCCGCCTACATCATCCGGTACTACGAAGCTTTCATAGCCCTCTGCAGTAGCCAGGTTCTTTAAGGATCCTCTTGCCTTGTCGGTGGTCGCATAAATTCTCTTTGCAGCCTCTTCCTTGCCGTACTTCTTCTCCAGAAGTGCCTTAAATACGCGGAATGCAATAGCAGGCTCGGTAGTGGTACCTGACTTGGAAATCATATTGATGGAGAAATCTCTGTCCCCGATTACATCCATCAAATGCTTCAAATAAGTAGAGCTGATGGAATTACCGCAGAAATAAATTTCCGGAGCCTTACGAACGCTCTTGTCCACTACATTGGCAAAGCTGTGTCCCAGGAATTCCATAGCCGCTCTGGCACCTAAGTAAGAGCCGCCGATACCGATTACAAGCAGTACCTCTGAATCGCTCTGAATCTTAGCAGCTGCCTTCTTAATACGTGCAAACTCTTCCTTGTCATAATCTACGGGCAAATCAATCCATCCTAAGAAATCATTGCCTGCACCTGTTTTGGATACCAAAAGATCCTTCGCATCCAAAGTCAGCTTCTTCATGAAAGCCACTTCATCTGCTGAAATAAATGCACCTGTTTTGGAATAATCAAATGTTACCTTTGCACTCATGATACATACCTCTCTTTTTCTAAATAATTTTATCTTTCTGCCTTATCAGCCATTCACGAGGCTCCTTAAAATAAGGCACTTAAACGTTTTCTGAACCAACTGCTATAAGTGTATCAAAGTGCAGGGAAATATTCAAGTTAAACTCAAAAATTCTTTTAACAATTCTTCCAAGGCTTCCGCCTCTTCCTCTTCCAATCCTACTGCAGGACGGATTTCACAGACTCTTTCCCGGCTTTGAAGCTGGGGCACCTCCGCTTCTTCCGGCAAGGTTCTTCCGTTTTTGTCTGCCAGCCAGCCGGCAATGGGCATTATATCCAAGCTTTTAATGATTTTGCGGCTGTTTGACATTTCCCCTTCTCCATACAGCATGCAGATATCCTCACGGGTTACCTCCATCCGATTGGAAAGATGGTTCTCCAAATAATCAATTAAGTTTATTTTTAAGTTTTTACGTTTCTGCTTCACATCCACGATGGCTGCCAACGAAAAGTAGATATAAACATTGCAAAGAGTACATAAATAAAACGGAAGGATTTCTCCAAACATATTTCCTGCCACGATGGCCCGACAGGCACCTACTCCGGCAAATATCACCGATAGCATCAGCATTTGACCGGAAATATGGTAAAGCACACCAAAGGAAATCGGCCCCCAGCTGAGTCTGGTCAGAAATTTCTCCACAAAAACAGGCACATTTGCCACCCCGTTATTTAGCTGATAACAATGGGTGAATTTCAACTTACATTGTTTCAGAAGGCGGTTGCCGGTAGTCGCCATATTATCCGTTTCCATAATCATCCTGCTGTATAACATTCCTAAAAACATTCGTACACTCAAACTTAATACAAAGCTGATTATCATACCGTAAGCTGCTACCTTTTCCTGTTCAAATATTGAAAACATGTCCTTCCCCTTCCTGTCCTTGGATTTTGTATCATAAGTATAGTTTTTCCGCCCTTTTTTTACAATATCCTCCCGACCGTCTTTCCCCGATGAATTCCGCTATATTCGTAATGGTTAAGACATCGCCCTCTACATAACGACAGCTGACGACAAGCCCTGCGTCGAATCCTCCCTTAATCTTTCCCCGAAATTGATTTTTAGCAATTGTTTCCTATCTCAGACTCTGATATAATAAAGATAAGAATTGTATTTGGAGGTAAAATATGAGATATCAGACAAAAGGGACCTGTTCCACTGCGATAGATGTTGAAGTAAAGGACGGCCGAATCGAGTCCGTGAAATTTACGGGAGGCTGTAACGGCAATCTGCAGGGCATCAGTGCCCTGGTAAAGGGTATGACGGTAGAAGAAGCCATTTCCCGCTTAAAGGGTATCCGCTGCGGTTTTAAAAGTACTTCCTGCCCGGATCAACTGGCAAAAGCCCTGGAATCCATGACTGAATAATCTCATATTTGGAGGAATATTATGAAAAAAATCGTATTAACCGGAGGCGGCACTGCTGGACATGTGACTCCCAACCTGGCCTTATTACCCTCTTTACAGGAAGCCGGATTCTTAATTACCTATATGGGCTCCTATGATGGTATTGAAAAGCGACTGGTGGAGGATTTCGGTATCCCTTATGTAGGGATTGCTACCGGCAAATTCCGCCGCTACTTAGATGTGAAAAACCTGACAGACCCCTTCCGTGTCATTAAGGGTTATTCGGAAGCCCGTAAGTTTTTAAAAGAATATCGCCCGGATGTGGTCTTTTCCAAGGGCGGCTTTGTAAGCGTGCCCGTGGTACGTGCTGCAGCTTCTTTAAAAATTCCCTGCATTATCCACGAATCGGACATGACACCGGGACTTGCTAACAAGCTTTGCTTCCCGGTAGCCAAGAAAATCTGCTGCAATTTCCCGGAGACCTACAAGATGCTTCCGGAAGAAAAAGCAGTACTCACCGGTACTCCTATCCGTAAAGAACTGGCACAGGGCAACAAGCTGGCAGGACTGGAAATGTGTGGTTTTACTGCCAACAAGCCTGTCATCATGGTCATCGGCGGCAGCTTAGGCGCCATGAACGTAAACAAAGCGGTAAGGGATGCACTCCCCCAGCTTTTGGAAAAGTATCAGGTGGTACACCTTTGTGGCAAGGATAAGCTGGATAATCTCCTGCTGACCACTCCCGGATACAAGCAGTTTGAATACTTAAAGACGGAACTGAAGGATATCTTCGCCATGGCGGATATCGTGATTTCCCGTGCAGGTGCTAATGCTATTTGCGAGCTCTTAGCTCTTCGCAAGCCCAATATCCTGATTCCTCTGCCTGCTTCCAGTAGCCGCGGAGACCAGCTTCTGAATGCTGCATCCTTTGAAAGTCAAGGTTTCTCCATCGTCCTGCATGAGGATGATTTGACTACCGCCCTCTTAGTGGATAAGGTAAATGAGCTGTATGAAAACCGTCAGAATTACTTTGATGCCATGGAACAAAGCGGACAAATGGACTCCATACCTACTATTATGGAGCTGATTCAGAAAGAAGCCGGAATATAAATGAAAACCTAGAGAATATAATAACCCGGGTGTTGCATTAACCCTTGCAACACCCGGCTCTATTTTAAATTCTACTGCATCATATATGATAATTGCTTTACGGCATAGGCAATACTTTCGCTCACAAGGCTCTCTGCCTCTCTTTTATCCCGCTTTAATAAGGCTTGATACAATTGCCTTTTTTGCTCGTAATGCTCCTTTATCCCTATCTGTCGGCAGGATTGTTCCCACAACAAAGTGCTTTGCGTTTTAAAGGAATAATACATAAGAGGAAGCAACATATTGCCACTAATCACTGCCAATTCGTGATGGAAAGCAAACATAGCTTCTGCCGCTGCTTTAGAATCTTCCACATCTATTGCCTCCAACAAAGGCACCATTGCTCTCAATTGTTCCTCTGTTGCTACCTCTATTACCAGTTTTACACAAAGGCTCTCTATGGCTGAACGTACCTGAAGCAAAGAGATGATTCCTTCCTTTTTTATAGCGCCCTTATGATGCCCCATAGCTGCTGTCATGGTTTCTATAGTTCCCTTTCTCATGTAATCTTCCACATAGATTCCCTGCCTTGGAGAGATTCTCACAAAACCTAATTTAGACAGCTCTATCATGGCAGCAGAGATTACCGGTCTGCTCACACCTAACATTTCACAAAGGTCTCTTGCCGAAGGAAGCTTTTCACCTACCTTTAATTCACCTGACAAAATCAAGTCTTCCACTTGAACCACTACCTGATTGGTTAATGATTGATTGCTTATTTTCGTAAAACCCATTTTTGCCCTCCCATCTGGTAATACCACATGCACTTCCCCTTGATTATACATCTTTTTCTACATTTTCATCAATACTTTATATATAAGAAATATGTTATAATAAATAGGACATTTTTGTTAATTAATATATCGTATACCATTTTGTTAATACCATATAACATTACGATATTATCTGCTAAAAGGAGGAAGGTATGGAAAACAATTATGATGTTATTGTTGTTGGCGCCGGAAACGGCGGTTTAACAGCAGCTGCCACAACTGCCAAAGCCGGATTACGAACATTACTGTTAGAAAAACACAATATTCCCGGCGGATGTGCAAGTAGCTTTCGCAGGGGACGTTTTGAGTTTGAACCGTCACTTCATGAACTGTGTAGTGTAGGTTCCAAGGAAAACCCCTATGAAATTTACAATTTATTTGAAGAACTTGGAGCAAAAGTAGACTGGCACTATGAACACAATCTGTTTCGCGTCATTGCCAAAGGAAAGAATGGATATGATGTTACATTAAAAGGTAGTGTAGATGGTCTCTGTAATTGTTTGGATGAGATCGAACCCGGAAGCGGTCCTAAGGTAAAGGCCTTTTTAAATCTAAAGTCCAAGGTTGATTCTGCCATAAATTATATTTATGCAAAAAAGGGACATCCGAATAAACTTGTTATGATACTAAAACATGCGGATTTCATGCGGGTGGCCTCTCATTCTGCCGAGGAAGTAATGACCGCTTTGGAAATTCCTCAAAAAATCCAAAATATTTTAAATACTTACTGGTGCTATTTAGGCATTCCTACCGACGAACTGAGCGGAATGCATTTCTTAAATCTACTCTACGGTTATGTAAAATTCGGTGCAGCCATGCCCCATTATCGTTCTCATGAATTGTCACTATCTATTGCGGACGTCATTACCAAAAATGGCGGTGAAATCCGATACAACAGCAAAGTAACGGAATTCCTGTACAATGAAGAAGGACGTTGTATCGGTGTCATTGCCAACGGTCAAAAATTATATGCCAAGGAAATTATTTCAAATATTATTCCTCACAATGTGTATAACATGAGTAGTGAACATGTAGTTTCCGAACGTTCTCTGAAGCTGGCCAATGCCAGAGGTATGGGCATGTCCTTTGTCACCATGTATATAGGTTTGGATTGCACCCCCCAAGAGTTGGGAATAAGCGATTATACCATCTTTATTCAGGATGATCCCACTCCCCGCAGGCAATATGAAACCATGAATGATGGCGGTTTCTATATCGTAAATTGCTTGAATAATGTAGTAAAAGACAGTTCTCCCGAAGGAAGCTGCACACTGTTTGTAACCATACCCATGCATGCCGATAATCTTCCTGCTGACCTGCAGCCTTGCGACTATAAAAAGTACAAAAATAATATTGCAGAAAAATTCATTACCGATATGGAAAAAACATTGGGTATCTCTGTTTCTGAGCATATTGAAGAAATCAGCATTGCAACTCCGGCTACCTTTGCCAGATATCTGGATACTCCGGGCGGTACGGCTTACGGATATTCCCTGAACCGCTGGGACAACTTAATGTCCCGAATTTCCGCTGAGAAAGATGATTTTCAAATCCAGGGACTCACTTTCTGCGGTGGGCATCATACCCGCGGTGACGGTTTCAGCAGTGCTTATAATACCGGAAGTGCAGCCGGCAAAAAGATTGTTAATAAACTGAAAGGAGGAATGTAGACATGGCAAAACCAAATCTGAAGTCTCTAAGCCCCATGGCTTTTACACAAATGACACCTACCAGAGAAGAGCAAATTCATGCAGCTTCCTCTGAAAAGCTTCCTGAACTTCTTTCCTATAAAGCGAATGCTCTGGCCCTGGCTCTTCATCCGGAAAAGCAACATTTAATTGTTACAAATATTATCGAACACAATAAGGATACAAAAAGTTATGTATTGTCCCCCAACAAGGAAAAAGGAACCGATTCTTTAGCCTGGTTCAATGCCGGCCAATATTTATCCCTTTCTCTTACCATTGGACAACATGTACTTACTCGTCCCTACTCACTCTCCTCTAACCCTGCAGATGTTCACAAAGGGAACTATATGATTACCGTCAAAAGAGTGACCGGAGGACTTGCATCCGAATACATTTTAGATCAATGGAAAATCGGAACATTAGTTACCGCCTCTGCTCCTCTCGGCAGCTTTACATATGAACCTTTAAGGGACGCAAAGACCATTATCGGTATCGCCGGCGGTAGCGGCATCACCCCTTTCAGAAGTCTTGCATATGCTATTGCAAACGGTCTGGAAGATGCAAACTTAATTCTTCTTTACGGAAGCCGCACTTTAGAGGATGCTCTTTTTACGGAAGAATTACAGAAATTAGCTACTGACTGCCCTAATTTCCGTTTGGTAAATGTATTAAGTGACGAGTCTAAAGAAGGTTATGAAAAGGGCTTTATTACAGCTGAATTAATAAAGAAATATGCTCCCGAAGGACCTTACAGTATTTTCCTTTGCGGACCTCAGGCAATGTATGAATTCGCAGATGAACAAATTAAAACCCTTAATATAAAGCCCAAATACGTTCGACATGAATTATTCGGTGAATACTTTAATCCTTCTAAGGAGGCCGATTATTCTGCTCCCGAAACCGAGACCGTTACCATTACCGTCCGTCAACAGGGCAAGGAACAATCCTTTAAGGCAAATATCAATACTTCCATCTTACGTTCATTGGAAGAACAGGGGATTGCTTGTCCTTCCCACTGTCGAAGCGGTGAATGCGGATGGTGTCACTCCAAATTGGTAGAAGGAGAAATCTATACTCCGAAAGCTTTGGACGGCCGCCGAGAAGCTGATTCCGTTTTCGGTTACATTCATCCCTGTTGCTCCTTCCCATTAAGTGACATTATAATTGAAGTATCACCCACTATTGCATAACTGTTTCTTTACCACATTTAAACAGAAAAGCCACAAGCTGAAATACTCAATTTGTGGCTTTTTATTATATATTTTAATCTTACTTTGCAATCTGTTTTCTTGCACCTGCCCAAGCCACACAAGAAGCTATGGCAAATACAGATGTTAAAACAGGAGCAAGGGTAATACCGCCCATGGAACCGTCCACATTGAGAGCCAAATGCAGGAATCCGAATGCAAGCAGTAACAATAATGAGAAGATAACAGCCGATATACCAAGGCCTCTCTTATCCCCGATATGGGAAACAATGGCTAATATCATCAAAAGTCCCGCCAATGCAAAAACACCAATAATAATACCGAAAATCAGCTGAAGATAACCGATTACTTCGAGTGCCTCTTCATCATACCAGAAACTATCCTCTTCTTCGAATAAGATTTTTGCTTTTCCGCAGAATGACATGATGGAAACTGCTGACCATACAGAATACTTTCCTTCTCCCAGAGTATCAACCATATCCTCGGTGGCCTCCAGTGCCTTCTTTGCAGTCTTTATCTCTTTTTTGGAAAAGCCGACATCATCCAGATATTCCTCGAAATCATCATATTCTTCTTCAATCCACTCCAACTCTTCTTCCAAGTCGTCTCGCATTTCATCTACGGCTTCCAATGCATCACTGTCAATCTTAATCCAGCTTACATTCAGCATCAGGAAAGCCAGTGCCATCAATGCAATAGCCACTATTTTCTGGGTAGACCATTTCTTAGGTGTAACGTCCATTTCCTTTTTCTCCTTCGTTTCTTATTTGTATTATGCCAGGTTCTTCATCTCGCCGGGCTTCAACTCGCAAAGCTTACCATCGTTATCGGTAAACCATACACTGATAGCGGTAGGATTCTTCATGGTCTTGCCGTCCGCAGACCACTCCAGACTACGGGTAGCGGTCAGATAATCGCAGATTTCCAGATTGGTAGCATACCAGATATCCTCTTTGCCGGACATCATCTCACAGAACTCTTCAATCACGCTATAATCATTTTTCCAACCAAACTCGAAACTGTGACCCCATACATACATCAAAGGAAGTTCGATATAATCAGGCACATTTAAGAAATTCTTACCCAAGTCCATGATACCTCCATCATGATGACAGGTAGGATTCCATTCCATGAAGTCTCCGGGAGTATGGAATCCATTGGTACTGTTTACGGTTCTGGCATATTTCAGACCCACACTCTTGGCTGCTTCCTTTACATCGCCGGAATATGCTCCAAAGGCATAGGACAGACCCTGTACCATATATCCGGTAAGCTTTTCCAGCTCCTTACGGTCTTCGCCGAATTCCAACACAAGCTGGTGCTTGTTTAACATTGTAGGATTTTTATGCTGCACACCATGTGCCGCAATTTCGTGGCCTTTGTAAAGTTCTGCCACTTCAGCCTTCTGAATGAAAATACCGCCATCCAAGGTACCGGAATTCAAGTGGAAGGTAGCCTTCATACCATACTTATTAAAGATGGGTACCAATTCACGGTCAAAATTCTGTGCGTCGTCATAACTGAATGTTAAGGCCTTTGCCTTTCCCTGTGGATATACAAATCTCATACTCTTTTCCTCCTGTTTATTCTTCTTTTGTGCAAATACTGATAATCAGCTTATCGCCTTCAAAAATCAAGTGACCTATCAGGTCCGCATCCTCCAGCCATCTTAAGGCCTCACTGTCCGTGTACACCTTGGGTGTGGTAGGTAAGAATCCATTGTCATGTTCCCCATCATTCTGGATAAAAATCTTGCAGGCCTTTCCGTCCTTGTCCACGCCTTCCAGCATATAGCGTGCGGAAATCCTTCCCTTACCTTCCGCATAATAATGCTGGGTATCCACGCCACCCGGCATTACCTTTCCCTTGAAATTCTCGCAATCACACTCTCCGTCAAAAAGCACCATATTAAAGAAGCCTTTGCCGGAGTTTACCTGATTGGAGCCGGTAGGTTTAATCAAAATACGCAATACCTCCATAAGCTATACCTCCATTTTATATATTAGCAACAAGATAACCAGAAATACCACATTGGCTACGGTAAAGAAGCCAAAATAAGCACCCTTGCTGCATTTATTCTCTTTCACCACATATTTATAGGAAATCAGACTGGCCATAGAGGCTATCAACGTACCCAATCCCCCCAGATTGGTTCCTACAATCAATGCTTCGATATTATCTGTAAAGCCGGACAAAAGCAGTGCCGCCGGCACATTACTGATGACCTGACTGGACACCACTGCCGTCATTACTTCATTACCTTCCATCATCCCCTGCAAAAAGTCACGGAATACAGTCACTCTTCCCATATTGCCGATAAACACGAAAAATCCCACGAAGGTCACAAGCAAGGCATAATCAATCTTGGCAAAAAGCTTCCTGTCAAACAGAACCAGTACCACTAACACAATCCCTAAAGTAACCAGATAGGGAATCCGTCCTGCTACTGTCATGAGACTTAAAACAAATAACAGCAAATACCTTATAATATCCCTACTGCCTCCCTGCAAGTGAGTACGTGTAGTCATATTCCGGAAGGACTGGAGAGAGGCACCGGTATCTCCCTTTTCACACTTCTTTCCAAGATACATACAATACACTGCCAACAGGATAAAGGAAACCAATGTATAAGGCAGCATCAATAGCAGAAAGCTGCCGATATTCATGCCGGAAATACCATGAAGATAGATATTCTGTGGATTGCCAATAGGAGTAAACATACTGCCCAGATTGGCTGCAATGGTCTGCATCACCACCACCGGAATCATCAGTTTCTTAGAAACATCCTCGCCCAAAAGCTCCAGGATGATAAAGGTAAAAGGCACAAAGGTAATCAGCGCCACATCGTTGGTAATCAGCATACTGAAAAAGAAACACAGCATCACCAAAATCAGTACCAGCTGCCAAATCTTTTGCACCTTATTTAACAGAGCCTCCGCAATCTCCCGAAATACTCCCATCTGCTGTAATCCTGCCATGACAGCCATGAGACAAAACAGGATACTAAGGGTACGAAAATCAATATAATCTATGTATGCGGCATCCGGGGTGACGAAAAACATGGACACTACAGCCAGTACCACAGCCACCACCAGAACCACTTCTTTTTTTACAAAATCAATAAGCTTTTGCATGGTTAAACTTCCTTTAAATTTTTGTAACTATTCAGACCTCTATTCGCAAAATCGCCTCTACGAGGCTTTCCTTTTGCTCATGAGGTTATCTCGCCATATAAATTTTCCAAAATGCGTTCATCCATGCAAGCATGATGCCCCCATTTATGAAAATTTGCATGGCTCTGAATAGTTACAAATTATTATTCAAATTATACCATAAAAAGAGGATTCCGTCTAGCAAATCGACTGCGAATCCCCAAAAAATCTGACAACCGCCAGAAATATTAAAAAATCTCTAAAACTTTATAATCCTGATCCTCTATAATCTTCTTTAAATCCTCATCGGCAATAGGTGTTTTCAGCGTTACTATTGCAGTTCCCTCCTGATAGCTCACCTCTGCCATCTCCACCTGCTCCAGTGCCTCCAGCACCTTTTTCACTCTGGCCTCACAGTGACCACACATCATACCTTCGATTTTCATGGTTTTCTTCATTGTTTTTTCCTCACTTTCTATTTGTTGATTCGAAACCGTTTCCGACAAAATGGTTTCTTCCGTACTTTCCGTTTGCATCTTCGGTCCATATATTTTGCATAGGTTTAACCTCAAAGCGTTACTCACCACACAAAAGCTGGATAAGCTCATGGCCGCTGCCCCAAACATGGGATTTAGCTGCCACCCCAGGATGGGGATGAATACTCCTGCTGCCAAGGGGATTCCGATACTATTGTAAAAGAATGCCCAAAACAGGTTCTGATGAATGTTTCGTAAGGTGCTGCGACTTAAACGGATGGCTGCTGCCACGTCCCGCAGGCTATTCTTCATCAGCACCACCTCCGCCGCATCCACAGCCACATCCGTGCCGGCACCGATAGCCATACCCATATCTGCCGCCACCAAGGCCGGTGCATCGTTAATTCCGTCACCTACCATAATCACCTTTCCCTGTTTCTGCAGCTCACGAATGGCTCTTTCTTTGCCCTCCGGAAGCACACCGGCTATGACCTTGTCCACACCGGCCTTTTTTGCAATGGCCTCTGCTGTCTGTTCATTGTCTCCGGTCAGCATCACCACCTGCAGGCCCATATCCTTCAACTCCTGCACCGCCTGAGTGCTGTCTTCCTTCAGGGTATCTGCTACTGCAATAATCCCCAGAAGTCTTCCGTCATACGCAAAGTATAAGGGCGTCTTGCCTGTCTGTGCCAAGTCTTTTGCTTGTTCGGATAAGTGTTTCGGTATGGGCATCCGGCTTTCTATAAAGGACGCATTACCACCGCAAAGCACTTTTCCTGTGTATAAGCCGGTCAATCCGTTGCCCGGCAAGGCTTGAAAATCCGTCACCTCTGCTTGCTCGATGTCCGACCTCAATTGCTTCTTGGCTTCCTCCATAATGGCCTTTGCCAAGGGATGTTCACTCTTTTCCTCCAAAAGAGCCGCCAACCGAAGCAATTCTTCTCCGGCAACTCTCTCTGCAGGTAATATATCGGTAACCCGAGGAACTCCTGCCGTAATGGTACCGGTTTTGTCCAGCACCACGATTTTCGCCTTTCCGGTCTCCTCCAAAGAAGCCGCTGTCTTAAACAGGATGCCGTGACGGGCACCTACGCCGCTTCCTACCATAATAGCCACCGGGGTGGCCAGTCCCAGGGCACAGGGACAACTGATGACCAGCACGGAGATGCTTCGGGCCAGGGCGAATCCCATGGATTCTCCGGCTATCAACCATCCTCCCAACGTGACCAAAGCAATCAACAGTACCGCCGGCACGAAGATACCGGATACCTTGTCTGCCACCTTGGCAATAGGTGCCTTGGTAGCTGCCCCGTCGCTGACCATTTGTATAATCCGGGCCAAAGTAGTATCCTCACCCACCCGAATGGCTTCGCAACGCAGATACCCCGACTGATTTATGGTACCTGCGGAAACCCTGTCACCGACTCCCTTATCCACCGGAATGCTTTCTCCGGTCAGGGAAGACTCATTTACGGCACTGCTACCTTCCAGTACTTTTCCATCTACGGGGATATTTTCACCGGGGCGCACTACAAACACATCACCCTTTTTCACCTGCTCTATGGGCACCTCCTGCTCCTGACCGTCCACAAGCAGGGTAGCTGTCTTCGGTGCCAGCTTCATCAGCCCCTTTAATGCATCCGTGGTTTTGCCTTTGGAGCGGGCCTCCAGCATCTTCCCCACGGTAATCAATGTCAAAATCATGGCGGCCGACTCAAAATACAGCTCATGCAAATAGTGCTCTGCTCCTTGCAGGTCACCCCTTGCCCGGGCTCCTGTCATCAGAAATAGCACCACCGCACTGTACACAAAGGACGCCCCCGACCCTAACGCCACCAATGTATCCATATTCGGTGCTCTGTGAAGTAAGCCTTTGAAGCCGCTAACAAAAAACTTCTGATTGATTACCATCACTGCTATGGTCAGCAGTAACTGCACCAAGGCGATTGCCACCGGATTGTCTTCGAAAAATCCGGGCATCGGCCAGCCCCACATCACATGTCCCATGGACACATACATAAGTACTACCAGAAAGCCAAGGGAGGCTATCAATCTTTTTTTCAGTTTCGGTGTTTCCCTATCTGCCAAAAGGTCTTCCTGACTCGCTCCGGTTCTCTCATCGGACACACCTGCTCCACTTTTCTTTTGCTTTTTTACTGAGGCACCATACCCCGCCTTTTCCACAGCAGCTACGATTTCCTCCGGTGTAGCCGTTCCTTCCACACCCATATCGCCGGTCAGCAAATTCACGCTACAAACCATTACACCGGGCACCTGCTTCACAGCCTTTTCCACCCTGGCACTGCAGGCCGCACAGCTCATGCCGGTCACTGTATATTGTTCCATACACTATCCTTTCTTCGCCCGGACAACAAGAGAATGTCTTGGCTTTGAATTGCTGATTTGTCCGGGTACCAATCTTAAGGGCAGTCAGAAACATAACATCCTACCGCAGGGCGCTCTCGCTTCGTGCAAAACATAGCAGCACTAAGCTCGTGACGAAGCAAGCTTCGTCTTAAAACCTCGCTAAGGGCTGACGTTTTGCAAGACCTGCTTGTAGGAAATTATGTTCCCAACTGCCTGTAATAAATCCATAATCAGGTACAAATCAGCAATTCATCTCCTATTTGTGCCGTTGTTGTCCGGGTACCATTACTTCATCAGTTTCTGCAAAGTAATAACCAGCTCGTCGATAACTTCATCATTGCCCTTCCGGATGTCTCTGGCCACGCAGCCCTTGATATGACTGGCCAGCAGCTCCTTGTTGAAAGCATTGACTGCCGCATTTACGGCTGCCGACTGTACCAGAATATCCGCACAGTAAGCATCCTTCTCCAGCATATTACGGATACCGCGAATCTGCCCCTCGATACGGTTTAGACGATTGATTAACTGCCTCTGCTCCTGGGGGGCACGCTTGGTTGTTTTCTCGCAGCAGCAAGTCCTTTTATCTTCATTCATGGTTTTCACTTCCTTCTCAATATACCCCATGGGGGTATATATATTGTAAGCCTTTTTATGTGACTTTACAAGTGGGAATCTTTACAAATCCAAATAGGTGAAATATAATGAACCTAATTACTAACCGGAGGCGCCACTATGAAAAAAGCAATATTTCTGGATTTCTACGGAACTGTAGTATTTGAGGACGGAGAAAACATCAGCAAAATCACAAAAATCATATCCGAAACCGGAGATGGTTCCGATCCATCCGCCATCGGCGGCTATTGGTGGGATGTGTTCTATCGCTCCTTTGTGGATTCCTACGGGGAAACCTTCCGCACCCAGCGGGACATTGAGCAGGAATCCCTGGCGAAAACCATCGAATATTTTAAATCCACTGCCAATGCAACGGAGCTGAGCAACGAAATGTTTGAATACTGGCAAAAAGCCCCCATTTTCCCGGAATCCAAGCAGTTTTTAGCAGAATGTCCGGTGCCTGTTTACATCGTGTCCAACATTGATACCTGCGATATTGAAGCAGCAATCGCTTATCATGGGCTGACCCCGGCGGGAGTATTTACCAGCGAGGATGCTTTGGTCTATAAGCCACGCAAGGAATTGTTTGAGTACGCCTTGAAGCTTACCGGCTTACATCCAGAGGATGTGGTACACATTGGCGATTCCTTAAGCAGCGATGTAAAAGGCGCTTCTTCCCTGGGCATCGATACCATCTGGGTAAACCGCAGCAACAGAGAGGTTCCGGAGGGTGTATGCGCAGTCGGTAATCTGCTGGACATATTTGAAACAGCGTATTTTAAGTAAGCGAACATAAATCAAGCTACTACAAAAGCCTCGGGCAAACCACCCGAGGCTTTCCTATTCTTTATATAGCTGTTTACCCTGCAAATCCCAAATTACCAAAGCAGGTTTCAGCATCCAATCCATTTACAGTAGGGCGATAATCACATTCCTCTGCCGGTTCGGTGTACAGTCTGCAACATTTACCATCTCCTGTCTTTGCATCTACATAGGTCTCACCGTCGGTTCGGATCAGCGTAAACTCCGTTCCTACCGGGAAGGTATAGGTGGTTCCCAACAGATTACCCTGCTCATCCACCAGCTCTGCAGGAATCTCTACAAGGGATACATAATCGTAGCAGATTCCATCTTCGCGAGGTTTAATGGTATATACGCCCTTACTCAGAACAGGTTCTCCATCTGCTCCTATATGGCAATCTGCCACCACATGCCTGGACATCAGCATATTCACATAATCTCTTATTACAAAATGCTTAGGATCTGTAAAGTCCTTTAATTCTCCTCCACGGTTACCAAGATACCATATAGCATCCAATGATATCGCAAACATCTCTATAGCCCTGATATCATTATCAAAAGACATCTGCAAATACAGATAATAGCTATCATCATTTTTACCAAAAATGCTTTTCTGAAATACATGGAATCCAAAAGAAAAGATTGGTCATTCACACTTATTCTGTATTCAAACTCACCATAGGGTGTTATCACAAAATAATCTTCTGTACCGTCATCATACAAATCAACTACGGATACGTTCTTAAAATCCATACTATCTGTTAATAAGTGAACATAATCTCCTTCCGGCTCCGCGAAGATTTCCTCAGGCAAATAGTCCACATAGTCACTTACAAAAAAATCCGGATATTCGCTATAAGGGATGGTTATCTGTAAAGTATCCTTCTCAGTCCATCCTATGTCTTCACCTGTAAAGTTCACAGAAAGTCCTTTGTAACCCAGGGTCCATGCAAGTCCTTTTTCCCCTCCTTTCCGGAGAGCTGGACAGTTGCTTGTATAAGCTTGTTCAAGGCTTCTGAATCATACTCAACATTCAAATAGGTATCTTCCAACTCGTTTTCCAGGATTCCGCTCAATTGGCTTACATCGGTGATAACATCGGATAGTGGTATTTCTTTTCCGCTTTTTACATCCAGATTGATAGATTCAAAACAGTATCTCTCGCTTCCTTCCCCTTCATAAATATACTCGCTTTTTAGCACCGACAACACCAATTCATCAGCACGGAAAAGAATCAAATCACTCTCATATTTATAGGGTATTGCAAAATGCCCCTTACCATATTCCTGAAAATCAGCACTTGCTTGTTCCTGAAGCTTTTCATACCGCTCTGTCTGCTTTAACTGAAAGGCTGATACCACATCTGTTAATGTTGAATAGACCCCGTCATTTATTACTATGCCGTCATAGTCTCCCACCATTAATAAATTGTAGGTTCCCGGTTCGTAATAATATTCAAATACATTTTCCATCATAACCGCCAAAGGTACATCGGGAATCTGTACCGGTATTTCTTCCGATATTTCCTCTTTCGATTCCTCCGGTGTCATCTCTGTTGAAGCAGTCTCCTCCCCGGATTCCTCCGTACCAATGCTTGCCTCTTGAGAATCCTCTATCGTCTCCCGGGTGGAAATAGTCGTCTCTTTTGTCTCTTCTGTAGCAATACCACCCGCTTCCTTGCTTTCTTCCGTATCAGTGTTTCCGCAGGCACTAAGGCCCAACAGTACACCTGTTAATACTAATGCTAATAATCGTTTTCTCATACTCTCCACCCTCTATAAGTATCTTTATCAAACCAAATATAGCATAATTCCATGAGCCTTGTCCATTCAGATAAGCTCATATATTATAATACACCTGAAACAGGACAAAGGTTTCACTTAATGTGCTCGTCTTCCTTCAAACTCCACCACTATCCCGGAAATACAGGTATCATCGTACTTTGTTCCCTTATATACATCCGTAATTTCAAATCGGAATTTTGCTTCGCAACCATTGGATACCCTTATGCTCACCGGGGACAAATCAACATACTGTGGCAACATGGTATCCTCTAATGTAATAGTACCCATATATTCATCCATGAAATACAGCTTCATACTCTTCACACGGTTATTTTCCTTCCAGGTTTTTTCATCCTTTGCATAGCCGTTTACAATGCACATTTCATTATATCGGAATACATCATCACCTCCGCCATGATACATTTCCCTTATCTCAATGGTTTCTCCGATTCCGTCACCGGGTACTCCTTCTGCCCAGGCATCCATACGATAAGCATCATTCAGATTCTCTACGCCATAGGTTTCATTTCCCTGAGGGGCCAATGAAGAGGATGCTGATGCTTCACAATAATAGCTATAGCAACCACACCAGGTAGAGCAACCAGCCGAAAGCCTGTCCTCGTAACCAAATACCGTTCCGCCTTCCATATCGATTGCAGATGCAGATATGTCCCAATCATAATCCTTAAAACTACCGATTTTCGGCACACCAAACTGATATTCCCAGCCTTCCGGAATCTCAAATGTCTGAATGGCCCCTTCTCTTGTTACTGCCGTAACATTAACTGTGTAAATATATTCCTCATCATATATGTCAAACCCTACCGTAACTAAGTCTGAGTAACTCATTCCACTACTCAGAGGCAGTGTCCGGCCTGCTTTTTCTATTTTCCATATCAGTCGTTCAGAAAATGAATAATCGCTTTCTAAAAACGTTGCCACACCCTGATCCACCTGCAACATAAAGGAACCCACAAACTCTGAATTATAGTTTCTATCTTTTGCTTTATAGCAAATAGCCCGGATGGTATCCCCGTATTCCACCGTTTCCTTATGATTGCCTAATCTTTTATTCTTCTCAATGTCTAAAATAGTGTATCGATAGGTATCATCATACCGGTCTCTCCAGTAATGATGCAGTACAAAGTCCTCACCCACTTCTTTTCCAAGAGCCTGCTTTATATTCACCTCCACGATTTCTGCGGAAACCTCCAAATTACCATGATGAAAGGGCTCCGCTGCACTTTCCACCACGAATTCCACTTCCCCTTGGCTAATCCACTGACTGGTTATCTTTTGCCTGTTCACACTGCATTGTACAATCTCACCCTCTAATTGACACGCTTGCTCATCATCCGGTGATACATAGGGCAAAAGCTGGCTGAATTTCTCCTGATAAGCCTCCTCCATAGACTCTCCAAACAAATCTTCCGGAGTAATATCTTCCTTGTCCGGTATCTGCTCATATCTTTCATTAACCATAACCGGCATTCCGTCGTAACCAACAAAACATTCCGCTTCCAATAAGCCTTCCTCCGTAAATCTACGGATGATAAAGCTATCCGGATCTTCGAATTCCATTAACTGACCATTAAAGGAACCCACATAATAGACCAAACCCTTTTTTATCTGAAATACCTCAATGTCTCGAACAAGCGGAAATGCATTCCACTTAAGCTGCATGTATATATAATAGTTTCCGTCCTTCTTCACCAGAAATGCTTTGCTAAAATAGGTTGCATATTGTTCTAAGACATATTTCCGGCCATTTACGGATACGGCATATTGGTATGCGTCATCTATTGCCAATTTAATGGTGTCTTCCTTTCCGTCTTCATACAAATCCACCCGGAAATCCTTTGTTTCATCCGACCAGTCAAACATAAGCTGTACATAATCTTCATCTGCTTCCTCAGAAGAATCCACTGCTTCTGATTCCTGATTGACTTGCGTTTGCTCTGTAGAATCTGTTTCCGCTTCCTTTGCTTCTTCCGCCTTAGACTCCGTGGATGCAGTCTCCTCGTCTTGAGCCTCTTCGGTAGCTATACCTCCTGCTTCATTTGATTCTTCCGTATCTGTGTTTCCGCAGGCACTAAGCACCAACAGGACACCGACTAATAGGAATACAAATAATCTCTTTCTCATTTATTCTGCCCCCCAAATCTCTTAAAAATATATCTAAATCTTTTGAATGGATTCTGTATATTCTTAAAATAGCATTTGGGTTGTCATTTGTCAACCTATTTTTATAGTCTACTTCCTGCCGATGTACACCGCATGCCCGCACATCTCCACAATAGCCCTATCCTCTGCGGTCTCCTCGATACATTTCATGACTTCTGCACGCACCGCCTCATCCTCAATGGCGTATATCTTATCTTCTTTCTCATACGCAAAGCCTCGAATAGACCGTATACACTCCGGTTTAAAGTGACATGCCCCAAACATCTCCTCCATCTCGGAAGAAGTAGCATAGTATCCCTCCTGAAAGCCTCTGGAAGCCATGTTGTGGAATTTACCTGTGGCAAAGACTTCCCCGATGGTATGGGCACTCACCTGATTAGAATCCCAACAGTACCGGTCCACCACGGCAATACTTCCCGCCAATCTTGGGATAAATCCGGCTATCACCATTCCACCCGGCTTCAAAACTCTGTGAATCTCCGATGCACAGGCTTCTCTCTCTGTGCTTTCCGTCAAATGATAAAAGGGCCCCAATGCAATGACCACATCAAAGAAACCATCCTCATACTGACTCATGTCTGTAGCGTTTACCACATCAATAGATATCATGTTTTCTGCATGTTCCGCATCTTTTCTTTCTCTGGCCTGCTCGATCAAGCGCTCTGACAAATCCCCCAAATACACCTGATATCCTGCCTCAGCCAAAGGGAATGCATACACCCCGGCACCGCCGCCGATGTCCAATACCTTTCCTTTCCCCGGCAAGTATTTCTTCAAAATCTGCATGGTCATCTCGTATTCCATACGTCCGCTATTATCCCGGGCAAGTCTGTTTTTCTCATCAAATACACTATAATATCCTTTTACCTTTTCAAAATCTGTCATAATCTAATCTCCTTTACTATAAACAAAACGCACCGGTCCAAAACCCGGTGCGAAATATAAACGAAAATATAAAGATAAGCTTACATTCTCACATTTATGCACCGAATTAAGAGACCTATCGGCTCAGACCAGTGCATCAATGCGCTTCGTCCTTTGCCTCTACGTCCATAACAGAGATAAGCATAAAGTTAACTGTAAGCTTTTTATCATATCGTTTACTCCTTTTCATTTTAATCTTTCAAGATTAGTGTAAATCTATCACTGTTCCCTCTGTCTGTCAAGAAAATTTTTCTTTACAATACTTTTATGAACGAATAAAATAGTACCAACTAATCATTTGATAGCATTATGTAAAATAAGGGAAAGCGACACAATGGGAAAACAAATAAATTATTACATGGGATATCATGATTTCCTGCAGATTGCCCAAAAGGCGCTGGACAGCGGTTGTGAAATACTCACCCGGGAACCGGGCAAGCTCATGCGTAGCAACGATATTTCCATCGTCACCCCTGACAGGCATAACTACTATTTTTACCTACCGGAAGCCGGCCCCCTGGATATCCAAATCCGTAACGGTCAGGAATCCATTGGCGGATACCATTCCTCCGGAAATGTACTGATAGAAGCCGGATTTTCCCGCATAAACCATTCCGGAAAGGCAATCAGTCGTGCAAGACTTTTTTCCATAAGTGGTTATTATGAAAAAGGCGGTGAGTGGGTCGAACGACCGGATTGTATGAAAAAGCTTTATGACAAGCTGGCACGCGCTGTCAAAAAGATAGCCCCTTACACTGAAATCACAGACAATATTTTCAGTACGAAAACCGATGATTACGGCAGTATTCGCGAATGGACGCATAAAGAATATATTACGCCGGAATTGCTGGAGCTAAAGAAGGATAAAAAGTATCATTTAAGCTGATGAAAATACTCCGCGTATCTATATAAAGTTTTTTACTGATTTGGTATCCATTTTTACTATAAAAACTAAGAAATATAGACATTTTTAAGGGACTTATGTATCTATTAGAGGTTTTCTCCATGATTGGTACCACTTTTTTACAAATAGAAGATACTTTTTTGCTAACTTGAAGTAAATAGATACTTCTCCCTAATTTACAACCCAACAAACCTAACAAAACATCTTCCAGAAAAGCGAGGACATCACTATGGCAAATCTACTCATCGTATGCGGCCCTCAGGCAGTGGGCAAAATGACTGTGGCTGAGAACTTAAGAGACAAACTAAAATATAATTTAATGATGAATCATGACAGTATTGAAGTATCGGACAGGATATTCGGCTTTGCCACTCCTGCCCAAAAGGAGTTTAGTCGCTCCTTTCGTGCAAAAGTCTTCGAACTGGCAGTAACACACAATGTGGACTTACTGTTTACCTATGTCTGTGCCTTTGAAATGCCCGAAGAAAGGGAGTATCTCAACGGACTGGCTACGCAATTTGAAGCGGACGGCGGCAATTTCTATTTCGTAGAGCTAAGTGCGGATTTGGAAACCCGACTCGCACGTAACGAAACACCCCATCGCATGGAACGCAAGCCCTCTAAGCGGGATGTGGCTTGGAGTAAGTCGAATCTTCTCAAAGACAACACCAACCACCGGCTCAACTCTGCGGAAGGCGAATATTGGTTTAAGAATCATTTAAAAATAGACAATACCAATTTGGAACCGGACCAGGTGGCGGATATGGTCATCGAACATTTCCACCTGAACGCTAATGAAAAGGAAGAACAGGAATATCGTTTTGGAGTATAAAATATAAAGGAGTATTTCCATGAAAGAACATATTATCAACAGCTATGAGAACTATCGGGAAGAGACCCGCTTGACCAGCAACAATGCCCGCAGGATTGAATTCTTAAATACTACTCGAATACTGGATGAATTGTTGGGCGAAAATCAAAAAATATTGGACTGTGCTGCAGGTACAGGTATCTATGCCTTTCATCTGGCAGATAAAGGACACGATGTTACTGCCACAGATATCACTCCCAGACATGTAGAGGTTATGAATCAGACTTTGGCGTCAAAATCTTATGACATGACCACCGGTGTTATGGATGCCACGGACATGAGCCGATTTGCAGACGAAAGTTTTGATGTGGTACTGAATATGGGACCTTTTTATCACTTGATTGACGAAGACCAACGTCAGAAATGTATGGCAGAATGTCTTCGTGTTTTGAAGAAGGGTGGCCTGCTTCTTACAGCTTATATTCCCCGATTCTATGTGTTCCAGTATGTGGCTCTCAGTGATAAAAACTTTTTAGATGCCGGACTGGCGAAACAGCTGGTAACCACCGGTGTACTCCATCACGACGATGAAAAATGCTTCTGGACGGACACTTACTACGCCACCAAGGAAGAAATGGAACATCTCTATAAGGAATATGGTTTGGAGATTACGGACCATTTCGCCCAGGATGGCTTAACTCCTACCTTTGCCGCTACTGTGGACCATTGGACCGAAGAAGAGTTCAAAATCTGGTGTGATTATCACTATAGTGTATGCAGAGAGTCTTCTTTACTTGGTGCCAGCAATCATGTAATCATTGTTGGTAAGAAGTAAATTAGACATGGAACACTATTTGATATGTGCAGGAAGTCTCATTATAGGTTTTCTGCACATATTTAAGCCATATTTCTACTTTTCCTAATTTTAGCTTAGTTTTTTCTCTGGTTTCCTCTCCACATCGCCTCAAAACTAAGCCACTTTTTCTGTTTTCATGTTTTTGGCTTAATTTTTCCTCCGATTCCCTCTCCACATCGCCTTAAAACTAAGCCAAATTCTCCTTTTTCACATTTTTGGCTTAATTTTTTCCCCGATTCCCCCTTCACACCACCTTAAATCTAAGCCACTTTCTCCTTTTTTCATTTTTTGGCTTAGTTTTTTCCCCGATTCCCCCTTCACACCACCTTAAATCTAAGCCACTTTCTCCTTTTTTCATTTTTTGGCTTAGTTTATCCCTCTCCCCAAAACAGAAAAGCATGATCCACCTCAAACGAATCATTCTCCACATCAAAAAGGCAGCAATACTACCCTTGGGTAATACTGCTGCCATAGTTTATTCTATTCAAAAATCTTCTGACTACTTCGTACCAAAAATTCTATCCCCTGCATCTCCCAAGCCGGGGCAGATGTAAGCATGGTCATTTAAGCATCTGTCCAGATGGCCGATGTAAATCTGGATGTCAGGATGTGCTTCGCGAAGTCTCTTCACGCCTTCCGGTGCTGCGATGATACACATAAACTTGATATTTACGCCACCGCGCTGCTTGATGAAATCCACTGCTTCTGCTGCGGAACCACCGGTAGCTAACATAGGATCTACTACCACGATGGTACGCTGCTCAATGGGCTCAGGGAGTTTACAGTAGTACTCATGAGGCTCATGGGTCACAGGATCTCTGTAAAGACCGATATGTCCGATCTTTGCGGTGGGTACCAAAGCCTGAATACCGCTTACCATACCCAGTCCGGCACGCAAAATAGGTACGATAGCCAGCTTCTTGCCGGCAATCATGGGAGTCATGCAGGTCTCGATAGGAGTCTTAACCTCCACATCTTCCATGGGCAAATCACTCAGCGCTTCATAGCCCATAAGCATGGCAATCTCCTCAATTAACTTACGAAATTCGCTGGTTCCGGTGTTCTCATCTCGAAGCAGTGAAATTTTATGCTGAATCAGGGGATGATTAAGTACAAATACATTTTCCATATTATTTAAGTTTTCCATGTGAGTCCTCCTTTGTCACTAACTACTTAAAATTTTAGTGCAACATGCCCATGAAGTCAAGGAATAAGAAAAAAATTTTATCAAATTCGTCAAAAAACTCTTGTATATATAAGAAGTTGATTTTATACTGAAAAAGGTAGGGTATCCTACGACACAAATGAATACAGGAGGAAAGAAGATGAAGCAGCAAGAGGCAATACGCGACGCAAAAACTCTGGGAGTTCCCAAAATGTTAATTTTGGGTTTGCAGCACATGTTTGCCATGTTCGGAGCCACCATTCTGGTGCCGATTTTGGTAGATGGTTATTTCGGGGGAGAAGGTCTCTCCATTCAGGTTACTTTGATTTGTGCAGGTTTGGGTACATTATTTTTCCATCTCTGCGCTAAGCTGAAGGTACCTGCATTTTTAGGTAGTTCTTTCGCATTTTTAGGCGGTTATGAATCCGTAGCAAAATTAGATTCCGGTATGTATGCAAACATGACCATGGGTGAAAAGCTTCCCTATGCCTGCGGCGGCATTGTAGTAGCAGGTGCTTTGTATCTGGTTCTTGCTTTATTGATTAAGCTCATCGGTGTGAAGAAGGTTATGCGTTTCCTTCCTCCGGTAGTGACCGGTCCCATGATTATCTGTATCGGTCTTTCTTTGGCACCTTCAGCGGTTTCCAATGCTTCTACTAACTGGTTGCTGGCAATCATCGCTCTGGGTACCATCATCATATTTAACATCTGGGGCAAGGGCATGTTCAAAATCATCCCTATCCTTATGGGTGTTGTTATTTCTTATGTAGTAGCTCTTATATTAAATGCTTGTGGAGTAACCAACGCAGACGGCAGTGCTATATTAAACTTTGGCGGCGTGGCTGCAGCTGACTGGATCGGTCTGCCTCCTTTCCAGCTTTGCAAATTTGATATTACCGCCATCCTGGTAATGGCTCCTATCGCTTTGGCTACCATGATGGAGCATATCGGCGATATGTCCGCTATTTCTGCAACCGTTGGCGAAAACTATATTGAAGATCCCGGTCTTCACAGAACCTTAATCGGTGACGGTCTGGCGACCTCCTTCTCCGCTATGTTTGGCGGTCCTGCAAACACCACCTACGGCGAAAATACCGGCGTTTTGGAATTAAGTAAGGTTTATGACCCTAAGGTAATCCGTCTGGCAGCGGTTTATGCCATCGCACTCAGCTTTATCCCGAAAATGGCTGAGGTCATCGGTTCCGTACCCAGTGCAATTATCGGCGGTGTCAGCTTCATGCTTTACGGTATGATTTCTGCAATCGGTGTCAGAAACGTAGTTGAAAATAAAGTGGACTTCACCAAGTCCAGAAACCTGATTATCGCAGCAGTGGTTCTGGTAAGTGGCCTGGGCTTCTCCGGTGGACTTACCTTCAACGTATTCGGTACCTCTATCACCCTTACCGGTCTGGCTATCGCGGCTTTGGCAGGTATCATCCTGAACGCAATTCTGCCGGGTAATGATTATGAATTCGGCACCGGCATCCGGAAGGATAACAAATAATTCATTTTGATAACTTAATGTATCAAAACATAGAAAGGCTTATGGAACACTTTTCAAAGGTATTCCATAAGCCTTTATTTTACTTTGAAAGAATCATAGATATCCCGTATTCCAAGGTTTCTGCGTCCAGCATACCCGCGGCATAGGCAATCATTTCGCCTTCTGCACTGATAAAAAAGGTAGTGGGTATCGCACTGACTCCATAGGTATAGGCACCCTGCATCTCCACCGTATCAAAATACAGCGGCATGGAATATCCTTCTTTCTCCATAAATTTACGAGCCGTATCCACCGTCTCCTGACGTCCGTCAGTCATATTCAGCAGGACAAACTGTACATCCTCCCCATACTTTTCGTAAGCCGCCTGAAAATCCGGCAGCTCCGCCTTGCAGGGACCGCACCAGCTGGCCCAGAAGTTTAGGATGATAGGCTTTCCCTTAAAATCCAGCAAACGAACTTCTTCTCCGGCTTCATTGGTCATGGCAAAATCCTCTGCCATGGAAACCTCTGCTTCCTGCTTGGTTTCTTCCGGTGCATTGGAAGTGTGGGGTGCCGGTGCATCGTTCTGCCCGGATGCTTCATCTTTCGAGTCGGTTCCCTTATCTGCTGAAATAATGCCATTTTCCCGGTTTTCCACCACCAGATTCTGCCCCGGTTTATGATCCTCTGCCAGCTTTCTGTACAAAATCATTACACCTACCATAAAGCTCACAAAGAGGACAATGCTTAAGACTAACTTCACATACTTTTTCATAATCGTTCTCCATTACTATTTTAATGCCCATTTGCTTGGATGTGCCAAATGAATTAAGCAGAACTTCGGCAAGTGGGGACATAATTTCCTACAAGCAGGTCTTGCCAAACGTCGGCCCTTAGCGAGGTTTTAAGACGAAACTTGTTTCGTCACGAGCTTAGTGCCGCTACGTTTGGCACGAAGCGAGAGCGCCCTGCGGTAGGATGTTATGTTCCTGCTTGCCTTTACCAAATACTACAAGGTACAACCAAGTAAATGGGCGTATTTCATCACACACTCAACAGTCTCATCAAATATCCGAAAGTGCCTGTCATCATAAGTATTCCCATCGCTATGAGGAAAATGCCGCATCCCAGGTTGATGACCCGGTAGTGGCTTTTGATAACCTGAAAGGTGGCTTTCAGACGGTCGATGAGCAGGGCGCTTATGAAAAAGGGAATGCCCAAGCCCGCCGAATAGAGTACCAGCATCAGGATTCCGGCTGCCATGGTTCCACGCTGGGAGGCCATCATCAAAGCAGACCCAAGGAACGCCCCTACACAGGGGGTATAGCCGATGGCAAAAACCATACCAAACAGTACCGATGTGGTAAAATGCACCTTCTGAATCTGCACTTGCAGCTTCTTGGTACCATTTAAAAAGCCGATACGGATGATGCCTGTAAAATTCAGACCTAAGATGACCACGATACCACCTGTTATGATATTCACTGCGGTCTGATACTTTTGCAGTAATCCTCCTAATGCTCCCGCAAAGGCTCCCAACAGTACAAAGACAATGGTAAAACCCAAGATAAAACCCAGTGCATTGAATGCTGTTTTCTTTTTGTCATTTTCTCCATTGGCAAAATAGGAAATGTACAGCGGTAGCATGGGTAGTATACAAGGGGAAATAAAAGTAATGATTCCCTCTAAAAATGCCACAAAATAACTCATTCAAGAACTCCTATTAACACTAAATCACAAACCGATTTCCCGTATTATTTAAGACAAACTGCTCTCCGAAGGTTTCCTTCGCCAGGGCTATGCCTTGTTCGCCGGTACAGTGGGACACGGCCACGCATTGTACTCCGAACTTACGGAAGATCTCCATGGTTTTTTCCAGTCGTTCTTCATCCGCTTCCATCAGGTGGGTTCCGCCAAGCACGGCATATATGGGCTCATCCACACGCGCTGTCACTGCCTGCAAAATATTGCAGATTCCCACATGGGAGCAGCCTACGATAAGTACCAGACCCTTGCTTGTGCGAAGGCCCAGGGCTATTTCTTCCTTGAAAGCATCCACCATATAAGCGTCCCCGTCCGCCAATACAAATTTCTCGTTTTTACGCTCAAATCCCGAAACAGCGGGGAAATTTCTAAAAAGCAAAATCTTTTTTGAAAGCATGGTCACATCCTCCGTCACCATGCATAAATCCACCTTTTCTGCCGACAGCTCCTGTCGGGTAAACGGATTTCCGTTATAACGATAGGTGCCGTCCGAAAGATGCTTATATTTGGGTGCAAAGAAGCCCTCCCCCACATAGAAGGGAAGTGGCTTCTCTATTTCGGAAAGAAGTGTCATCACGCCGCCACTATGGTCATAATGACCGTGACTGATAATAATATCATCCAAAGCCTTCAAATCTATTCCCAAGACTTCCGCATTTTTTACAAAATCTCCTGTTTGACCCGTATCAAACAAAATCCTCTTGCCGTCAAACTCAATATGTAAAGATAATCCATGCTCCGCCAAAAGCTTCCCCTCATCATCCGGCATATTCTCGATGAGTGTAGTGATGCGAAGCTCACTATTTTTCCACATTACTTAAAAATCCCTCCGATTTTATCCCCCAAGGCAGTTAAAGTATCCACTACCTTCTTCAGTTTATCAATACCATTGTTTAAGTTCTCCAAGGTCTGGGTAAGCTCTTCCGTATCCAGATTCTCAATCGCTTCACTGATAGCAACTACATCCAGACCATTAATTATCTCATTGATGGCATCAATGTCCAGACTATTGATTATCTCATTGATGGCATCAATGTCCAGACTATTAACCGCATCATTAATCGCAGCTACATCCAGCTCACTCAGTTGCTTGGACAGTGTGGCCCAATCCACGCTGTCAATGTTTTCATTAAGCATCTCCCAGTCAACAGCCCGAATCACCTTCAGCGTCTCCTTTATGGTATCATTCAGCACCTCCATATCCAGCTGTGCCACCTGATCCAGGGCAATCTCTATCTCTTCTGAATGCTCCTTTACTTCGTTGACGTATTTTTTCAGTTGCTGCTCATACTCCTGAGTCTTCCGGTAATACAGAAAGCCTCCTACCAGCACTACCCCCATCAACAGCCAGGTAATGACGCAAAAAATACGTGTCCATAACAAATCTCTGCGAAGCTTTACTACCATCTTTTCATCCATAAGTAACCCTCCCTTTCTGCTACAACCGTTTCTCCAATACTTCCCCAATCTCCCATGCCACTGCCAGCTTATAAGCCAGTCGGGTAGGCTGAATCGGCAACTCTACAAAAAAGGATTCCGTATTTCCCTGAAAATCTATGGCAAAATACACCTGTCCCGGCACGGATGCACCCGGATTAGCCGGATCCGTATTGCCCATGGTACCGGTCACACCGATGCCGATATCTGCACCGTAAGTCTTACGACAGGCTTTCGCCATGGCTGCTGCCGTCTCCAGGGAATACACAGTATATTGCTCCAATATATCTGCCTCAACTCCCTGCATGATTTTCGCCTCATTACAGTAGGTCACAAAGGCTCCTTTCAACACAGCCGAAGACCCTTGCGTATCCGTAATCAGGGACGCGATCTGCCCCGAGGTGGCACTTTCCATGGTGGTAATGGTCAGTCCTTTTCGAATCAATGCCTGCGTAATCCGCTCGTACATTCTACGGGTTTCCTTTTCGTTGTATTTCTTTTCCATAAGGACCTCCTTCCCTCATATTCATCATATAACGAACCCCCTTTAAATTCAACCCTTTGCCATCTTACCGCCTCTTTTTGTACCGCTTACCCGCTACCCCCTTGCAGGCATGAGCAGAAACACCTATACTATGCTTGTAGCCGCTACACAAACTATATTTGGGAGGTATCCTATGAATATCACAATCATAGAGGAACAGGCAAGTCCTCTGGAAGTTACCATAAAATGCCGGAAAGTCACCGAGAGAATTCATCGGTTGAAAAATCATATTGAATTATTTGACACACAAATTCAGGGAAAATATCAGGGTGACACCTGTCTTGTAAACATACTGGATATCCTCTACTTTGAAACCGTGGACGACCGCACCTTCCTTTATACCAAGGATGCCGTTATGGAAACCGCACACCGATTGTATGAACTGGAACAGATTCTTTCAGAGCAGGATTTTATCCGTATTTCCAAATCCCAGATTATGAATGTGAATCATGTAAAACTCTTACATCCGGAGCTGAATCGTACCATTTTAGCCACTATGTGTAATGGCGAGCGGTTATCTGTTTCCCGCAGATACGTCCCGGAACTTAAAAAATTACTTTCCATTAAATAAATTTATTCGAAATCGGAGGCTTACTATGAAACAACAAATATCACAATTTTTCACCTGGCTACGAAACGGAACCTGTTTTTGCTTCACCTGGTTCCTGCTGTTATTGACACTACTTTATCTTTATTATGGCAAGGACGCCATCTCTACCATGGGCCTGTTAAAGCTGTTTATGCTCTCCTTCGGTGGTGTATTACTTTTCTGCCTGCTGTTTACAAGCTTAGTTTTTAAAAAATGGCTTTTTGTTACCAGACTAACCTGCTTTATGATTTGCATTACTATTTACGAATGCATCGGCTTCTACTGGCTGGGAATCTTCTCTACAAAGGGCTCCCTGGGACAATGGGGCATTTTTATGGCAATTGTTCTGTGCCTATACTTTATCTGCATTGCTATCTACCATCAGTACAGCAAAAAGAAGGGCGAACTTTACACACAGGCTTTACAGACTTATCAGAAAAAAAGGAGGCTTACCATTGAAGAATAAAGCAGAATTATTTAGCATCATGAACCAATTACGGGAAGACGCGGCCCATAAACAGAAACGTGGCTTACATTTTATCATGGCCTCGATGCCCATATGGCTTGCCATACTGATTATCCAAAGCACTACGCTTCCCCTGCAGACCAAGGGCGTATTCACCTTCTTTTGTTCTGCACCCCTTGTACCACTGGCCTTAGTAATGTCCAAACTACTGAAGATAGATTTCCAAAATAAAGAGAATCCCCTGACGAATCTGGGAATCCTCTTTTCTCTGAATCAAATACTATATATATTGATAGCCATGTGGGCCCTATATGATAAGCCCACCCATATGCTGATGATTTACGCCATAATATTCGGAGCACACCTGCTTCCCTATGGTTGGCTTTATCAATCCAAGGTTTATTATGTCTTTGCTATTTGCATCCCAATCCTGAATCTGTATCTGGGGATATCCTATCCACCGGTTGTATTGGCCGGCACAATGCTGTGCGTGGAGATACTGCTTTGCATCTGTCTGGCTTTGGAAGAGCGAGAATCTTTGAAGGCTTAACCCGCCAGCACCTCTGCCAGCTTCTCCAGAGCCGGTACATCTGCTTCCTTCATGGTAGAACGGATAGTCACTACCGGCTCTAATATTTCCACTTCCTTCATGGTTTCCAGGATACCGCGCATGGTTCTGGCTGCGGTAGGTCCCCAGGAGCCGTTTTCAATCAGAGCCACCTTACGCTTCTGGAAGGCCTTGCTCTGCAGATGATGTAAGAAGTCCTGCATGCAGGGGAATACGCCGCCATCGTAGCTGGCAGCCGCCAATACCAGACGGTCATAACGGAAAGCATCCTCGATAACCTCTGCCATATCTGCTCTTGCCAAATCATGAAGACAAACCTTCTCACCCTTTTCCTCCAGCATTTCACCCAGCTTCTTCGCCACCTGTGCGGTGTTGCCGTGGATGGATGCATAAGCAATAACCACACCTTCGTTTTCCGGCTGATAGCTGCTCCAGGTATCATAAAGGCTGATGTAATACCACAAATCCTCCTTCAAAACAGGACCGTGTAAAGGACAAATGCACTGAATCTCCAGGCCTGCTGCCTTCTTCAAAAGGGTTTGCACGGGAGCACCGTATTTGCCCACAATATTGAAATAATATCTTCTGGCCTCGCATGCCCAACCATCCTCTTCTGTCAGGCTCAACGCACCGAACTTACCAAATCCGTCTGCGGAAAAGAGTACCTTTTCCTTGGCTTCATAGGTCACCATAACCTCCGGCCAATGCACCATGGGTGCCATAAAGAAGCTTAATGTGTGCTCGCCCAGACTTAAGGTATCGCCTTCTTTTACGGTAAGAGTGCCTACATTGGGAGGCAGCTCAAAAAACTGGGGCAACATGGCAAAGGTCTTGGCATTGCCCACCAGTACCACCTCCGGAAACAGCTCTCGCATACGTGCAATGCTTCCTGCGTGGTCCGGCTCCAGATGCTGAATCACCAGGTAATCCACCTTACGGCCATCAAGGGCAGCCATCAGATTTTCCTCCCATTCCTTCTGTCCCCGCTTGTCCACGGTATCCATCACGGCCACCACATCATCCAGAATCACATATGAGTTGTAGGAAATACCTTCCGGCACCACATACTGACTTTCAAACAAATCGATGGTGGTGTCATCCACACCAATGTACTTAATTTTTTCTGTAATCTCAACCTTCATCTTCTTTTGAATCTCCTTTCAAAACTTGTTTATAGTATGTACGAAAGTACAGAGTTTATCTATCTTCTATACTTCACTTCTCCCAGCGGAATCGGTTCCGAATTTGCCAAGACCCATTTCACCGTGATTTCCGTCAAACGGTACAGTGCCTTTTTCTCCGTAGATGCCGTAACCTGATTGGCAATACCTACAGCCTCTTCCACAAGCTCCGTCTCCAAGGACTGATTCTTCTTCAAAAATTCCCGCAAGGCACCCAGCATCTCTCTGAAGTCTGAATCCCAATTGATACCGCCGTTATCCAGCACTTCATGGGTAACCCTGCCCACGATACGAATCATCTCGCCCTGCATGGTTTTCGCCTTTCCGCTGCCGGGCACCAGCATATTCCACAGTTCATCATACTGCTCCTGCCATCTTGTCCCTTTGACGGCTATGTGGGTAGTTCCGTCATACTGTATTCTTCTCGGTACCGCAGGGACTTGGAACAATTCATACAGCTCATCTAAAGCCCTACTTAGGTCGTCCACAATATCCTTACTGATATTCTCTCGAAAAAACTCGAAACGCTCCCCGATTTTCTGCACATATCCCTTGGTTTGATCCGTTTCTACGGCTCCCGCATCCAACAACATTTTAGCGATAGAAACTGCCCTTGGTATATATATATTATCACAATGTGCCAGAGTTACGTCCAGCAAAGTTTTTCCAGTAACATCTCCCGGAACATCAATGGATGCACCGGCTTCTAATAAATTACCCACCGCTTCTGCATTTATTGTAGAGCAGGCATGGGCTAATGCAGTTCCCCTATAAAAAACTGCCACGTAATTTACATCTGCACCATTATCCAACAGACATTTCAAATTCTCCTTATTGTCTGCATGAAACGCAACCGGTGGCATGCCAAATCCGCAATCTCCATTCACTTCCAATCCATTATCCACCAAAAACTGAATATGTTTGGGAGTTAAATTTCCATAGGAAAAGGCATTACTGGTTGTCTTTCCCCTATTGGTCGCCGTTATTTCACATTTATCAAATACACTTTTAAATGCCTGGAAATCTCCGCTGTCGATGATTTCTTGAAAGTTTTCCACTAATTTCTTTCTCTTCGCCATCTTACTCCTCCAAACATATTTCCTTCCCGATTACAATCCCCCTGGAATCGGTTCCGTGGCCGATTTCCTTGGTTACCGCTATGGGCAAATCCTTGCCTGCCTTCGTCTTCACCAATGTTTCTATGGTTGGAATGCAATGTTCTCTCTCCATCTCCGTAAAGGTACCCAGCAGGATACCTGCTGTGCTTTCAAAGGCACCTAATTGCTGTAGCTGACACAGATAAGTCTCCATCTTGTCAACCGTTCCTGACAAGCCTTCCAAAAGAAGTATCTTCCCCTTAAGGTCCGGCATATATTCCGTCCCTGCCAGTTTCAGGAAGCACCGGATATTACCGCCTACCAGGATTCCCTGCATTCTGTTTTTCTGAATAAACTTATACTCCGGTCGAAACAAAGCCGTCCCATTCTCCAGAACCGTGTTCTTAAAATCCGCTATTTGCACTTCCTTATGGTCATATATGAGATTGCGGATCTGGTACAAAACAGAAGGCCTTCCCGTCTTATGATATATGGCATTGATAAGAGTGGTCAGATCACTATAGCCCCAAAACAGCTTGGAACTGCCTGCGATAACCTCATAATCCAGATAGGGCAACACCCCATTGGCAAGGTCTCCGCCGGAAATATCAAAAATCCCCTTTATTTCATCATCCCTGTAAAAATCCATCAGGGCTTCTGCCCGCTCCTTAGCCGTCCCGCAGGAAGGACCCTCTTTCTCATAGATATAGTCGCTGAACACCGGCTGCAGCCCCATTTCCTTCAGGGTTTCCTCCAGCCGTTGAAGCTTGTCCTTATAAGTGACTTTTTGTCCGTTGGAACAACATACGATTCCTATTTTATCTCCGTAGCTTAGCATTTCTGATTTCCTTTTTCATAATTTATTTCGTTACTAAACAGTACCTGCTCAGCACGTTTTGAGTACTTTTGGTATAATTTGCACGCTTTTACATTATCCGTATACATTAGCAATGATCTCATGCTCTTTCATTCCCACAAATAGATAATGAGCTTCTTTCTCTCAGAAATTTTCCAGTTCCTTTTGGGGATAGTCAATCACTATATTCATGACATCGCAAGGTTCCAGTCGTTTGTAATTAATATCAGGCATGTTCGTTTCTTGCTCCTCCGGATATATACATTATTTTCTTACTCCTTTTTTAGCAGATTTTCCTGCATCTTTAATCGTTTCCATATATGCCCGCTCCACAGGGGACAACGTAATTGCCTGATATTTCTTATATTCTTCTTTTGCTTTTTTCATTGCTTTATCGTGACTAATCTGACCGGAATCAGTCAGTAATTTTCTATTTCCTGAAGTCAAAACAGAATCCAATTGCTCAACTAATTCAGATTTATTCATTTCGGTTCCCCTCTAACGATACAAACCTGTAAATCCGCTTAATAGCGCTCCCTCCAAAAATCCACCCACTCTTTTACTTTCTTCCCAACTTCTTCAGCACTCAAATCATCTACTTTCAGAACATCCACATTTTCCCGCCCGATGAACCAATCTCTTTTCAGGGGCAACAAATATTTCAAGTAGTGTTCAAAAAAGTTTCTGGAACGTGTGTGGTCATTTTCCTTGTGTCTTAACAGCACTTCTTCGGAAGCATCCAGAAAGAGGGTTCTGGCAGGCATGCATTTTCGAACCTGTTCCAATTCCTTTTTCAAAGCATTTTCGATATCCCAATCTTGTCCGATGGATTTAGGATAATTCAGTGTATAAAACTCGATTTCTTCTGCTCCGAAATCCATGATACTGCATGCAAATTCTTTTGCTTTATGATACCGAAGGACTTCATTATTCAGCCACAATCTTTGGATTTCCAGATAGTCCTCATATACATTTTTATCTAATTTACGCCTCTTTACTTCCTCCACAATGTGCGCATTCGTTTCATAGCTGATATTTACATAGGGTGCCTTTTCCCGTAAATATTGTATGGCGGTTGTCTTTCCTACAGCCATACAGCCCTGTAGTGCGAGTATCATCTTTGTCCTCCGTCAATCTGAAAGTGTATTCTAAATATCGCAGTCTTCGTACTGTTTTAATACATAGGCTTGATAATATGCCTCTAAAAACTTATCCGGTAAACGCAAACGGCAATAATCATCAATCATCTGTAAGCTCTGCTTTATGGACTCTTCATCGCTATTTAAGGAACAGGATTTTCCTAAAAACTCTGTTATTACTTCGTCCTTTCCTATCACAAGTCCTGCGCCAAACATTCCATATCGGTCATCTAAACTGCAAACCAGCAGGAAAGAATCATACAGCAAACATGTAACTTCCTTTTTCACCGAATGAAGTTCTCTCATTTTCGCTTTATACCCAAAAAAATTTTCTACTAAATTGTATAATGCATTTATATCCATTGTTGTGCTCCCTTGAATAACATGTTTCCTCTCTATCACTCAATTACCTGTATCACATTTCCTTCGTGATCTTTAATATATGTGGGTACAAGCTCCAGCGCCAAAGGCATACTCTTTAAGCAAACGAATCCGGCATGGGGCTGCAACGCTTCACATAATTCATTCAAAGCCGCTTCATTCAGCTCAATAACACCAAAATCCGGTTCGTCCATTCCTAGGCCCGGCTTATCCTCACTATGCTTAAACACAATAGCTAAATCTTTTGTTTCAAGGTACAATTCATTTCCTTTGCGCAAACGGGCTTTTAACATGGTAGACAAGGTTTCCGTATGTCCGGCGCCCACACGCAGAACCCACGCACGGACATTTGGTGCAATTTCTACCGTTTCAAAACCCACTTCATCCATGTACAAAAAAGCGGTGGAAGAGCCATCACGCTCCACTCCTTCGCTCCACTTTTCTTTCACAGTCGCATCTTCCATAATGGAGTTTCTGGAAAGGTCGGTAACGCAATATGGCAACGTCTGTTCCATTAAAGCCATAAAATTATCACCATTCCAGCACATCATGGCATGCATTTCATCCTCTGTAATACCCACAGCCTGCAGGAATTCCATATGTCCGTTTTCTGTATCCATCTCACCAAGTTCAGGGTCTATACGAAATCCAAGCGCCGTCAGCTTGGTCTTTTCTGCTAACGCAATGGGGCCATTACAGCTCATATGATGACCGTTTCCAAACACATTACCACTATTAAATACGTAACGGGCCAGATTCTGAAGCAGATTCATAGGCCACACAGGTGGCTCTTCCTCTGCACCGCATTTTAGTCGGAAGGTCAGCTCAAAACCCCAGCCGCTTACTTCCTTATCCTCACTTTCTTTTTCATACAGCTCTGTAAAACCATAGCTGATATAATGCCAGTGCGGCATTCCTTTTTCACTTTTATACACACTAATTCCATCCAACGGGTCCTTACCGCCTAGTGCATACTTAATAACTGTACCGTAGTGCCTTTCCTTCTGATTTGGATACAGCAATGCCAGATGCTCCGAAATTGCATCAAATCCTGTTGTTTCGTAAATCTCCTCATTACTCATAGTTGTTCTCCCTCCTTCAACGTTAACCTCTCATATTTCCTGCTATATCCGAAACATTCCTTGTACAACCGATACCCCACATAATCATGAAACCGGTAGCATTCATACCTATAATACTCATTCCAATAGCTTACCATTCTTGTATAGGAACGTCGGAACATATGGGGATTGTTTGCGCAGAAAGCACGAAACTGCGTATTGTCTCTTGTTCTCAAACCCTTATAAATATCGTCTAAGATTTCCATCACATATTCCGCAGACAGCTTTAATATATAGGGCATGCACCATTCCGGAAAGTCCTCCGCCAGTATATTCCTTAGATGCCTTTGCCTCACATATCCGTCACAGCTTCTGGTAAAAATACAATCGTATATTAATTTCTCTTCTTTATCTTCCAGTGTATCATATGCCTTTTCATCATCTATGAAATAGATTCTGACGGGAAACGTCACTGTACTATCATCCAATAATAAGTAGGTCTCATACTCATCCCCCATCCCACAAGATACGTTGTTGTATGTTTGCTTACTTATCACGCCCAGTACGTTATAAAATTTCTTCTGCAATTCCTGCGGAAAACCCTGTCCCAATATGTATCACCTACTTTTCTATATCCTTGCCTTGCTTTGGACATATACAAATTTTCTCACAAGAAATATCCAAAAAAATGTCATTTCTTGGTGGTTTCGGCCATTATTCCCGGTGTTTTGGATATATACAAAATAATCTTCCTCATATGTCCAAAGATAGCCTCGTTTCGTGGACATTTTCAGTCAATTATTTTCTATATGCCCAAACATCTCTCTATAATAGGCAAATCCGCGCTAAAATGAGATGTTTTTGGATATTTCCATCGACTTTTTGAGTATATGTCCAATTCCCTCACTTGGCTTTGCTTCCACTACACTTCATACCGGTATCTCATGTCCGTGTACCGATGTTCCTTGTCCTGAAAACCTAATTTGGCATAGATGGGATAGCCTTCCTTGGTGGCACTTAGATCCACTCTGCCCAGACCTCTTTCCCTGCCGTAATCTATGAGATTCTGGATGAGTTTGGTGCACAGGCCCTGCCCTCTGTACTCCGGCTCCGTATACACACTCAACACTTCCCCGTACAATCCATTCAGCAATATGGAATTGGCCGGCATCTCGATAATATGCAAATAGGCCACGGAGACCATGCGCTCACCGTCCTTTGCTACGAAGGCAATCAGTTCATCGCCCAGCTTTCTGTCAAAATAATCCGGCAGCTGCTTTTCCATGCACTCCCTTTCATGGTCACTTACGCCACCAAAATCATCCATCATGTATGCAATTCTTAATCGAACCAATTCGGGAATATCAACCTTTGTTGCTTCGCTAAATACTATACTCATCGGTACACCTCTTCTGCCTGTAAACTTTCGTTTCTTAAACCTGCGTTTCGAGATCCTTCTTCACGCCCATCACGCACAAGGTTGCGGCAGTCCCTCCGGAAAGCTTGGTGACGGCCTCATAAAGGGAATCATAGGGACCATGGCTTACATAGATGTGACTTCCCTTGGCGTCCCGGTAGTAGCAGTAATCGTTATGCACGTGGAACCTGCCCGCTTCATCCTTGGAAATGTTCACCGTATGGATTCCGTCAAACACGTCCTGCCCATTATTATAGAAGGTCACAATCAGGGTATCGCTTTCCTCCCCCAGTCGGTTGATGGGCTTCTCCTTACGGGACCAGGTCTTTTTCACCGCATAGCCCAGCTTCTTAAAATAGGGCTTCAGGGACTGGGGTGTTACGCCCCACATACCGCCCCATACAGCGCCTTTGCGCTCGAAGCGGCTGATTAGCTCTGCCAGTTCACTGCCGGACAGCTCTTTGCCCAGGCTTAGCAGGGCATTGTACACCGCTATGATTTCACAGCCACCATAGGCCATGGTATAGCCTCTTCCAAAGTTCACCTTCCCCCACTTTCGCTGGTTTTCGATAAAGACCGAAGGACGGAAAAACACCTTTCTCTCTGCCACATTGGCCTGCTCCTCTAAAATACTGCGGTTCTGTATGCAATTTTCTTCTACCTTTTCCTTGGAAGTCTTTCGCATCATTTGCAAAAGCCCCATTACACCCGCCACCAGGCGATTGGGTATGTAACGGGGCACTAAGGCTGCCAATCGGTCTTTCCCTGTTTTTTTCTTAGCCATGGTTCCTCCACAACCTTCCTGCCTTTAAATCAGCTTGCTCCACTGTTCCTTGGCATTTGCATTGCTTTCTATAATGTGCAGGGTCATTACCTTACTATACAAATCCGGCGCAATCTCGGAAAGGGGCTTGTTCAGCTTCTCCACCCAGCCCAACAAAGCTTTGCCGGCTACCAGTCTCCAACGGCTGACCGGGGAATCCATACAGATTTCGATAAGCTTCCGGCCCAGCAAAGGATAGCGGTCCAGATACTGGACTACCATATCTACGGGTACCTGACCTTCCTTCAGCTTCAGACCCATGTGATTGCCCATACCCTTATCATACAAGTCTGCATCTATTCTCTCTTCACAGAGTGCCACAAATTCTTCTACCAGAAGCCCTTTCTGCAGGAAATAGTGGCAATATCTGAAATATTTAGGGAAATCTTCCTTGATTAACTGCAATAAGGGCTGCCATACATCCTTGTTGCACATATTCGCTACCTGCAGACTTTCCCAGGTATGGTTCCTTAAACCTTCTGCTAACAATTTGTCCACATCCAGGGTATCAATAATTGCCTGAATCCTCTCACATACCTTAGCAGAATCTTCTATTTCGCCATCCGCAAAATAATCATTGATTCTGCTTAACTCAGCCACATAGATAACCGAATCTTCTAAAGAATCTGCCTTCAAAAACTGCTCCACTTCCTTCAGATACATCAGTGTAAGCTCTATAGGCTTGTCCAGGGCAGACATACCCAAACAGGGACCTTCATCCAGAAGTCCCTCCATAATATCCGTAACTCCTGCCAACTCCTCTGCCGATAAAGCGCCCTTCTGCAGGCGGCCGAACAAGTCACATTTCTCAGCACAAATCAGACCCAAATATGCATTCAATACGGAATTCATACAGCCATGGCAGAGAATCCACTGCTTCTTCTCCTCCGTATCCGCTTCCAGCATTTCCACCACATTGATTTTGCCCCAACCATGGAGGTTTTTCGCCAGTTCAAAATAGCAATCCTGCTTCTGTTGCTCAGGCCACTCCTCCACACTCATAAGTACATAATCCGTAAAATCCTCACAGTAACCCAGGGTCTTTAACATATGACTCACCTGGGGATTGTCTGAGAAGTTAAATAATGCCAGCATGGTCAATCCCAGCTTTACGGTCTCTGCCTTGCGACCGTTGGCTGCAAAACAATAGGCCAGATTAGCTACCTTGCCTGCATCCAGCTCCACCTGGTGGTCAATGATTTCCTGTAAGAGACTTCCCCGCAGGGTAGCTGTCTGGAAACTGTCCGCCTTTGTGCTTTCAAACTCCTGAAGTGCCTCTCCCAGGGACATCTTTACGTACTGTTTCAATACAGGAATAAATGAGGTTTTCTCTCCCTTCCCGGAAGAATGATGACCCAGGATTCCTTCCAGGGCGCCGGGGGCAAACAAAAGCTCCCCTTCCTTATACTCTCTTTCTTCCGGCTGGAAGTCCTCCGGTAGTCTTCCTTCCCTCTGTATGATTTCCTCAATTCGTCTGTAAATCGGTCTATTTTCCATCTTGGTATCTCTCTTTCCATTATTCCATAGAAGCCTTAAGCCCCACTTTTCCATTATATCACATTTTCTCTAAAAATCCGACTAGTATTTACATAAACTTTTGTGGTACACTCTATATAATTACAAACGGAGGTAACAATCGTAACATGAAAAATAAAAAACGGATATTAATTATTTCTTTTGTGGTTGTGTTGCTGTTATTGGTACTCTTGCTGGCGTTCTTCTTGGGAAAGGCAGCCGGTGAAAAATCATCCAAGGACACTACCGCAGGTGATGCAATCATCACTGACTCATCCGGGGTTAGGGATAACGGGACTTCTGCCCAATCGCCCACTCAGGAGACAAGCGCAACTACTGAGGCACCCCCTCAGGAAAATACTGCTCCCGAAATCACAAAGGCACCGGAAACAGAAATAACCGAAGCTCCTACCGAGGCGACTTCTGAACCGGAAGTGACGGAAACTCCCACAAAGACCCCTTCCGAGCCCGAAGCTACGGAGGAACCCTCTTCTACGGAAACACCGAAAGCGGAAGAAAACGGCGAACTCTTGGTCTACGTAGACACCTTTAACTCCTGGGGTCAAAACCCTGTATTCCACCAGTTGACCATCACCCTGGCCAATACCATGCAAAAGGATGTAAATGGCTGGACCGTGCAGATAAACGTGGGCAACGCTACCCTGACGGAAGGATGGGGCGGTAATTATGATATCAAGGATGGTATCCTGACCGTAACCAATGTGGATTACAGTTCCATTGTACCGGCAAACGGTACTCAGGAAGTGGGCTGTATCGTATCCGGCGTGACCGGTGATTTCAGCGCTACCGCAGATTTCAAAGCCACTCAAGCTCCCACTGCCCAGACCCAGAATCAGGGCGGTAACCAGCAGGGACAGCAGAGTCAGGGCGGCAATCAAACCGCTTCTAACCCGGGCGCACTGGAGGTACCTGCACCCACCACCGACGACTGGCTTCATGTAGAGGGCAACAAAATCGTGGACAAGGACGGTAAGCAGGTATGGCTTACCGGCGTAAACTGGTTCGGCTACAATACCGGCACCAATATTTTCGACGGACTTTGGAACTCCGACTTAAATACTTCCATCCAAAGCATCGCAGACCATGGCTTTAACCTGATTCGTATCCCCATGTCTGCAGAACTGATTTTGCAGTGGAAGAACGGTGTATACCCTACCGCAAACTTTAACAATGCCACCAATTACTATCTGGTGGGTATGAACAGCTTAGAGATTTTCGACTATATCCTGGGCCAATTCCGTGCATGCGGACTGAAGGTCATGATTGATATCCACTCAGCAAAGACAGACAGCATGGGACATATGGCCAATCTGTGGTACAACGGCAACATTACCACCGAGAAATACCAGGAAGCCCTGGTTTGGATGGCGGAACGTTATGCTAAGGACGATACCATTATCGCTTATGACTTAAAGAACGAGCCCCATGGTAAACCTTACGAACAAGACAAGGCTATCTGGAATGACTCTAAGGATCAGAACAACTGGAAATACATCGCAGAGCAAACCGCTCTGAAGGTACTGGAAAAGAACCCCAATGTATTGATTATGGTGGAAGGTACGGAGATTTATCCTATTGATATCAAGTCAAACGGTGACTACCATTCCACCAACGACAAGGATTACTATTTCAACTGGTGGGGCGGCAATTTGCGTGGTGTGGCGGATTACCCCATTGATTTGGGTAAGTATCAGGACAAGCTGGTATATTCTCCTCACGATTACGGTCCTACGGTTTACCAGCAGCCTTGGTTCAAGGCCGGCTACAATTACGACTCCCTTTATAAGGATTGCTGGCATGACAACTGGCTTTACATTCACGAAAACGGTACTGCACCCCTGCTCATCGGCGAATGGGGCGGCTTCATGCGAGAGCCCAACCTGACCTGGATGACCCATGTGCGCACCCTCATCCAGAATTATAATCTCCACCACACCTTCTGGTGCTTCAATGCCAACTCCGGTGATACCGGCGGATTGGTACTGGATGATTTCAAAACCTGGGATGAAGAAAAATACGCCTTTGTAAAGGAAGCCCTCTGGCAGGAAAACGGCAAGTTCGTAGGTTTGGACCATGAAATTCCTCTGGGAACAGCAGGAAACGGTATTACCTTAAGTAAAGCAAAGGGATTAAATAAGTAAAATTTGTCAAATGCCCTTAAGTAATTTGACATTTTGTCGATAATATAAAAGGTGAAATACACAATGTAAAAGGAGGTAAATTATCATGAATATTATCATTTCTCTTATCATCGGCGGTATCTGCGGATGGTTAGCAGGCAAAATTATGAAGACCGGTTACGGCTTACTGTTTAATGTAATCCTTGGTGTTATCGGTGGTGTAGTTGGCGGATTCCTTTTAGGATTAATCGGATTCGGCGCAACCAACATTATCGGTGCTATTATCAGCGGTGTTCTTGGTTCCTGCGTAGTAATCGCTGTGGTAAGATTTATCAAGAAGAAATAAGAAGCAACTTAAAATACCGTCTATGTCCCCCCCAGGTCATAGACGGTATTTTTTTGCTTTGCACTACTATCTCCCCCCTGTAATGCTCAGCCAATCCTTATTGTACTACTACTGCAGTTCCGCTGGCGGTAACCATCAACATTCCGTTATCTGCCCCCAAAACCTCATAATCTATGTCCACGCCCACTACAGCGTTAGCACCAATTGCTGCGGCTCTCTGCTCCATTTCCTGCATAGCCTGTGTTCTGGCCTTCACCAGTTCATCCTCATAAGTACTGCTGCGTCCTCCGAAGAAATTGGATAATCCTGCGGTAAAATCCTTGATTACATTTACACCGGAAATCACTTCTCCAAAAACAATTCCTTTATACTCTACGATACGATATCCTTCTACCGAAGGTGTTGTTGTACAAATCATTTATTGGTCCCCCTCATAAAAAAATTGGTTAACAGTAACTTCATCTGTTGATATTAGTATATGAGAACTCCCCCGACATTTAAAGTCAAAAAAGTGCATATTAGGACATGTTATCGTGCAAATTCACGCATGTTCCATCAAGTAGTTGACATATCTTTTGTATGTAGTTATAATTACTACATGTGACGTTTGTGATGATAGGAGCTTGAATACATGGATCAACAGGTGATTTATTATGAGGACGAACTGAATGATGAATTTTCCACAGCTGTTATAACCCCGAAAAAGATTGATGAGAACTATCAATATATTTATTCGGGAGCGTGGAAAAAGTTTACCCATTTCTTTTGGTACCGTATCATTGCCACACCTCCGGCATACCTTTACTTAAAGCTTTATTTCGGACATAGGATAGTAAATAGAGGTGCAGTGAAACAGGCTAAGAATACCGGTTGGTTTCTGTATGGCAATCACACCCATTTCCTGGCGGATGCCCTGATTCCTACCATGATCAGTACACCAAAGGATACGTATGTGATTGTGCACCCCAATAATGTATCCATGCCTTTCTTAGGGCGGATTACTCCCAGCTTGGGTGCCTTACCCCTGCCGGATGATGCGGGGGCTACTAAAAATTTCTTGCAAGCAGTGGAAACCCGTATCCTTCAAAAGCATGCCGTTACCATTTATCCGGAAGCACATATCTGGCCCTACTATACCGGCATACGTCCCTTTAAGGATACCTCGTTGCGCTATCCCATACAGCAAAAGGTGCCTGTGTTTTGCTTTACCAATACCTATCAGAAGCGTAAATGGCGCAAAACTCCCCGGCTGGTAACCTATGTGGACGGACCCTTTTATCCGGATCCTGCTTTGAAAGGTCCGGTTCAGCGAAAAGAACTTCGTGACCGGGTATATGCCACCATGACAGAGCGTTCCCGACTGAACACCGTGGAGAAAATCAAGTATATCAAAAAGGGGGAAAAGGATGATTAACATTTTATTTTCCGGCAACAGTAAAGTGCTGGACGGTATGATAACCTGCATGCTTTCTATTTTCAAGCGAAGTGACTGCAGTGAGCCCTTTTGCTTTTACATATACACCATGGATATCACCCGCATTAAGCCGGAATATACGGCCATCAGCGAACAGGAAGTGGCTTTCCTGGAGCAGATTGCCAAGGCTTACCACCCGGAAAACAGAGTGATTCGGGTGGATGTATCAGAGATTTATGAACAGGAATTTGCACACTGTCCCAACGAAATGGCTTATTGCTCCCCCTACACTCTGCTTCGTTTGTTCGCAGATTTGGTGCCGGGCATGCCGGATAAGCTGTTGTATTTGGATGTGGACTTACTGTTTAACCGTGATATACATTTACTTTATGACATAGACATCGAGGGCTATGAATATGCAGCTGCCAGGGACCACTACGGCAAGTATCTGCTGCATCCTAACTATATCAATGCCGGTGTGCTTCTGTTTAATCTGGCAGAAATGAAACAGACCGGGCTTCTGCAAAAGGCAAGAGAATTAATCAAATGTAAGAAGCTGGTATTTGCGGACCAAAGTGCCATTTACCGCTCAACCACCCGCAAAAAAATGTTGCCCCAGAAGTTTAATGACCAGAAATTCCTGCATAAGCATACAGTGGTGAGACATTTTTCCAAACGATTATTTTACCTTCCCTACCCCCATACGGACAATATCAAACAATGGATGGTGGGAAAAGTACATAAGGTATTCGGTTATTATGAATTTGATGATATTTTATTTGAATATATTTACTTACGAAAGAAATTTGATGAGGAAATGATGGAGGGAAAGCGAGAATGAGAACGGAAGAAGTAATACCTATTTTCTGGGCGTGCGACAATGCTTTTGTAAAATATACAATCGTATCCTTGAAGTCAGTCATAGCCAATGCTTCCAAGGAATATCGGTACAAGGCCTATATTTTACATACAGATATTGAACCTAAGATACAGGACCGGATAAAAACCATGTGCGAAGCACATTTTCAAATTGATTTTGTGGATGTAAAAACCTATCTGGACACTGTAAGTGACCACTTACCCATTAGGGACTATTATTCCAAGACCACTTATTACCGCATGTTCATCGCTGAAATGTTTCCGGAATATGATAAGGCTGTTTATATCGACAGCGATACCATCGTGCTTTGGGATATGGCAGAGCTGTACCATAAAGATTTGAAAGACTGCTATGTGGGTGCAGCTCATGAGCAGGTGATGGTACAGACCCCCGTGTACGGAGACTACACGGAACAGGTGCTTGGAATTAATAGAAACCAATACTTTAACGCCGGTCTCCTGCTGATTAACTGCAAAGCCTTCCGGGAAAACCATATTTTGGACCAATTTGTGGCACTTCTGGATGAGTATACCTTCGTGGTAACCCAGGATGAGGACTATCTGAATCTTTTGTGCAAGGATAAGGTCCTTTGGCTGGAACAGCAGTGGAACATGGAAGTATTCGGTGAAATCCCTTACTCAGAGGATACCTTTAAGGTCCTGCATTATATCATGGTCTCCAAGCCCTGGCATTATGAGGACTGCCGCTTTGGAGAGTATTTCTGGAAATATGCAAAGGAAACCTTTGTGTACGAAGAAATCCGCCAAGTGCTGGAGAATTATACTGACGAAGAGCGCAGGAAAGACAGCTTATGCTGTGAACGGCTGATGCAAACGGCGCTTTACGAGATTCATAAGGAAAACAATTATCTGAAGCTGAAACAGAATGGTACCCATAAATCCAAAGACCGCTTGATGATTATGGATAAAATCGCCAAGCTGGAGCGGGAAGGCCGCTTTGATGAGGATGTGGAAGAAGATCCTCCCACCAAAGAGCTGCTGCCGGAGAATATTGATTACCTGCGCAAAAAAATCCGCAGTAAAATCAAAAGCAAATTTGCCTATGCTATCGCCCGGAAATATGTGAATGGTTTAATCAGTGACCGCAAGCTTATCATCAAGGAAATCAAAGGCATTGAACATTATGCCGGTCTTACCTCAGGTGCCATTATCACCTGTAATCATTTCAATGCCATGGATAGCTTCGCCATGCAGCTGGCTTATGAGGCTTCCGGGCAGAAGCACCGTAACTTTTACAGAATCATCCGGGAGGGCAATTATACCAGTTTTCCGGGCTTTTACGGCATCCTCATGCGTAACTGCAATACCTTCCCCTTAAGCTCCAACAAGGAAACTATGAAGAAGTTTATGACTTCCGTGGATCAGGTACTGCAGGACGGACATTTCATGTTAATCTATCCGGAACAAAGCATGTGGTGGAACTATAAAAAGCCCAAGCCCCTGAAAAAAGGTGGTTTCACCTTTGCGGTACGAAATAATGTGCCGGTACTGCCCTGCTTTATCACTATGGAGGACAGTGATGTGGTGGATGATGACGGCTTCTTTGTACAGGAATACACCATCCATGTGGCTCCGCCCATTTATCCCGAAGAGGGCAAATCCAAGGCCGAAAACATTCGCAACATGATGGAGCAGAACTTTCAGATTTGGAAGGATATTTACGAAAAAACCTACGGTATTCCTTTGCAATATGCCGAGCAGGTCATATAGTTTTCATTCAGGAGGTCGCTACAGGTTATCGTGCAGATAGTGTACTAAATCTGTTAAGGCAATCTCTTTCTGCTCCATGCTGTCTCTGTCACGTACGGTTACGGTGCCGTTTTCCAAAGTATTGTCATCAATGGTAACAGCAAAGGGTATACCAATGGCGTCACCTCTGCGGTAGCGCTTTCCGATACTTCCGGACTCATCATACTGTACCATAAAGTAGCGGCTCAGATCCTTATACAGCTTCTTGGCTTCCTCTGCGTGGCGCTTCTTGATCAGGGGAAGTATATTCACCTTAACGGGTGCCAGCGCCGGCTTCACCTTGAACACGATTCGGCTGTCTCCTTCTCCCAACTTCTCCTCGCACAAGCCTTCAAAAAGAATGGCCAACACGATACGGTCCACACCATAGGTGGATTCGATGACATAGGGGATATACTTTTCTTTGGTACTTTCGTCGAAGTACTCCATGGACTTGCCGGAGTATTCCTGATGGCGGCTTAAGTCAAAGTCCGTACGGTTGTGGGTACCGTTGATTTCACCCCAGCCGAAGGGGAAAAGATACTCGATATCGCAAGCCGCCTTAGCATAATGGGCCAGCTTCTCATGGTCGTGGAAACGCAGCTTTTCTGCAGGCAGGCCTAAATACTCAAAGAATTCCTTACCGTATGCCTTAAAATACTCATACAAATCATTGTCCGTGCCCTCCTTACAGAAGGTCTGGTACTCCATCTGCTCAAACTCGATGGTACGGAAGGTAAAGTTCTTGGGAGTGATCTCGTTACGGAAGGCTTTACCGATTTGACCGATACTGAAGGGCAGCTTGGCACGCATGGAACGAAGCACGTTCAGATAATTCACATACTCACCCTGGGCATTTTCCGGACGCAGGTAAATGGTTCCCGCATTGTCACTGGTCACACCTCTCTTGGTCTCAAACATCAGATTAAACTGACGGATATCCGTAAAATTAGACTTGCCGCATACCGGACAGGGCACCTGTTTGCTACGGATAAAGTCCAGCATTTCCTCCTGTGTCAAAGCATCCGCATTGACACTGCTGTCATATTCATTAATTAAATTGTCGGCACGGTGTCTGGTCTTACACTCCTTACAGTCCAAAAGAGGGTCTGTAAAGCCTGCCAAATGACCGCTGGCCTCCCACACCTTGGGGTTCATCAGGATATCCGCATCCACCTCGTAGCTGTTTTCCCTCATCTGGATGAAAAAGTAACGCCAGGCATCCTTAATCTGATTTTTCAGTCTGGTACCCAAAGGGCCATAGTCCCAGGTATTGGCCAGGCCACCGTAAATCTCGCTTCCCTGATAAATAAATCCGTACTGGCTGCAATACGCCACCAGCTCCTCCATTGTAAAAGTTTTTCTTTCCATGTTTTTGTCCTCCAATCTTTCCTAAAAAATAAAATCACCCTAAGTACATCTAATGATATACTTAGGGCGAATATTTTTCCGCGGTTCCACCTAATTTCAGATTACGAATCTGCACTTTCCGGTACGGGCCAGATGGGCTGACCTTATACCTTTTCCCTGTAACGGTGGAATATCCGTCGGACGCTACTTAACTTCACTCCGCTGCTCTGAGACGCCTTCCATGCTATTCTCATAAGGGTTCGCACCAACCACCCTCTCTCTGTAATCAAAGTCACATGTACTCCTTCTCTTCCCTGCATTTATGTGGTGTTAAATTATGGTTGAGTATAAAGGATGTTTTGTGAGTTGTCAAGAAATTTTTCACTGCCGATTCATAATCTCACAAGCCGCCACACAATCCTCTCTCTGCAGGCCCTTCAGCGCATCCACAAACACCAGATGACTTTGCACCTCCTTGTCGCTTTCATAGCGGTCACTAAAGCAATCATCCAGTATTACGTAACGTTTGATGTAGGGGTGGTCTGCCAGATACTTCTTGATTTCTTCGGTTCGGCAGGTTAAACCATCCTCCCAAGGCGTTACATCTTTAATAGGGATACCGGCTTCCTCAAAGGTCTCCACCAGATAGTCCCAATGTCTGATATGTCCGTTAAGCCCCTTTTCTTTCGCCTTTTCACGGAAAGGTGATGCTCCGTAGCGCCAATCGGAAACCACCACCACATCTGCCATGGTACGTTCCGCCAGCACCTTCAAATCCTGTACTGCCTCCGGAATCAGCTGCTGAAGTTCCAGACCGGAATCAAATACATCCAGCACACCATCAATATCCAGAAAAATGGTAAAGCGGTCCTCAGCTATCATTTCCTCTGCCTTTTCCAGCACCTTGATACAAAACTCCTCTGTTTTCTCAATATCACTTGCCAGTTCCTCCAAGATAAGCTCTCCCTCCCGAAGGGCAGCTTCGTACTGGGCAGTACTCAGCTCGCCGCTTTCATAGGCAGCCTCCAGCTCGTCCCTATCCTGAACACATACATCCCCCTGAGGGGTAAGAATTACGTCCAAATACTTGTCCAGATAATATACCATACCGTCCTCATCTATACCTACTTCCTCGATCACGTCGATATACCACGCGCTGACACGACGGTTGGGCAGGATGTATGTTCCGATACACCTGGACCGGTCATCCGGAATAATGGTCAGCCAAAGCATGCCTTTTCCGCAGACCGGCACTTTACCGGACTTTTCATACTCCCAATACCTTGTCTCGCCGTCCGTCAGATAATTAATGGATACCCAGCCCTTTACCAGCTCATTATCCATATACATCTGGTGATATGGGAAGAATTGAAAAAACCACTTTTTATCGCGGGTTAAACGCATTTTGTTCATAATAGTTGTACCTCCGCCCTGCTACAATACCTTTTCTTAAGTATATCACTTCTGCCTTTTGAAAGCACTATATTTTCGCCCAATTAAGTTCACTTACATACCTGCTGAAAGTTGCGATTTGCCTCCTTTTTTGATACAATAATAACATCTTAGCAAACATGGAGGACTCAACTTTATGGCATGGTATAGCAACTCATGTTTTTATCATATTTACCCTTTGGGAATGACCGGTGCACCGGCACTGAACGACTACAGTGAACCGGTGGAACGACTGAATAAATTGCTTCCCTGGATTGATCACATTCAGAAAATCGGCTGTAATGCCCTTTATATCGGCCCCCTTTTCGAATCCGTAGGACACGGCTACGAAACCACAGACTATAAAAAGCTGGATAGCCGACTGGGCACCAATGACACTCTGAAACACTTTGTAAAGAAATGCCACGAAGCCGGCATCAAGGTGATCTTCGATGGTGTTTTCAACCACACGGGCAGAGATTTCTTTGCCTTTAAGGACCTAAAAGCAAACCGTGAAAATTCCCCCTACAGGGATTGGTATTGCAATGTGAACTTCTGGGGCAATAACGAGTATAACGACGGCTTCTCCTACGACAACTGGGGCGGCTACAACCTTCTTGTTAAGCTAAACCAAAAGAATCCTACCGTAAAGCAATACATTTGCGATGTCATCCGTTTCTGGGTCAGCGAATTTGACGTGGACGGTATCCGACTGGATGCGGCGGATGTACTGGATTTTGAGTTTATGCAGGACCTTAGAAAAACTGCAAACCAAGTAAAGCCTGACTTTTGGCCTATGGGTGAAGTAATCCACGGCAATTATGGCCGCTGGGTTAACGAGAACACCCTTCATTCTGTGACTAATTACACGATGCATAAAGCATTTTATTCCGGCCACAATGACCATAACTATTTTGAAATCGCCCATACTCTGAAGTATCTCTCCGGTATGTGCGGCAACAGCTTTATGCTTTACAACTTTGTGGATAATCATGATGTGGAACGAATTAGTTCCAAGCTTACTAACAAGGCAAACTATGCACCTGTGCACGTACTTTTATACACCATGCCCGGCGTACCTTCCATCTATTATGGTTCCGAATTTGGTATTGAAGGAGTCAAGGGACATGGTACTGACGCTCCCCTTCGTCCTGAACTGCCCTTTGAGGAATATCAGGCTAAGGCTGCAGATAACCCCTGCGTCAAGCTAATCACTGCCTTGGGCCACATCCGTCAGGAGACCGAAGAATTAGGCTACGGCGAGTACAAGGAGCTGCTTCTTACCAATCGCCAATATGCCTTTGCCAGAAACTATCAGGGCAGTAGCGTTATCACCACCGTAAACAACGATGAAAATGCTGCAACCATCACGGTTTCCGCAGGTAACTCTGCAGAATATATGGGCGCTATCTCCGGTGTCAAGGTACCGGTTCAGAATGGTAGCATTACTATCACACTGAAGGCTAACTCCGGAGAAATCTGGAGACCGGCAGACAAATATGGGGACGGAGCGCCTAAGACGGATACAACTATAGTGTCTTGGAAGGCGGAAGAAGCAACTGTTGCAGAGCCAGTTAAAGGAGAGACCAAGTCGAACGTTGAAGCAACCGTGCAAGAAATCACTAAGACTACGGCACAGGAAACCGAAGAACCTTTACCTACTGTAGAGCCTGTCAAGGAAGAACCTACAGCACCGAAAGCAACTAAGGAAGCTCCCGTGACAGAGCCCACACCTGCTCAAGAAGAAAAGAAAGTAGAAATCCCGGCCGGCAAATCCTACGAGGAAATGACCATCGAAGAACTGCAACAGGTTATCTTAGGGAAGATGGCAAAGAACGGTCCCGTAACCGACCAGATGAAGAAGACTGTGTATGATAACACCCATCATGGTTCTTTGATTACCTGGGCCAGAAGCTTTCAGTGATAAAATTATTAATAACAAGAAGTCAAAAAGTGGCAGAACCTCCCCAAAGGTTCTACCACTTTTTCAGTTTACCAGCCCAATTCCATCAGCCAGTTATTCAGTCTTCTTTCTCTGTCCTTCTCCTGCACATCGGCTCCTTCGGGACTGATGTACTCGCCCTTGATATTACCATCCACGATGTAGAGGACTCTGCTGCACTTGGCTGCCACCTTTACATCATGGGTAACCATCATAATGGTGGTTCCCTCTTTGTTCAGCTTCACCAGCTCTTCCATCACCTCGTTGGAGGCGGTACGGTTCAGCGCACCGGTGGGTTCGTCGGCAAAAAGTACCTTGGGCTTATTAATCATACTTCTACAGATGCAGGCACGCTGCAGCTGGCCACCGGACACCTCGTTGATGTCGTTGTCAGCCACTTCCATGATGCCCAGTTTACGCATAAGCTCCTCACCACGCTCCAGCTTTTCCTTCTTGGACTCCCCGGATTTTTTACTTTCCATAGCGGGCAACACGATATTATCCAGTATGGTCAGATTCTTCATCATATACATCTGCTGGAATATGAAACCCATCTCATCCAGGCGCAAGGTTGCCAGATCCTTATTAGTTAACCGGGTCAGGTCTTTCCCTTCAAACATTACATTGCCGCTGGTGGCTGCATCCATACCGGATACCGCATATAAAAGTGTGGATTTACCGGAGCCGGAGGGACCCATAATAGCCACCATTTCCCCATCTTCCACAGCAAAATTCACATTCTTTAACACATTATTCTGTCTTTTATTTACTACATAGGTTTTGCACAAATCCTTTACTTCCAAAACTGCCATTTTATCATCCTCCAATATTATTCAACACTTGCCGTATCGCTACTCTTAATGGTTTTCGTATACAGGGCTGTCAGCCATGCCACCAACACAGTCATAACCAGCACAGCTCCCGGATATAATAGGAAAATCTGCAAGGGGTCAATATTATAATCAACATCCACGGCTCCCATCATACCGAATATAGGGTTGATACAAAGCTCCGTCATGGGGATGGAACATACTGCTGCCAAAATCACTGCCAATAACCCTACCAATCCAAATCGATATACATGCCACTTAATGATAGCACTATCTCTAAAACCGATTGCCTTTAATATGGCAATCTGCCCCTTCTCATCTGCAATAAAGCTTCGTTCCATGAGGATGGTTACCAGCATCACTACTACCAACGTGATTCCTAAAAGTAATAACTGTACACTTTCCAGAGTACCTGCCACCATAGTACAATCAATACAATACTCCGTAGAGTTCATCACCTTATCATTGTCAAAAAGCTTCTTAATCCTTTCCTTGCGGAGCTCTATTTCTTCCTCATCAGGAGCATCTAAAAAGTTAATCTGATAATGCAACGAACCTGCTGCAAATTTAAAATCTGTAGGTGCCTCCTCATGTAACCGTATAATTTCTCCTAACTGATTCATGGTCTGGTGGTATGCAGTTATCATACATTCCACGTCCTGTTTTCCAAAGTGAATGGTTATGGTATCTCCTATTTTTGCTCCAAACATCTCTGAAATCTGAGGCGTAATGGAGATCTCATTCTTACTCTCCGGTGCCACACCCTCTATGTACTTATACTCTGAAGCCTTTGTATTTAGGCCCTGCTGGCAGGTGAGTATAAAATCATTGCCCTGAAAGGTAATGGGATATTTATAAATCAGCTCTAATGCTAACTGTGCCGGCATTCCTTCCTCTGTAAGCTCCTCTCCCAGCTTATCCATATATGAAAGCAAATCCTCCTTGGTACCACCACCAAGATTATCCATGACTTGACTATCTGAAAGATACAGATCACTTCTGGTTCCAAAGGTATAAATCAACTTATCGCTTTTCATGGTAGCTGTGGTATTAACCAATATAAGTACAAACAAGGTACATAGTCCAAAGGAAATAATGATACTTAAAAACCGCTTGGGGCTGCTTAGCACATCATTTAATGCCATAAACAGGGCATTTCCTGTAGGACATTTCTGAATCCTTAATACAGTTTTGTTCTTATAACGCTCCCCTGTCTGACCACTACGAATGGCATCCACAGGTGTTGCTTTCTTTACCTTGCCCGTACAAAGATATGCAAATAAAAGAATCACACATACTACCAGCACGGCACCCAGAAAATTAATGAGTATCGCATTGTCATTACCCAGCACCATTTTCTTACTCACGGAATCCAAGAGGAGCTTCCCAAAAGGGACACTGCCAAAGAATCCTACCATTGCTCCCAGCACAGACATGAGCAAATATTTCACAATATACAGACTTCGGATTTTCCCATTGGACAGTCCGATAGCCTTCATAACACCGATTTCACGAAATTCCTCCGTAATGGTAAAGGTGATGGTAAACTTTAATACCACAAATGATACGATGATTAAACACACGCTAAGAATCAACACCACGAATGCCACAATCATATCCATTACATATGCCAGCTTAATGGTAGAACGAGGACCATCAAAAGCAATATTGGGCACCTCTGCCATAGCTGCTTTAATGGCCTTTACATCATCCGTATCAATATAGCAAATCTCTCCCCGATAATGATCATAAATCGCTTCATTGGCTAACAGCTTCTGCATGTCTGCATCACACATTATAAATCGCGTGTTTCCCATGAAGTCAGATCCAAGTAGAGCATCCTTTGCCATCCCATCCAGTATAAATTCCAACTCTACGCCGTTATGCTTTAACCGGATGACATCCCCCGGCTGTAAGTCATTTTCCTCCATGACCATACCTGTTACATAAATATGCCCCGGCTCTATCTTTGTAATGGGTTCATTCTCCTTATCAAAAAAAGTAATAGCCGCTCCCTCCATGGATTGATAAAGGGAGGAATTTTTCGATTTCAATTCACTACCATCTGCCTTGGTCATATAGCCTTGGGAGCCAAAAAGTATCTGTTCCAGACGGTATTCTTTAATAGCCCCCTCTGTTTCCAGCATCTCGTTCAAAGAGCCTACCGCATTGTCTCCCATAGTGAGAATAATAAAATCCCCCACGCCCGCCTTATCCAAATAATAGTCGGTACCATTCATTACCGTAACCACATTGTTAATACCACTGCTTACAAACATGGTAGCCAGCACAATGAACAGAAACAGTATGATATTCATGGTCTTTTTTCTCTTTAAATCCTTTTGTAAGATTCGTAAAAACATATCTCTATAACTCCTTTCTCCTGTCTACGGGTATAGCATACAGGAGAAATTATTAAATAATCATTAAACGCACCCGCATCGATTTTACGATGCGGATGCGACTTCTTCTACGCCTTCTGTATCACAGCTGTTACCAGAAAGCTTCCGTTTCTTATTTCGGTGAAAACTTCCCCGTCCATTTTCTTCATTAACTCCCGACAGATATAGAGTCCCAAACCGCTTCCCTTTACGCCCTGGCTGTTACTGCCCCGGTAGAAGGAATCAAACAGATTGGGGAGTTCCTCTTCCTTCAGACTGCAACCTGTATTCTCCACGGAAAGAAGCTTGCAATCCTCTTCCTCCCTGAGTGTAATCCGTATTTCCTTGCCGTCCCCATACTTGATTGCGTTTTCCAGCATATTCTGAAGTACCTCCACCAGACGGTCCTTGTCCGCCTTCAGCAGGCACTCCTCCATATCCTCTACCAAAAACTTAGTATGTAAAGTACTCAGCTTGTCCTGATAGTAGGTCTGTATGGTACTCATAACTTGGGACAAGTACACCTCACCCACCTGTACCTCAAGATTTAAGAAATCTTCCCTGGAAGCCGCCACGATTTCACTGACGTACTTTTCGATTTCCTTCACATTCTTATCGATTCCCTGCAAGGCTTCAGCGCGCTTTTCCTCTGTATCATAAAGGTTCTGTGACAGTGCCTTGGTATACAGCTTTATGGCAGAAAGAGGGGTCTTAATATCATGGGACAGGGAAAGAATCAGGGTCTTTTTCTCCTTCTGGAGAGCCAGCTCCTTCTCCTTATTGCTTTCCAAATTCTCCCTCAGCATATCCATACCCCAAAGGAAACGGCCGAAAAACTTACTTTTCTCCTCCTTGATAGGAGTGGAAAGATTGCCTTTCGCCAGCTCATAGGACAGATTGGTCATATTGTGGAAGGGCTTCAACACCTTTTTGCCTACGTAAACAAGCAGGAACAAGGTCAATAGAAACGTGGTCCCAAGGCCCACATTCATAATAACCAAAGGTTTCTTCTGCTCCGTCGTCTGATATTCGATTCGATACAGCTTATCGCCTACCTGCTCCACCAGATAGTCGTTGTGGCAGGTCTCTTCCGGTACAAATTCACCTACTGCCAAGAGGGTAGAGTATTTCCTCAAGTCGATGGCCGCTGCATCTTTTTCCTGCAGCTCTTTGACCAATCTGGCAGCTTCCACGCGATAAAGCCTGCCTGAATCATCCGCTTGATTTCGCAGGAAAAGCAGGTTACAGGCCAGGATAACCAGGACTTCTATAATAATAATGATTGTTGCAAAACGTTTATATCTACTCAAACCGATACCCCACTCCCCAAACGGTAATAATGTGCTTTGGATTCTTCGGGTCTTCCTCTATCTTCTCCCGAAGCCACTTAATATGTACGGTCAGGGTCTGCAGCTCCGAATCACTGTCGCTGCCCCAGACCGTACTAAACAGGTACTCCTTCTTCATGGTGGTACCCTTGTTCTCCATCAGCAGTTTCAGAAGCTCAAACTCCTTGTCTGTAAGAGTGATGGCCTTTTCATCTACATACAAAGTATGATTCACGGCATTTAGTCGTAAGTCTCCCTCCACCAGCTCCTCTCTGGCAAACTTCCTCTTGAAAATACCGTTGATTTTCGCCAGCAGGATATCCATATCATAGGGTTTCTCGATATAATCATCGGCTCCCAGATTTAATCCTTTCAGCTTATCCTCTTTTCCGGTTTTGGCACTGGCGATAAGGATATGGGTATTGGCACTTTCCCGAACCTTGGAGCACAGGGCGAAGCCATCCATTCCGGGCAGCATGATATCCAAAATCAGTAGCTTAGCACCGTACTTTTCATATAGCTCCAAGGCCTTCTCTCCGGTGGTGGCCACGCTTACCACGTAATTTTCTTTTCGCAGGAAATCACACAATAGCTTACCGATTTCCTGATGGTCTTCCACGATTAAAATATCTAACATGCTTACCTCCGTTTGCCCCACGCAATATCTGCTTTGTCTGTCATTAATAGCTCAAAAATGCTTTGTTGCCATCTTCATAGGTAATACGAACCACATCACCATAATTAACTGCACTTGTTGCCGGTCCGATTTCCAGAATCTTTTCAAAGCTTTCATCAATCCAATAGGCAATACCGTCGTCGATAATAACTGCTTTCCCTTCATTAAAGTCAGCAGCATCCTGGAACATACCCATTACTTTACCATTATGATCAATATAGCCCCATTGTCCATCCTTACCAATGAGCCAGTACTTCTCTCCATTAATATAAATATCGTCCGCCTCAGCCACAATTGCCTCATCCGTGATAGGACTCCAATCATAATCCTTCCAGCTTTCATCGGCAAGATCATGAGTCGCTCTATACTCCTCCCTGGTCTTTTGCTCAAGCTTTGTCATATCTATCAAGTAAGAAACCGGCTTTTCTTCATTTTTTAAATGAATGGTTACCAGTGTATCATAATTATATTTTCCTACACCATTGCCATAATATCCTCGCAAGGTCCATCCAAAATCAGACTGCGTATACAAATATCCCGCTTGTCTGTACACACTGTTAACTGACAGCATGTAACGGGTACTGCCATCCACATCATACAGATAGTAGCTATTTCTTTGAATGTCTTCACTGTGCGATCTTGCAATATAATATCCTTGAGCAACTGCTCCTAACGGATAGGGAAATCCTTCTTCTGCAATACCCACTTTATCGACGTGGTTTTGGGCATTATATTCTTCTGCTTTGGCAATTCTTTCTGCATAATAGGTTTCAAAAATACTATGTACGTATCCGGATTTATCTATTCTACTTTCTACCATATCCCTAAACATTCCATAGCCTTCACTGAAACCTACTGCATTGTTATAATGTGTAACCAAAACATTATCGTTCTTTGAGCTATACAGAAGTGTCCCATCCAATGTGTGGTATTCAAAAAAGTAGCCATCTTCACTCTCAATCTCTGTTAAAACCACTCCTTCACTGACGGCGGTAATCGGTTTATCCGCACGGAACAATTCCTTTCCTTCCTTGTCAAATACCCGATAGTCTCCCGGATTGCCAAAGAAGGTTTGTCCCTCATCATTGGGTATGCCGCAATAATCTTCGTATTCCAAAGGAACAAGTATCTCATTGTCAAAGGTAACCAAGCCCCATTTTCCATCCTTACACACCGGAATCACGCCGGCATTAGCATCCCCGTAACTATCATACATTCCAGAGATTGCCAAAGGTGTCACTCCATCATACAAATGCTCTTCCTCGGGGACTTCAACAATCTCCTCCTCAGGTTTCTGAATTTCTTCCTCCGCAGGTTTCTGTTCTTCTTCCCCTAAATCTTCTTCCGTAGCCTCTTCTTCCGCAATTTTGCTGCTTTCCACCGGATTCAGTACCTCTCTCTGATTCGCCACATGAGAAACACCCACTCCTACCGTAGTAGTTAAAATAATGCCTCCGATAAGCGCTTTCACCTTCGTGGACATCTTCATGGCCTTCTTAGAGGCACTTTTTACACCATTGACTTCTGTTTTCATCACAGACTCCAAAGGCAGCGGTGTACACGCCTCGGCTTCCAGATTGAAAAACAATACCAAAAACGGTGCCAGACTGTAGAGTCTTGTACCCTGCTTCTTATCCAAATCAATCACCTTCTTCTTAATCTCTTCCTTCGCCCGACGCAGATGCGTTTTCACGGTATTAAGGGGCATATCAAACTCTCTTGCCATGTCCTCCTGCTTCATTTCGTTATAATAATATCCGATAATGCACAGTCTCTGCTCCGCACTTAATCCGTCAATAATCTCTCGCATAAGACGCTGCTTCTCCTGATTTTGAAGAATCTCCTCCGGAATAAAGGCCTCGTCCTCCACCACATTTTCAAGAAACTCCTCCTCTGCCTGCACCACCTGCAACACATTCTGCTTTTTCAAATAGGCATAGCATTTTCGATTGGCAATCATTGCAGCCCAATTCAGGAAGTTCTCCGTTTTCTCCAGCTGACCGATACTTTTACTGATTTCCAGATATGTCTCCTGAAGCATATCCAGGGTTAACTCTTCCTGCTGTACAATATGCTTGATACAGGTATAAAGGTAACCGTAAGACCCCTGATAGAGTTCATTAAAGCCTGCCTCATTTCCCTTCCTGTATTTTGCTACCGCTTTCTGTAATGTTTCTGATGTTTTCATGATTTCTCCTTTCATGCTCCTTTTTAAGGTCTTCACCTATATAGAGCGTGAAGCTTCTGAAAAGGTTTCAAAAATTTTATTTTTTTCTCAAAATTGCATTATGTACCTTCTGCAAAAGCACTGCTGCCGGCACGGACAGCACAATCACCACCAGCAAATACAAAGCCACGTTACGGATATAATAGAGGCTGGGACGGATCTCCAGGAAGTCAAAGCCGAACAAATCTACGAAGAGACCGTGAATCAAATAAAACTCCAGCGTCAAAGCACCCATAAATCCAAGCACCTTGTTGCCAAGCTTTATCTTCATGTTGAGTAAGAATACCATGAACACGAAGGCACAGGATGCGGCCTGCTGACTTAGCAGACAAATCCATCTGCGCTGTACCTTGTCCGGGGCGTTCCAGTTTTCGCCATAGTAGGAGAAAATGCCCTGTGCCGCCAGGGAAAGGAAATAGAAAACAGCCAGTCCTATAACAGACAGTGTCAGGTATAAGCGGTAATGCTTCTTCACATGCTCTGTCACCGGCTGTTCAAAGCGGGCGTAGAGTAAACCGATGCTGAATAAATGTACGGAATTGTACCACCATTCCCCGCACAGCCAAAAGTTATTATGGTCAACAAGGGTACCCAGTAATGTATATAAAAATACCCAGAAAATAGTGGCAAACAAGGCCCAACCGTCTTTCTTAATGAACTTAAATGCCAGATAAAAGCCCAGATAGAAAATAGGCAGGGCAATCACGAACCAGGCATTGGGATTGCAAAGCATAACCCCGGACAGATAGCAAAGCATCAGGGGCACACTCATCTTTTGGCCCATAAGGAGTCTTACCACGAAGAAGATTAGCCCGGTGGAGTAGTATGCCAGCACCAGAGGCAGAATCCTTCTTTTTACAAACCCCTGCAAATAATTCTCCTTCTGCTTATAGCTTTTGTACAGACCGTAGCCGGAACAGAACAAAAACACCGACACAAACAAATATCCGATATTTACGAAGAAATCCAATCCGTGTACCGTATACTTAGGGTCATGCCAGGGTGCGCAGGTCTTCTGTCCTGCATGGTGCAACATGACACATATGGCGAGAAAACCTTGTATATATTTGGTCTGGGAAAGGCTCATAAACTCCTCATTCCAGGTATTTTTCTTATAAACCCTGTCTCCCCATAATAAAATCACTATCAGCGCTATGTAATATAAATAAACCAGCTTATCCATTTTTCCTCCCCTTATCTTCTGATATCCTTAGCAGTCAGGCAGAAAATCTTTATGCCGAATTTCGCCTTTCTCGCAAATTCCTCTTCACTTTCCACATTTAGGTCCTTACAGAAGACCCCTGCTACCTTGGGCGTCAATTGTATATTGGGAACCTCTATCTGAAACTTCTCAACAAACATGGCCGTATCTGCCACATACAAAATCAGCTTACCATCCTTAAGGACCTCCATATTGTGGTACCAGTTGTAAAGGATATTACAAAATTCTGCATCCGGCTCCTGTAATAATCGGTATATGATGCCGTTGGTCTCATAGATAAAGTCCAGCTCCTCCGGCGTTTCCAAATGTACCACTTCTACCTGCTCTTCTCCCATGGGGATGCTCAGCGCCATTCTCTGAATCCTTTTTCTGCGAACCAGGGCACAGGGAAATGCAATCCCCGGATACAGAATCCATACCGCCACAAGAATCAGCTTCACAGTCCCCGGCCAATCGAAAGCTATCATAAAAGGAAATACCAGCATGGGAACGAATAGGAAGATTAGGACCGCCGGAAGCATCCACTTCAGAAAGCCTTTATACTCCGGCGTATCTGTATGATGTTCCACATGGTGACGCCACACCTGATATTTCATTTCTTTTAATGTTGTTTTCCAAGTATATTTCCCAGCCAATTTATTTTCTCCTCCCATAACTTGCATGTCTTGTCCCGATCTGCAGCAAACTGCAGCATTTGCCGATTTACGGCCGGCAGCTCCACCCTCTTAAAGGCGGGGCCGCATAATACCACTCTGTTAACAGCACGTTCTGACCCACCGATGCCTTGGTCCGGCTCCATAAACAACTGAAACCTGTTTTTAACCATTTCAAAATCATAAGCGCCCAAAAGACTGCACTGAATTTCATTGACAACCATTCCGGTGGATGACTCTATATTATACAACATATCCTCCGGCAACAATGTGGTCAAATGCCAGATATTCACACACTTTTCCGGATAATCCGGCTCTGCATGAAGGGCTATTCCCCGCATGGTATGGGGACGGATAAAGTCTTTAGAAAAACCGGGCAGAATCAGCGTATTAATGGGATTGTCCTTCCAATCCTCTTTCAGAATAGCCTCATTTCCTATGATTACCTGTATTTTGCCTTCCCGGAACATTTCCCTGACCAAATCCACCGCATCCTGCATACCGCCAAAGAATTCCACCTTGCCATAACCTGTATCTCCCAATGGGTCCATTCGCATCATGGTACCCTGCAGCTCTTCAAACATGGGTAAAATCTGCAGGTCTTCCGTAAACACGGCTATCTTCATCTCCTGTAGCCTGAGTGTTTCAAAAATAGATTCCTGCAACTCTTGGGCAAACACGAAAAGTCTCAAATCCTTACCTAAATTCTGATACTCCTCGGTCATAAGTTTATCGATACTTTGAAGCTTCTCCCCGGAAGCCGAAAATACCTGATGCATCAACTCTTCCGGCACCAGCTGTATTCTGTCGTCCCGGTACAAATCGTATTTCTTAAAAACCTGTATAAAGGTCTTCCTGTTTTGCTTCAAAATATCTTCATGATCCATGATATATTGTAACGCAGTCTGGATATCCTTTATTTGTATGGGGGGTAATTCCTTCTGTCCGGTCAGGCTCTTGGCATAGGACCGTTTGATTTTCATGCCATAGTACCGTAACAGCTGCAAAATCGGAAGATAAACCTCCGGTGCCTGACTTTTAATGGTATCATGCTGCTGATTATATGCATAAGACCACCTGCTCTTCCTGCGGTTGGCTGTTTTGACAGACGACTGCACACAAGCAAACTGTCCCAGTTCCCTTAAAGCCAGCCCTACCCTCTCCAAGTGCTCTTTCAAAAGGGCAATATCCTCCTCTGAGGGCATATTAAAATACATATAATCCTGATGGGGGCAAAGCACCTTTTCCGCCACCAATTCCCATGCCCATATTCTGGTATCAACCTCTCCGCATACCTCCAAGAAACGTTGCTGTTCTGCTTCCTCGTAGGCGCAGGGCGGAGTGGTGGTAAGACTTATAATTTTCACATCCTTCTCCAGTGCCTCCTGCATTTTTCCTAAGGCCGCAAGGCATTCCGGCTTCAGATGATGGGGTTCATCCAGACAAATGGTATGAATCCTACCATCCCGCATCATTCTGCGAAGCTTCACGGTCTTTTTCTCCCCATCGGAAGCATAGGACTCCATACAGTCCTCCAATTCCTCATAGGTCAGGGCGTTTATAACCTTCGGCCGGTCCAAATCCGTGGAAAAAAGCTCTTGGAACCGGCTTTCCTCTTCCACAAAATGCTCCCCAAGCTGCTTCCCCCAATAATCCCTGGTAGCATCCGTGGGCGAAATAATCAGACAAGCCTCCCCAATACCACGTATCAATTCCAGTCCCAGGATGGTCTTGCCGCCTCCCGGGGGCATGACAATATTCAGTTTGCCCTCTGTAATATACTGATTCGCATGATCCAGAACCCTCTGCTGATAGTCCCGAAAGGTTCCTCGAAATGCAACTCCCTCATATATATTCATGACTACCTCCCACTTACTGTTTGGTCTTAGGTTCTCCCTTATCCTCCAACAGAAGCTGTGGCGCATTTTTCACCACCACATACTTGGTCTCCCCCTCCAATAGGGGCAGTTCCTTCTTTTTATCCGTAAACCGGGCTTCCATAAAACGATGCAAAGACTTCCGGCCTCTCTCGCTACCGGTATAAACCGCTTCCAAACCCACCAGGCTTTTTCCCAAATGCTTTTCTAATATGGCTACATACTCTTTTCTTTTGCCGATGATTGAGGGACAAGCCAAAGCATGCAGATACGGCTTCTTTACACTACCCGCCTTCGGTGTCAGCAGATAACGGGGCTTATCGATGGGTGCCAGTAGCTCCCGTATGGCCGTGTTGAACACATTCTGGTCATGCATGGAAGCATTTTGAAGCTGTATGTTTGCCGCTTTGTCTGAGTCTTTTGACTTCACCACTTCCACGGAAGCTCCCGGTGCAATCAATTTACACTCCTTCAAGGTTTTCACCAGATTTTGGCTTACGCTTTCTAAAGCGGTTAAGGGGGTCCGATTGTAAAACAGGCTCTTGATGGCCCGGATGGTTCTGGGAAGCCACAATACAGAAACAAGCAAAATCAAGGCAGCAATCCATGGGTACCACAAGATACTGCCAAACAAACCTAATATTGTCTTTCCCAAGATACCTCTCCCTTCAAAAAAAGCAGATGTAAAAAAACCAAGAGACAACTTTGGCCAAAAAATCAGTATTAAAATTGCTATACCATAGACAATACTCCAATATTTTATCAAATATCCGGAGGTGGGCAGGCGATTCTCCAAAGGCAGCTTGGTTTGTACTACCACCTGGCAGGAATTCTCCACCAGCTGGTTCCTCCACATGCTACTCATGGCCTTCCTGTCCTCGGACTTTTCCAGCATTTCCCGATTGATACGTAAGATGCCGTTGGCATCAAAGGGGGGCCGAATCAGGGTCAGTCTGTCTATGCCGCTTTGGATTTCTCCGGTTTCATAATGGGGTGCCATAAAGGTTTCAAAGCGCTGCTTCACCACATCATAATCACATCCCTGTAAGGATTCTCTTTCCCCATCTATAGCTGCTGCCAAACGCTCCAAGGCCGTTTCCTTCACCACCTCCTTGGGCTCCAGCGTTACTAAATGCCAGATATTGGCGGTTTTGTCCGGGTCTGCCGGATTCACACGGATGGCACGGCCACGCATTTGATTGGAGGACACGAAGGTGCCTACGAAACTGGCCAGAATCAGGGCATTGATGCTTGGCTCGTCCCAGCCTTCGCCTAATAGCGCCTTGGTTCCTATGAGTACCTGAAGCTTACCTTCCCGGAACAGACTGCCTACCAGCTGGATTCGGTCCCGGTTGGACCCCATCATTTCCACACTTACATAGCCCGTATCCCCCAACGGCTCCGTCATCAACATGGTGCCCTCCGGCACTAAATCTTCGGGCAGGAAAATCAGACTTCCGGATAAAACAGCGATTTTCATGGTTTCATCCAGTCTTCGCAGGGTCTCAAAGATACTGACTACGCTAACATCATGGAAGGACTCCTCCGTCCCGATTTTGCTTAAATTCTCCTTGGTTCCCCGATTATAGTCTGCCAATATCAGCATCCGCAAATCCTTTCCCAGGGTATGATATTCGTGAGTGGTAATATCCGCAATGCTCTTTAATTTGCCCACAGAAGATATCAGGTCCTTACGAAGCGTTTCCGTAAGCGTCAGGCGGACTCTCTTTTTCTGATATACCTGATGCTTTCTTAAGACTCTTATCAGCTTCTCCACTTCTTCATCAGCAATATGGAATTCGTCTTTTTCATTTAATATAAACTGTATTGCTTTCTCAAAATAGGCTTCCGAGGGCGCAGGCAATTCTTTACGGCCCATAACCCTGCGGACCTGCTTCTTGTCGGTAAGATAGCCGTAATATTTCAAAAGAACCAGTAGGGCTTCCAGCTCCTCCCGATGGTTTTTAAGCATATCTAAAGCATAATTCATTCGATGATCCCACCTGCCAATGACCTCTGCCACCTCTTCTATACATTCCAGCTCCCCTACTTCCTGAAGCACTGCCTGTACATGGGCCTTATGCTCCAAAAAGGCCTTCTCCTCCTGAGGGGAAGGATAGTTAAAATACACATAATCCTGATGAGGGCACAAATTCCCCTGAGCCACCATCTCCGGTACGAAAATCTCCTCGTCGATATCCCCGCAAATATTGTAATATCTGGTCCACTCATTAATATCCGCATCATAAGGCGGTGTGGCAGTCAAGCAAATCCTTGTCATGCCGCCCTCCAATCGGTTTAAGAATCGCTCTAAGGCCTTCTGCCACTCATTTTTCAAATGATGGGCCTCATCCAGACAAATGGTCTTAATCCCCTGCTTTCTGAGTACTCTGAACAAATCAATATCTGAGCAGTCTACCTCACCTTCTGCCACTTCCGATATGCGTTCCATAGCCATATAAAGGGCCTGATAGGTGATGGAGTTAATCAGCTTCGGATGATGTAAATCCGTAGAAAAAAGCTCTTCGAACCGACTTTCATCATGTAAAAACATCTCCCTGAAACGCTGGCTCCACTGGTCCCGAATGGCCGTAGTAGGAGACAGAATCAGACAGGGCTCGCCCAGTCTTCGTATCAACTCCAGACCCAGCACCGTCTTACCGCTTCCCGGCGCCGCCACGATATGGATTTTACCGTCTTCCAGATATTTGTCCACATTGTTCAGCACTCTCTGCTGATAATTACGAAACTCTCCTTTGAAACGAATGCCCTTAAACCTGCTCATGCCATCCTCCGAACTTTTGGGTACATTTACCCACATTAAGATAATTATACTCGTTTTCAAGGCTTCTTACAATTGGTTTTGTAATTAACTGCGATTTTGCAAATGGGGCTCTGAATAGTAATCGGATTGGTATTGAAAGGCAGTATGGCTTATGCTACACTTTTGTCAAAGATAGATTACTACTTACACCCGAAGGGAGGACCCCCCCTATGCTTCTTTTTTATGTACGTCACGGCGACCCTATTTACCATCCGGACCAGCTGACTCCTCTGGGAGAACGACAGGCCGAATCCGTAGCAAAACGCCTCAGTTTATATGGAGTGGACCGTATCTATGCATCCACCTCTACCCGCGCTAAGCAGACCGCCAAACCTCTTTGTGAAATGCTGAAAAAAGACATGACCCTGCTGGACTTCGCCAACGAAGGTCATGCCTATGATGATTTTTCGATTATCGATGAAAACGGGGACCGCATATGGGCTATCGCCAAGCTGGAAAACCGCCGCCTCATGGCTTCCTCAGGTATGCGTAAATTAGGATTTCACTGGTACACCCATCCGGACCTGCCGGACTGTAATTGGGAAGGCGGCTTCCAGAGAATACAGGAAGAAACGGACAAGTTTTTATTCTCCCTGGGCTATCAGCATATTAAGGAAAGCGGTACCTATCAAATCTTAAAGCCCAACGAGGAACGCATCGCCCTCTTTGCCCACCATCACTTTGGTGTGGGATTTTTCAGTGCTTTGCTGGATATCCCCTATCCCATTTGCCTGACACAGTTTGAAATGTGCCATACCGGTATGACGGTCATCTATTTTCCGGAAGGTGCTGACGGTTTGACCACTCCCCAAATATTGACCCTGTCCAATGACTCCCATCTGTATCGGGACGGATTACCCATGAAGTATAATAATTTATATTATTTCTAGGTCTTTGAATGATTATCCTTCCATTCTGAATATCCATAAATAAATACTTGCGCCCTGCCCGGGCGCCCTTACATTTCATCCCAAATCCTGCTTTTTATACATTTGGGATGATTTTTTTCTGCTTTTCTTCCTTCTGTCACTGGGAAAACTAAGCCAATTTTTCGATTTCTGAGATTTTGGCTTAGTTTCTACTGCTTTTCTTCCTTTTCCCACTGGGAAAACTAAGCCAATTTTTCGATTTCTGAGATTTTGGTTTAGTTTTTCCTGCTTTTCTTCCTTCTGTCACTGAGAAAACTAAGCCAATTTTTCGATTTCTGGGTTTTTGGCTTAACTTTTCCTGCTTTTCTTCCTTCTTTCATAGGGGAAACTAAGCCAGTTTTTCTGTTTTTGAGATTTTGGCTTAGTTTTTCCTGCTTTTCTTCCTTCTGTCACTGAGAAAACTAAGCCAATTTTTCTACTTTTGTAATTTGGGCTTAGTTTTCCTGCTTGTCTCTTACAATCATCGCCCCATAATAATAGAAATCGGCCCAAAACCTCACAAAAAGGGTCGGGCTGACTAAAATACTTGCACTATAATGACTTACTACTACCTCTCCAGCTTTCCCCAACCGCCTGCATATTCCTGCAGGCTACGCTGGATTTCCAGGAAGCGGGCATTCTCACGGAGGAAGTCAAAGTGTTTATTTTCCATAACCATTAATGTCCAGTCCGCATCATTTTCATCCTCTGCATTGTAAAAATCGCCATAATCCAATCCTCGTAGTAACAGGGAAGTATGTTTTTCCTCAATATCCAGCTTAATAAATGCCAATGCACTGTCCCTTGCCAAAGAAAGGTTTAGCAAAGCATTCTCCTCATCCTTGTTAACAGCATAATAATACGCCAGTTCCCGATAGCTACGACATAATTGAGTATGGAAGAATCCAAAATCTCCATCCTCAAACATTAATGTTAGAAATGCAATATGTTTTTTCATTAAACAAGCATCTTCTTCTGAGGTATAAGGAAGATTTCCATCATCTAATTTTACATTCTGGCAAACCATTTGTACACCCAAAGACTGTATCAACATAAAGATTTCTTCCTGACTGCGCTGATATCTCTCTGTACCTTTACTGGCTAATGTAAGCATAGACTGCTGACAACATGAAATACTATCCATAGTTCTTGCAATAGCAATTGCCTCGTCATGCTCTCCTGCATCTGCATGAATATAGCATCGAATCTGTTTTGCACCTGAACGAAGATCATCCTCCTTACTTTCCTGTATAATCTTTTCTGCATAGTTGATAGCCCGTTCCAAATACTGTTTGCGAACGGATTCCTCATGCTTTTCCTGATTACTTTCAGCATAAGTAATGTACATCAAATCATACATCATCCCATAGCTATTGGGAAATCTGCGCAGACCTTCTAATAGAATCTTCTCCGCTTCAAGCCCCTTCCCTTTAGATGCAAACCGATTTGCCTCCGCCCGAATGGCTTCAATCGCTTCCTCATTCTTCTCTAACTCGATATCCAATAGCTTATCCGAAGTCATCTGAAATACATTACACAAAGCCGGAATCATGGAGATGTCCGGGGTGGTTTTGTCGCTTTCCCACTGGGATACGGCGGAAACGGAGATATTCAAAAGCTCCGCCAGCTGCTCCTGGGTCATATCTGCTTCCTGTCTTGCTTTTCTGATATTTTTTCCTATACTCATTTTATCCTCCTGCATATCGCAAGCAGTGCTTGCGATACTGCCTAAATAGTAAGTGAAAAATCCCTGATTTTTCACAAATCCTCCTGCATAACACAAGCAGCGCTTGTGTTACTGCTTTCAACATTATTTACCAAGCGCTTTGATACCTTTATTATAGCAAACCTGCCCCAAAGCAAAAGAGAGACATTCTAAAAGGAAACTTAAGTGTGGCTTAAGTTTCCTTCTGTCTTAGTCCTCATATTATCGGTCTTAGTAACCTGCGCGGATGTTTTCCACTCGTTTATTCTGGATAGAGATTTCGCTATAGTAGCGGTTGCCGCCCTCGCCCATAGGTGCCTGGGCTTCGAAGCCCACCTTCACGGTTTGGCCTACAGGTAAGGTAAATACACGTACCATATTGTATTCCACGCCATCTACGGAATAGTGGAAGGCAAAGCAGTCATCCACTCTGGAAATCTGGAACCATACGCTATTGCCGTCCATTACAGGGCCGTTGCAGTCGTCGGAAATGCGGTTGGTCACTACAGACACTACCGCAGGTTTTCTGCATGGCAAGTCGGAATTTTCCAATGCCAGCTTCGCCCATACATTTTCGTTCTCGTATACCAAAAGAGCAGCTGCATCATAGAAATTCTTAAACTCCAGCTCCACCTTGGTCTTAAATACGAAGTCCCCTGTAAGCTCTGTATAATACAAAGATGCATTGGCTACCGGATTAGGGAAGAAGCCATTCTCCTTCACGGGGCTGTTGAAATAGTCGGTCTGAGCAGGTGCGTACACGGTGAGTACGCCATCCTTGTACTCTGCACTGCTTTCGTTGATCCATTTAAAATTGTCAAAATTCATAGTTGGTCTCCTTTTCTTTCCTTACTAACCTTCAAAACCCATCCGCTTCGCAGTCGCGCACCTTTCCTTTACGCTCTAAACACCATGGGCAGGAAATCGTGGATACAGCGACGCCATACACTCCAGTCATGTCCGCCGGGGAAGGTCTTGCGGATAATGTTCAGAGGCTTGCCCTCCAGCATCTTGTCGTCCTTTTCAAAGTTCTGGAAATAGGTATCCTCGGTACCCATGGCACGATAAAATACCTTGAAGCTGCTATTAAACTTCTCGCTATCCTCCAAAAGGTTCAAATGAGGCTCCGGATGTCCGCCGAAGGCCATGCTTATAAAGCCGCTGAATACGCCCACATAGCTGAACAAATCAGGGTTACTCATGGTGACGATACTGGTCTGGTAGCTACCCATACTTAAGCCGGCCATGGCTCTGTGCCACTTATCGGTATAAACAGGGTACTTGCCCTCGATGTAAGGAATCAAATCTGCCAGAATCAACTCTGTAAATACGCCGAATCTTCCCTTGTTCTCCAGAGGCTGGGTCATACCGTTGGCCATAACGATGATCATCTCTTCCATCTCTCCGTCGTAGAGAAGCTTGTCGGCAATACGTGCCGCATGTCCCTGGTATACCCAGCCGGTTTCATTCTCTCCGTAGCCGTGCTGTAAGTAAAGCACCGGATACTTCTTGGCAGGGTCATAGTTTGCGGGGGTGTATACCAGACAGATTTCCAGCTTGCCGGTTACGGAAGAAGGAAAATAATGCCTTGTCACCGCTCCGTGAGGGATATCGGACAAGGTGTCCCAATCCTCCTCGCCGGGCACGGGAATATCCATAAAATTCATAGGGCGGCAGCAGCCGTAACCGATGGGAAGATAAGGGTTCAGCACCTCATTGCCGTCGATTTTCAGGAAAAAGTACTTAAATCCTCTTCCCAAATCCACTCTTCCTTCCCACATTTCCTCGCTTACCTTCTCCAGCGGGAAGATATTGCCGAACATATCCAGCACTACTTCTTTAGCAAAGGGTGCCTTGATACGGATGGTAACGGTACCGTCCTCATGGATTTCATATCCCTGGTCTCCGTCACGTCCCGGCTCTCCCTGATAGGGGTCAAAAGATACTGCTGTATCAAGTGGCCATTGTTTTTTCATTGTTGTAATCCTCCTACATCATATAATCATTTTATTTTTCTATCTTCTTGCACTCCATGACAAATACCATATCCTCTTTGCCACGGATTTCCTTCAATACTGCCGGCACATCCTCATGCCCTATCAAAGGAAGTATAATTTCCAGGCCCACATTGCCCGTGATACCGCTTCTGGGCTCTACCACCAATATATTTCTGGCCTGTAATTCCCCCATCAGCCAATCCGTGTATTCGTTCAGCTTCTCCGTACCCAGTACTTCCGCATACAGGGTCAGCTTCTTATTCTTCTTTCGTCCTCTGGCCTCCAGCTTAAACAAGATGGCGGAGGTAAGTGCCACCACCAAAGCACCCAGAACAGCACCCAGATAAAAGCCGAAGCCGCAGGCAATACCGATGGCCGCTGTGGTCCAAAGACCTGCTGCCGTGGTCAAACCCGTAATATGGTCATGCTCCTTTACCAAAATAGTACCTACACCCAGAAAACCGATGCCGGAAACCACTTGGGCGGAAATACGCAAGGGATCTCCCATGCTGCCCATTTCCTGCCAGGCAAATAAACCAATCAGCGCCGTCATACAGGAGCCCACGCACACCAAAATATGGGTACGGAAGCCCGCCGGCCGCTTGCTCTTCTCACGCTCCATACCGATGCCGCCCCCCAGCAGCATAGCAAGGAATATCCGCACCACAACCGACACATCATTAAACTGCATCAACAACTTATACCAACCCATAGAAAGCACCTCCCGGTTTTATCCTCAATATTTTATGGTAATCTCACAGTTTTCCACATATCCTCCCCGCAAATCCCCGGTCAACTCGGTCACACTGCCCTTTTCCACGTCAGCTGTACAATCCTTTATCCGTAGCTTTGCCGAGGATCCCACCAGCGCACCGGACATCAGCTGTCCCTTTACTGTGCCGGTCATATGGCAATTGGTCATATCGAAGGAGTGTCCGCTGTTTATATTGTCACCTAAGATACCGCCGCAATAGAACTTACCCTCTATGTAACAGTCTATCAGGGACAAATCATGGACCTGAAAGGCTTGCAAGGTTCTGCCAAACATGCCTAAGTCTGACTGGTTAGGTGATATGATGGTCATATTATAAATGGTATGATTATTGCCGTAGAAGCGACCCTCAAAAGGGAAATCCTTCCATAGGCAGCCTTTATCCGCCGGATAGTACCAGCCGATAGGGGCCCAGTCATAACCGGCTAAATCTAAATCCGCCTGCAGGTAAAAATTACAACCGTAAAAGCTTTCGCCCTCGTTCACCAGCTTCACCAAGCCGGCCAGCTGCTCTACCGTGGAGATGTAATACTCCCTGCTTTCATCATAAATGGAAGTATCCGCCAAGGCTTCAATATCCTCATAGTTGAAGTGGTCATGCCAATGACATGTGGGCTCCTTCATTGTATTCTCGTACTCGTAGGTCCCATTCCAGACAGCCGTCCATATCTCGATATCCTCCAACACATAGGTACCCAAATGCTCTACCGGTACGGATATTTCGTTTTTCTTCTCGTCCAGTTCATAATCCGTCAGAGTCTCGTACCAATAGTCTGTTTGGTTGTACCAAAGAACTCTCAGGTCAGTTTCTTCGCACTCTAACATGGCAGGGTCATATTCAAACACCAGGGTCAATTCATCCTCGGGAAGCAGTTTATAACCGTGCACCTCAATAGGTACGCCTACCATACCCACCACATCTCTGGAAAGATAATCAATATCATAGGTATTCTGAATCCAATATCCGGAGACATCCCCTTCCAACCGGGCAGCCACCATGGCGGGCTTATCCGGTTCATCCACCTCCAGGACCTCCGCATCCTGCACCTGCTCCATCACAGAAGAGACATCCACCAGAGCCTCCGTCCGTGTGGTTCGAAAACTATTCATAAAGATAAAGGTTAATAACAGCCACTTGGGCATAAAAAATCGAAACATCCGTAAAATCCCCCTTATACCCCCTTATTTTAACACGAATCCGCTCGCATGTCATTGCTGTTTCACAAATTTCCTCCGAGACCTAAATATTTATTTACTTTTTCCACAAAATTCTATATATTTATACACAGGGAGGTGTATTATGAGTACTGAAAGCAAAATTTATGCGATTATAATGGTCTGCGTCTTTGGTTTCATTGTTTTTACTGCGGCGAAACCCGCTCTGGGCGATATGCAGCTGAATCCCTTGGATCATGCACGTATTACGGATATGGAGTATCAGGCCGTATTGGAGGACCCTCTCTACGAGGAAACCGTCCTTCATGTAACCGAGAAAATCACCTTTGATGTGCGTGCCGCATCCCACGACAATCTCTACTGGGAGTTGTGGAGGGACCTGTCTGAAGAAACCACCGATGGTCTCACCGCAAAATATGATGTAAAATCCGTTACGGAAATTCTGTCAGACGGCAGCCGGGTGGAATATGGGGAAAGCCCTACGCTTTACTGGGATGATTTCGACTATACATCTGCAGCCTCTACTTTTGGCAGAGGTCCCTGTAAATGGTACCACAGTCCGGGACCTTACAGCGAATCCCAGCGCCGGTATGAAGCAGTATTCTTTTATGTGAATGGTATTTATCGTAAGAAGCTTACTTACGAAATAGAGTACGACCTATATAATGTGGTACTGAAATATGAGGACTGCTGTGATTTATACCTGATTCCTTATTATGGCCATACCATTACCTATCTGGACTCCTTCTACGGAGAAATCCTGATTCCCAACTTAAGTATGCCGGCTGAAGGCAATTATGAAGTATTTACCTATGGTACCAGTGGTAAGGATGAAGCCTTTGAGGTAGAAGAATCCGCCGACAAGTATCCCGGATACTATACCTTTACATTTGATTTGGACAAGGATGACTTGAAATTTGCTCCTTACAACAAATACATAGAGTTCGAGTTGGTTGCTTTTAATGAAGATTATGATGCTTTTGCAAAGTCTGCCCCGGACAACTACTATTCCCAAACAGATGCATTGGAAGAAATCTATGCAGAACATCAGGAATATGTGGATATGGTGAACCAATACAAGACAAAAAAAGTCGTGGCATTGGGTATTTGTGCAGCTATCGCAGTACTTCTGATCCTAATGTACCTGCGCATGCCTAATCGCATCCGCTCCAAGCATGTCTTTTATGAGCCGGAGCATTATTATGATTTCTATCGTGAAGTTCCGGGGGATTTGGACCCTTACTTTGCAGCCGTATTGGCACAATGCAAGCACAAGAAAATTAAAGATGATTCTGCCATCTATTCTGCCCTGCTATTAAGCTTAGCTCAAAAGCAATATGTGGCATTGACAGATTTGGGTGATGATGTGGAAATCCGTATTTTACGTCCTGCAAAGGCCGGGCAGAATGCTTCCGGCTCCGTTGCGGATACCATCACTACCAATGACCAATACATCATGTACGCGGAAGACACTCCTGCGGAACTGACCGTATGCGAGACCTATTACTTCAACCTACTGGTTCGTCATACCTACGGGGACCGCATTATGATGAGCACCTTCCGTAACAAGGTGGTGAGTGACATCTCAAATACCGCCGACTTCGCCGACAATATGGAAAACGCCGTGGTCAACATTGGTGTGGCTATGGGCTATTTCCAGAAGGCGGAATACGACCAGGTGCAGAAGAAGATTCAGGGCTATGCCAAGTTCCTGCTTTGGGCAGGCATCATAATGTTAGTACCGGTAAACCTGATTTCCTACTTCACGCGTATGGATTTGGCATTTGGCGGCTATACCCTTTTAGGCGTAGCCTGTCTGGTACTGGCTTGGTTCTTCCAAAAGAAGTCCTACCGTTATCCTCTGCTTACCGAATTAGGTGAAACAGAGTATGCGAAATGGTATGGCTTGTACAAATACTTAAACAGCAAGCCTCTTATGACCGAAAGTACCCTCTTAGACTTAGCGGTATGGGAAAGATATCTGGTTTATGCAACAGCCTTCGGCCTTTCCGACAAGATTAACGAGGCCATCAAGATTCGCTGTCCTGAGTTTACCTACAATGAAAAACTCAGAGATTCCGGATATCAGACCAGACATTTCTATCATCGTACAGGACGCAGCTTCCGTTCCGGCGTGCGTACCGGTTCCGCTATAAACAATGCCTACAGCTACGGCGGCAGCGGCCGTTACGGCGGTGGCGGTGGTGGCGGACACTAATATTGGCACTACTTAGTGTAATTGAAAACGGCAAACGGGAAAACCCGCTTGCCGTTGTTTTTTATACTATCCCAATATCCTTCATCTGCAAATCCTTGAAATCCACTCCCATGGCCGCCTCCAGTTCCTCCTTGGAGAAGGTGCGGTAGATGGTCTTGGAGATGTACTTCTCTGCAAACTTAATAATGAATTTATAGTCCGGAATGTCATCGGGGAAGTAAATGCCTCCCTTATCCCGGTTTTTCAGCATCCAACAGAGGGCCGCCAGTGCAGACATGGCCACCGGCGTGATGGTCGGGGTCTGCCAATAAGAACCCTTGAGGTTCTTGTACAGGTAGGAGCCTTCCACACGGTTGCCCACCCATACGGGGTCGAAGCCTTCGCCCAGCAGAAGCACGCCCACATACTCTGTGCCGGAGGCAATACGTTCCTGATAGAGGATTTCCACCTCCTCCGGATAACGGTAACCCCGGATAATGATGGGATTGCCTGCCTCTTCGCAATCCTGAGGCTTCTTAGGGTCCGGATGGGGATAGTCGTTGACCTTAGCCGATGCAAAATATTCCCTGGAATAGGAGCAGGGGGAGTAGAGAAACAGTACCGTAGGACGGTATACCACCTTACCATTCTCCTTGACCTCCAGGCTTTGAGCAATGGTGATGGTCTCCTCGTGAGGCACCAGGAATCCCTCAAACATGCCTCCCGGATAGTAGGTACGTCCCTTCACATCTGCTGCCATCTTTTCCAGCTCCAGATAGCCCTTGTCCTGATTGACAAAACGAAACTTCTCATTCGTCTCCAGTCTCTCGTGGGGACCCACATTGGCCGTGGCCTCGCTGAGCATCTCGAACCAAAAGGAATCCGTACACCAGGTACTGACCAGACGCTTAGGGTCCGTCTCACCCTTGATTTCCTGCAGATCCGTATCATTCACATGTATCATCTTCACTCCCAGTGCCCGGGCCAGCTCTCCAAACTGTCCTGCTGCCAGCAGTGCTTTCTTTTCCTTGTCTTTCTTAAACTGAGTCTTCACGATGTATTCCAGCGCCGCCTTCACAAAGTGGGATACCAGGCCGGGATTGTTGCCGTGCTGGAGCACGATGGGATAACGGTTGGTGTCCGCCTGCTTCTGATGCTTTTCACGTAGTGCATTTTTGCCCTCATTCTCCTCAAAGATACAGTACCAGTGGTCCGGCCAGTCCGCCTCACCCGTATTCAAATACATAATATTACGCTCCGCGCACCAGTCGAAGATGTCCTTGGTACCCACCGTATCCGCAAAGTCGATAAGAAGGTCTCCGCTGCTTAACAGGGGCTCGAAAACCTCCCGGAAGTTCTCCCTGGTCACCTCCCGGACCAGGAAATTCTGCACGATGCCCCCCAGATTCACATAGGCTTTAAACTCATCGCTGTCCCTGGTAACCACGTAATAATTATTCTCTTTATAATGTATTTCCTTGGGCAGCTTTTCAAAAAAGCTCTTTCCCACGGCGCCGAAACCAAACTGCACGATGCGCCCTTCAAATGTAATCAATGCCTTGTCCTCTCAGTCCTAATCATTTCTTCTTGGCTTGTGTAAACGCACCCTTTTAGGCGCTTCATAGCCATTCGTCCGGTAAATCTCCAGACCCTTCTTTTGATGGGCATACAGCACCTTCTTTAAATCCGGTGCCACTGTCTTGCCCAGGATGATGATTTTGCGGATGCCCTTATCCTTAAAGTACTGTGGGGAGGGCAAATCCTGAGGAAAAACATCCCAGCTGTTGTCATATGCAGATTCCATCAGCTGAAACTGCTGCAAACGGTTCCTATCCGTCAAAAAGGCCGGCGGTGCATCCTTGGTTAGCTCTAAAGTCGCCAGTAAAGGAGTCGCTTTTTTCAAAGCAATGGCTGCAGACTGATTGTCCACCATGGCTTTTGCACCTTCCTGTTCCAGGGGACCGTTGTAAATGGGAATAGGACGGAAGCCTTTCTTGGCCAGTGCCATGCCCATGGTCACACCCTCCGCCCCCGGCAAGTCTACCAGGATAGCGCTGTCCCCAATATTTTCCTGCAAAAAGCTTACCACCGGCAATGCGGTAGGGGCGATACGATAGTCCTTGGTATAACGCTCCATTTCCACAAACGGCACAGGGCGGACCCAATCCACCCAATCACAGCCCCAGGGGGCCCAAACCTTGTAAATTTCCTTTTCCTCCTCGTTGTGGGTGGGCAGTGCAAAAGCATTTGACTCCTGTGTAAAAGCATTTCCCTCCACCAGTACCGGAAGATCTGCCGCGTTGGAGTCGATACGGGGAGTATCGCTGATACGGGCATAGAAGCCTCCGTGACGACCGTCGATACTGTAAGATCCCAGGCAAACATGGTATTCCCTGCCGTCCTCCCCTATGAGAGGCTTACTGTGAAACTTCTTCTGTGCCAAATATTTCTTAGGATGCCTTTTCACATCCTTTAATATCTGCTTGTATTCTTCCTTGGAGCAGGCTTCTTTGATGGAGATTTTCTCTCCTACACGACCGCAGGCCGGCTTGAAAATATAGCCTTCCTTCCCCTTTGCGGCCTTTACCTCCAGGGTATCCGGAAGCAGCGCCCGCCAATTGGTCAAATCCACACCGCCTTCCTCCAGCACATCCCACACCAAAGGAAAACGCTTGGTCTGGGCATACATGGCAATGGGATGATTGCAGCTAAGGGCAATGGTACTGAAATACCCCTTCCAGTGTCTGGGACGGATCTCCGTCAGCCATTCCAAAGGCGTAAATCGGAAGATGGCGTCCACTCTTCCTTCATTGCCGTCCAATATGCTGTAAGCCTTATTTCTTGTAAAACGTAAATGGTCCGCACTTCCGTATATGACCTGAAATCCCTTCTCCTTCAGACAGTCTCCCAGAAACTCCATAACCTGTCTGTCATCACTGTATACGGTACAGTGAATCATCATAATCCGGGCTCCTTCAGGAAGCTTTTTCGCCAATGCCTCTACCATAGCCTGGCCGAAGCTACGGAAGGAATACTCTCCCTCCAGCAATTTTCCGGCCGCCAGGGGCATAAAGGAGCTTTCCGCAAAGCCTCCCGGCACGTCACTGTTGACCTCACTGATGGCCCAGCCTCCCTCCAAGGTAGGATGGAAATCATAGCGCATCAAACGCACATGCTGACCGGCATCGTAATTGGTCATATGCTTAATTTCTTTCCGGACACTGCGTGGCAGCGCCAAGGGCTTGGCCAGTTCCGGATGCTCATTCAAAAACACCTCTGCCGCCCGGGTCTCTTTATCCAACGCCTCAGTCAGCCCGGCCAACTCCTCCTGCTCCTCCTTGGTAATCACCAGTGCATAAGGAGCAATGGTATTATGGTCCAAAAACTGGGGGTCCCATTTGTAGCAGTCAAACATCAGGTCCCGTCTGTATTCTTCATATTTTTCCTTAGGAATGGGTATCAGTCTCATAGTCGTCACCTCTAAAAAAATTGTGGCCTGACGGCCACAATTTCTTATCCTGCATAAAATAATTCTTCAAAGCATTCCAGCGCTTCCATACCGTTCACGGTCTCCGGCCAGCCGGATGTCACATAGAAGCGGCAATACTGGTCATTACCGGCTTGCACATCAATATAGGAGGCACTATCGGTTCTCCGGAAGGTAAACGCAGTACCTACGGGGAAGGTATAGGACTGACCCAAAAGCTTGCCTTCCTTGCTGATTAAATCTGCCGCAATCTCCTTGGTTGAGAGGATGGTCATGTTACCCACCACATCATAAACCTTACGGGTTTCCACCGGCATACCGTTTTCACCCATCTGACAATCCACCATTACGAAATAGGTACCCAGCAAATCTACTCTCCTCGTAATATGAAAAGCCTCTGAATTGGTAAAGCCCCACAGACTGCCGGTAAATACATCCACAAATTTCACACCGTCCGGTGCAATCTCAAACACGGCCACGGTTTGGAAATCACTCTCTGCGGTTTGCTGTACATAGAGATAGTTCTTCTCGCCGGCCCTCACCAGATAGGTCTCCAGGTCATAGGCATGGGTCTCATAGGTATATCCGTAATTATTTACATTCACCGTATAAGATTCAATACACTGGTGGTCTGAATCGTATCGGGTGCTTAAACTAATCATATCTGTCCGTCCGTCTCCGTCCAGATCCTCACCCATATTCCACTGCTCCGTGGTCAGATTCTTCACATAGGTCTTTTCTACAGAGTCAAAGTACCAACTGTTGAATAAATAGGGATACTCACTGTAACATAAGGTAACCTCCTGGGTGCCAAAAGCATACGCCACCAGCTCGTAATTGCCGAAATAGAAGGTCACACCGTCATAATCCAGGGTCCAGACAAACTCAGGCTTGTAGTCCATGGGCTCGGTAGTCACATAGCTATCCAGCATATCCAGCCAGTAATCTTCCGTATACTCCAAATCCCAATATTTCTCCTGAAGCTCTGTGGCAAGAGCCTGGGCAAGCCTGCTCTTATCTACGATAACATCCTCAAAGAGAATCTGCTTACCGGTCTGCACGTCAAAACTGCAACCGGTATAATAACGTCCGCCATGGGCTCCGCCCACATAATCATAATTATGTGTCATGACGGAAAGTACCTGATCATCCCCACGACGCACATACATATCATTCTCATGCACATAAGGACCGAAGAAAGATTCCTCTCCAAACTCTGCAAAATCACTTATAGCGTAGGTTTCCAACTCATCCAGCCACTCCTGCTCTGTCTGGGTACGCTCTGCATTGAAAGAATTAATTGTTTCCGTCAATGCCGGATACCGTGTATCCTCCAGCTGCAGAGTAGCAAAATGTCCGTACATATATTGTATTTGGTCTAAATAGCTGTCATATGTATAATCAACACTTACCTGCAGATAACCGCTGCCCGGTTCCCTCGGTACTTCCGTCACCGGTTCATCCACCTCAGGCTCCTTGGTTTCGTCCGGCTCCTTGGTGGGCTCGGGTGTAGCTTCCGGTTCCTTTTCCACGATTTCTTCTGACTGGGACGGCTCCTTGGATTCCTCCTTTTCAGAGTCCTCCTGCTCACTTTGTACCTGATCCGTATCCCCTGCATCCTTCTCAGTGGCTGCGCATGCACTCAGTCCCAATACCAGACCTGCCATTATAAGTGCCAATAATTTTTTCCTCATAAAATCACTCCTCATTTGCATCAACCTTTTGTTAACTGCATTATAGCACACTTTTTCACTTTGCCCAAGTAAATTATTTCATATTAGTTCTTTTTTCTCTAACTTTTTTGTGTTATGATATAGGCAGTGCGAATTTTGTCTAATATGGGGGAAATCATGTACAGATTTATGAACGAAGAAGAACTGGAAATCCGTCAGATGAAACATCTGAAAATGGTACATCTGTATCAGTTGGCAGATAACGATGCCCTGGCTGTCTACTACGACGATGATAAGCAGATGAATCTCTGTGCCATGGATGCCAATTATCATATCTTAATGGAGACGGTGCTTAGCCTTTATTCTTTGTGTGAAGCACCGGATACCATCATTATGGACGAGTCTACCCGGACTCTTCTGGACCGTGCCGTAGCCGGGAAGGAATGTCACACCGCTTTTTTCAACAGAATCGGTCAGAAATATCTGAATACAGAGGGCGCATCCGCTCCCACCTTTGCTTCGGAGGGTATCCTGCGTCAATGTGTGATGCCCATGATTAAATACTATCTGAATCAGCTGTATCACATGTGGGACTACAAGGTGGTCTTTGAAAAGGAGCCGAGAGGCTGGCGACGTAACTGCGTGTTAAAGCTGAGAGAAGGCGAAGATACCCTGATTCTTCCCATCAAAATGGACTTTGCCCAGGGCAATGAGTGCCGAATTATTGTTGCTAACTTTTTGAAGGATTTGAATCAGCTCACCTTTGAGATTACTTACCGGGAGGACCGGCTCTATGTATGGTTTGAATGTCCCGAAATGGGGCTGTTAGGTGAGAGCCATTACGAAATCACCGGCAAGGGTATCAATGCCTTTACCAGTATCCGGGTGGACGGCAAGCTGGTTTATCACCAAAACGAGCCCGTGGAAATCCTGACTCCCGATGATGACAGAGTACGTTTTCTGTTGGAGAAGAAGGCACTGCTGGCGGAAGCGGAGATTAACTTGGAACAAACTTCCATTTATCAGCTTCCCTGGAAGGGACTGATTCTTTGCAGCCGCCTGGAGAATACTTCAGCCACCATACAGCGAACGGATTACGATATGATTTACATAGAAACCTACATTGATAAGATTGCCTTGAGGCAGTTTTCCTACAGTCTCATAGAGGATACGGTCACCAAGCTGAAGCTGCGGACGGACGGGGCCATTATGAGAAAGCTATATTTCGGAGATCGCATGAAGGGTGTGGAAACCTTCTTCCTGCCGGTGGGATGCTATTCCGGCTGGGACTACAAAAAATATTTGGAAAACCGATACTTTTACCATGAAACGGAGGAAACAAAATAATGGGTTTATTTGATTTTGATACAGAAGCAGACAAGCAAGCTTACCAGAAGCTGAACAAGCTGATTCGCGATTTGAACGTCAGCTATGCAAGGGACTACTCAGAGACCAAAAACAAACGCTACATACAATATCTGGAGACCATCCGTAAGAGTCCGGAGTCTACCCCTATCAAGCCTTTTGCCCTCTTTGTAGAAGTGGCTTATACCATTGCTACCAACCGTGTGGATTATCATATGATGAACCATTTGGACGGTATGCAAAAGGCAGAAACCCTTTATCCCCAGCTGTTTCCTTTTGCGGATAAGACACCTGCCTTTGAAGATTTGTGTGTCATCTTTGTCTCCTTCTTCCAATCAAACGGTTTAGGAAGCCGGGGACTGTTCCATCCTACCCTGTTCTCTACCTTCCAGCATAAGGTAAACTATGTGGACTTCATGGGTACTGTCATGGAGCACAAAAATATCTCATCCTGCTTAGAGTCCATCGCTGAGTTTGGCTTAAGTGTAAGAGCCTTCTTTACGGAGGATGAAAGCTATACGGCTAATCTGAAGCAGGTAGCTAACCGTCTGTTAAACAGCGCCAATCGTGCCCAGATTCTGCAGGAGGAGCAGAAGAAGGTAGAGCATATGGCCGGTATTTATGATATCGATGAGGCAGATGTGGCTAAAACCGAACAGCAGCTGGTAAAGGCCAACGCTATCTTAAACGGTACCGTAGGTATTCTGGAGGAGGCTGACCGCAAAACCTCCCAGCTGAACCGTATTATGAAGGATACTACCGAATCCATTCAGGAGCTTTCCAAGCGTGAAACCGCACTGATCAGCTCCAAGGCCGCCAGTGCTAAGGAAGATATTACCGCTGCCTACAACAGCTTCTTAGAGGAGCAGCGTCAGGAAATCGTACTGCAGAAGGATATTCTGGTGAGCCAGATTTATCAGGAGGCAGAGGCGAAATTAGGTGAGCTTAAGGCTATGGCCAAGGCCATCACCCTTTCTGCCAATACAGACCTGCAGCGCATCAACAAGGAAACTGCCGTAGCCATGGAGAAGATCCAGGACCTGGTGACCAACGATAAGGAAATCCAGAAAATCCTGGACAAGGCAGATGCCAATCAGGATATTTATGAGAAGATCTCTAAGCTGGAGATTTTAAGCAATCAGAATATTGAGACCCTTACCAAGGGCTTTGAGGCACAGCTTGCTGCACAGAGTAACCCTCAGGTGGTCGTAGCACAGAGCGGTACTCCCAAAGCTGCTACCGTAGTGGTACAGGAGGGTGCTGCATCTCCTATGGTACAGGCTACTACAGTTGTGGACCCTGCTGCTGCGCCGGAGGTTATTGCTGCCACAGAGGTAACCACCCAGGTGATGACCGGTGTGAATATGTTCTTTGATAACAGCATACCTTTCACCGAAAGATATCAGCTGGTGATGGAAGAAAAGCAGCGCAGAATGAAAAACGGCGAACATTTCCATGAGAAATTTGACGATGTGCTTACCATTCTGATGGAGGACGCAAACCCCTATATGATCGGTCCCTCCGGATGTGGTAAGACCTATATGGTAAAGCAGATTGCTTCCCTTTTGGGCATGGACTTTACCGACATCGGCTACATCAACGAAGAGTACGATATCTTAGGCTTCCAGACAGCTACCGGTGCCTACAGCGCTACCAATTTCTACCGTTGCTACAAATACGGTAAGATTGCTTTCTGTGACGAGTTGGATAACGGTAACAGCCGCGCTACGGTTAAGCTGAACTCCTTCCTGTCCAACGGTAAGGATGCCTGCTACAGCTTCCCTAACGGGGAAAGTGTAAAGCGTCACTCCAACTTCCGTATCATCGCTGCGGGTAATACCGCCGGTAACGGTGCCGATGCCAACTACAACACCCGTGAAAAAATCGAGGAATCCGTACAGCAGAGATTTACCCCTATTTACGTGGGTTATGATAATGCCGTGGAAGAAAAGATTCTTGGACAATACAAGAACTGGTATCAGTTCTGCGTACTGTTCCGTATTGCTACGGATGCATGGGGCAATCTGAACGACTGCTCCGCACCGGGTATTTTGACCACCAGAGATACGGCCCGTATCCGCCGCTACCTGGACAACCGCAGCTTAGGCATGGAAAAGATATTGGACTACGAATTTATCCAGACCAAGGACATGGAATACCTTGCTTTCCTGACCAAGCATATGGGCGAGCGTATTCTTTCTTTCCCGGAAGCAAAGAACATTTATGAATGCTTTAAGAAGAAAGTAGAAGAACTCAGAAAAAATGGCGGTGCACGATAGGAGCAGCAGTAGAAAAAGGAGAACTCTATGGATATTAGCAAGGGCTTGACTCCCGATACCTGTCCTCATCTGCAATTGGACAGAATGGAGCGTTTGTTCATTTACAAAATGAATTTTTCGTCCTTAAGTCAGCTGCATTTGTTCCTAAAGTCCAACCCGCCCCTTAACCGCAATGTTTTCTACTCCCAGAAGAGTAAGGACGCACCGGCCCGTTTCGCCGGAGAGCCGCTGGACGTGGCTATTGACTATTGCGTAGGGGGATATGAGAAGGATTTTGAAGTTTTTGTAAAACTGATTAAGGATATTGATAAGGTGAATACCCGCTTCGTCCGGGGCCGTAAAATGCGACCTTCGGTGGTGGGCTCCCGCCCCAATGTGCCGGCGTATGTAGCCGGTGCCCCCAAGTCCATGTATCGTATGGACCGGGCCAAGGAGAAAAAATTTATCACCATATATATGAATCTGGCTTACACCGGCAATACCACGGAGGCCCAAATCCGTAATCGCGGTATTCTGACCCTAAACCTGATAAAGATCCTGGAAAACAATGATTACGGTGTGAATCTGAAGGTATTCGAAGCTTGTACCGTAGGCAATGATATCTTTGCCGCCAGTATCGGTCTAAAGAAGCCGGGTGAATTATTAAATGCCAAGAAATGCTATTACCCCTTATGCGGTAAGGAATTTTTGCGAAGAGTATTAAGCCGCGTAAAAGAATCCATGCCTTTCAAGGAGAAATGGCACATGAGCTACGGACTGCTTCTGAATGAGGATCAGACCCGTACCATTATGAATATTCCGGAAGATGCCATCATCATAAAGGCACCGGACGAAATGGGCATCCGAGGCACCGATATTTACGAGGATGCGGATAACTTTTGGAAGAAGCTGCATCTTTCCGATGAGATTGTGGTACCAAATTATGTGAAAGAATCTAAGGAGAAATAACCTTGAGTAAGATACGAAATCATGAAATCGTGCTCTCTTTTGCTGAAGATCAGGCACTAGCTCCCTTTACCCCTCAGGAGCTGGCCAAAATAGAGAGCTATCAAAACTCCATCAACCTGGACAATTCTACCGCCATTATCGAATACGGTACGGATTTACAGAAGAAGCTGTCGGAATTGTCCGGCCGTATGCTGGCCCTTCTGAATACGCAGAATGTGGATGATATCAACCAGCTTCTTACCACCACCATCGGTTATTTACAGACCATGGAGGATGAAAAGGGACGCTTCTCCCTATTCAACAAGAAGAAGGAAATGTCTCTCCGCGAAAAATACCGTGCCACAGAGCGAAATGTAGACCGTATCACGGTATCTCTGCAGGACCGTCAGCTGAAGCTGATGAAGGATTGTGCCATGCTGACGCAGATGCAACGGATGAATGATATTTATCAGCGGGATTTGAATATGAAGATTACCGCCGGACGGCAAAAGATACAGGATTGCAAGCAAAATCAACTGCCTGCTCTGGAGCAGCGTGCTTCAGAAACCGGGCTGGTCCAGGATTCCCAGGCTGTGTCCAATCACAAGAATCAGCTGGAACGCTTGGAAAAGAAGCTCCATGAACTGGAGCTGAGTATTGCCATTGCACAGCAGTCCGCACCTTTGATTCAGATGATTCAGTCCAATCAGACGGCCATGGCTACCAAGCTACAGTCCACTCTGTTGAATACCATTCCTCTTTGGAAGAATCAGGTGGTACTGGCACTGGGTATGGAACAGGCAAAGCAGGCCTCAAGCTCCGGTCAGCAGGCCAACGAAATGATGAATAAGCTGCTTAACGGCAACAAAGAGGCTGCCAAGCTGGCATCCGTGTCCACCATGGAGGAGGCCAGCCGTAATTTCACGGAGGTATCCGACCTGGAGTCCACCAATAAACAGCTGATCGAAAGTCTCACGAAATTGAATAGTGAAGCAAACTAAGCTTAAAATGCATAAAATAGCTTGGAATCCTATAAATAGGACTCCAAGCCATTTTTTATTCCGTAAAGTCATTTACATTTCATTATAGCAAATCGCGTGCTCGTTTTGGTAATACTTTCGATCCGCTCTACACTTAAATGGGTGTTTGCGGGCGGTTAGGTTAAAGTAATAGTAGTCGCTGTCCTGCTCCTTTTTGCCTTGGCAGATTTCGAGGGCACCTTCCCGTACACAGCGCATCAGAGAGATATCGTCAAATCCTCCCGTATGTCCGTGCAGGATGTAGTCTGCCTCATCCTCCAGGAACATCAGACGATCCAGATTTTTCACCAAGTCTTCCATGGGCAGGCTGTGATCCAGCTGCATCCACAGATTATGGTTGATACCGTCTCCGGTAAAAAGGATGCGGTCTTCCTTAAGCAGCAACACAATCCCTCCGGGGGTATGTCCGGGCAGCTCATATACTACCAGATGCTTTCCGCCTAAATCAAACACGTCTCCTTCGTGAATCTCTTCAAAGGGTGGAACCACATAGCCGTATTTGGCACAGTTTGCCACAAATTCCGGACCACTCAAAAACATCTCTGCAATGGGCAGGTCTGCGGGATGCATATAGGCCTTTTCAAAGTATACATTGCCGAAAATATGGTCCGGATGACCATGGGTATTGATAACAAACACCGGCTTGTCCGTAATCTCTCGTACCACCTTTTGCAAATCATTATAGCCGTTCATGGTATCAATCACACAGGCCTTTTCCTCGCCCACAATCAAATATCCGGTGGATTCATGTGCCTCATCCAGCAGATACACACCGGGACACATTTCTTTGATAAACAATTCCTTCTCCATAATAACTTCTCCCTATTTCACTTCTATGATTACCAGCTCCGGCCGGTTAAAAATCCTGGGCAGTTTAATGCCCCATCGATCCAATCCTCTGCTGACTACCAAGGTACCGCCTTCATATTCATAAAGACCTCCCGCATATTCCGGAAACATTCCCTGATTAGGCGCATACAAACCGTTAATAAGGCCCGGCAATCTCCACTGTCCACCATGGGCATGTCCGCTTAATACCAAATCATGCTGATACCGGCTATACTGGTCATAGTACTCCGGTCTGTGGGACAGCAGGATACTGTAATAGTCCTTGTTTCTTTGTTCCTCCACCTGTTCCAACTGCTTGAATATGGAGGTATTCCGTCCCTCGTAATAGCTTCCGTCGGGGTCGTCCACTCCACAGAGATTCACCTTTTGTCCTTTGATATCCACAGTAACCGCTTCGCCGCTTAATACGGTCACACCATAGGAGCGGATAATACTTAATATATTGTCGATGTCCTCACTCCAAAACTCGTGATTGCCGGTCACATAATAGCAGTCATATTGCTCGGAAAGAATGGCTAAGGTCTCCTCGGACTCTCTATAACTTACATTGTCGTCGAAAATATCTCCGCCCAGAAGCACCACATCCGGCGACTCCTTATCAATGGCTTTCATCAGATTTTTCTGTTCCTTGCCGTACCAGCTGCCATGCAGGTCCGTCAAAAGCGCCATCTTAATAGGGGCGCTTATCTTCTCGCTTTCAAAGGTATAGTGCACCGTTTTCAGTCGAGGATCACAAATGATTAGCAGGAGTACCAATAGAATCCCACGCCAAATCCACTTTCTTTTTCGATTTTTACTCTTTTGTTTTTCTTTCATACCCTTATCCTTGTTTGGTACATTTTCTACCCCTAATTATAACACCCATTCATAAAGGATGCCATACAATTCTCGGATATAATAGGTGGGAAGGAGCCACATGGGCGTCTTGGCAGGGATTGCACCATGCTCTAAATCCAGTGCTTCTGCTATCATAGAAGCCCGATACTCATGATATTCATTGGTTACTATTGCAATCTTGGGATTCAATCCCTCTGCCTCTATAATCTTCTTGGAAAATTGCAGATTCTCTCTGGTGGAGGTGGACTCGGTCTCCCGATAAATCCGCTCCGCAGCGATACCCTTCCGGACCAGATACTGATACATAAACTCCCCTTCGGAAATGGGTTCGTCCGGCCCCTGACCTCCGGATACCACACAAACCGCTTCCGGGTGCTCTGTCAGATACTCATAAGACGCATCCAGTCGGGAAGCCAGCATGACGCTGGGCCTGTCCCCATAGGTCCGACATCCAAGCACCACTAAAGTAGCATCCTCTGCCGGCGCCTTTGTGGATGCATGTACCATACACCCCGTCTCTATTACTGCAAGCAAAAATACCAGTCCTACCATGGTACCTGCTGCTACAAGCCCTATTTTTCCAATCTTTTTCTGCCACACTGCCCGGACCAACTTATGAATCCGGGGCATAAACAGTCCGTAAATCAAGGGAAAAAGCAACACCATAATCCCGGTGGCATTGCCCATATTCAAAATCCTTGCATACACGAAAGGCAAGAGAAGCTGTAGTATCCCCCAAATACCGGCCCCAACTAACAGGAGCCGCAGGCAGACCGATATCGGTAGCTTAAATTTCTGTTTGATGCTTTTTTGTCTCCTCATATTACACCATTCTCCCTTTTTCGCAATATTCCTATGCCCTATGGTAACATACCCATCCTATCAAAACATGGAAGAAATTCTAAAGTTTTTCCAAAAAAGTCACCCAATCTACATTCCTGTAAATTGGGTGACTTCATAACTATTTTTTCGCCGATACTCCTTTTAATGAGGAAAGGCGAATCAGCTTCTGCTTTTTCTTGTTCTTGGTTGTGATTTCCAGCAGTGCCCATTTCTCGTCAACCGCCAGTAATACTGCATCGTTTTCTAAAAACATATCCCCGTCTTCTTCATCCTCATAAAAGTCCAGCCCAATCTGGTTACCTATATAGGGCTCCAGCATATCCTTTCGTACATGGATATTTCTTGTATATGCCTTATCCTCCTGCTCCCTCTCCGCCCGTATCAATCGATTGACCTTGGAAGAAAGCTCTCCGACCTTTAAAAATGCCAGAAATCCTAAGAATGCACCTATTGTAATTAAAGTCTCCATCCTATGCCTCCTCCTCTAATATCTCAAAGGATAATACGGAGGAAAGTGCAATCAGCTTTTCCCTGGTCTCCTTCTTCTTTAAAATGTGTATCCTCATCCAGTTGCCTTCAAAGCCTTCTACCCGGCAGATTTCACCACAGGTTTCAAAATCCTCTTCCTCATCATAAAAGGCAATCTTCACTCGTTTGCCCACCAGAGATTTCAATAGTTCGGTAACGCAACCCCTCTCTTCACGCAGGGTCTTTACCTCTGCATTTTCCCCTGCCGGACACTCATCATCCAGAAGATAATCACAGGAAACCTGTAAAATCTTCGCTATCTGTGCCACTTTTTCCACATCTGGCAGTGCGGTTCCTGCCTCCCAGCGGGAAACCGTCTGTCTCGTCACACACATCTTATCTGCCAGCTCTGACTGGGTCATCCCACACTGACGTCTTGCCGCTGTTATTTTCGTACCAATATTCATCTCGTCTACATCCTTTCTGCTTGATACGGTCAGTTTAACAAATCAACCACCTTCCCACAAGCAATCCTTATGTACTTTTGTCACACGGCATGTTACATTTTGAGAAAAATTCGCTTAGATCATACTCTCTTCCCAGGATTTCGGTGCTTCCAGACCGAAAATGGCAGCCACGGTAGGTGCCACATTGGCCAGACCAAAAGCTCCGTCCTTCATGGTATAAGCAGTATCTTTATCATAAATAATAAACGGTACCTGATTCAGGGAATGGGCGGTACGAACCTGCAGTTCTCCCTTCTTATTCTTCTCGAACATCTCATCCGCATTACCATGGTCTGCAGTGATAAGGACTGTCACATGATACTCCTCAGCCACCTTCAGCAACCTTGCCAGTGCCAAATCCACAGCCTCCACGGAGGTAATTACTGCGTCCATATTGCCGGTATGACCTACCATATCACCGTTAGGGAAGTTGCAACGGATAAAATCATATTCTTCAGACTTGATTGCCTCAATCAAATCATCCGTAATCTCTGCGGACTTCATCCAAGGGCGCTCATCAAAGGACACCTTATCGGAAGGAATCTCCTTGAAGGTCTCTAATTCTTCACTAAATTTCTCGCTCTTATTACCATTCCAGAAATAGGTAACATGACCGTATTTCTGGGTCTCGGATACGGCATACTGCTTCAGGTTATTCGCCACCAAAAGCTCTGATAGGGTATCATGAATCTCAGGGGGATTCACCAGATAACGCTTGGGAAGATTCAAATCCCCGTCATACTGAAGCATACCTGCATAAACCACATCCGGGCGTCTAATACGGTCAAAGTGGTTAAACTCCTCATAATCAAAGGCCTGGGACAGCTCTAAAGCACGGTCCCCTCTAAAGTTAAATAAAACCACGCTGTCCTTGTCAACAATAGGCCCCACCGGTTCATCATCCTTTGCAATTACAAAGGCAGGAAGGTCCTGATCGATTACCCCCAGCTCATTACGATATGTTTCAATGGCTTCCAGTGCAGTAGCAAACTTACGTCCCATACCAAGTACGTGGGTTTCCCATCCCAGCTTTACCATATTCCAGTCCGCCTCATAGCGGTCCATGGTAATCTTCATACGCCCGCCGCCACTGGCAATGCAGGCATCAAAACCTGCATCATTCAGCTGTGTCAGCACGTTCTCCAGCTGCTCGATATAAATATGGGCACTGGTAGCCGGCACGTCACGCCCATCCAGTAAAGCATGGATACGTACAGTTTTCACGCCGCTTTCCTTTGCCTTCTGAATCATCTGTATCAAATGTGCAATGTTGGAATGCACATTACCGTCGGAAAGCAAGCCGATAAAATGTAATGTGGAATCATTTGCTGTACAGTTCTCAATGACTTCCTTCCAAGTCTGGGAAGCGTACATCTTTCCGCTTTCTATTGACTCATTCACCAACTTGGCTCCCTGGGAATAAATCTGTCCGCAGCCCAAGGCATTGTGGCCTACCTCACTGTTACCCATATCATCATCGGAAGGCAGACCTACTGCTGTACCATGCGCCTTCAATCGGGTATTGGGGCACTCCTGCAATAATTTATCCAAAACCGGGGTATTGGCCGCGGATACCGCGTCACCGATACCTGTCTTACTAAAACCGATTCCATCCATCACTACCAGTAAAATTTTCTTGTTCATGCTTGTTCCTCCTTAAAAATTTCTCTCCGTCAGCTCCATATTCTTCTCCTGACTTGTGAGAATATCTGCACGTACTGCATCAAGAGACTTATAGCCGGTAATAAAGAACCCTGTTTTACCGGTTCCTACAGCATTACCATAATATGTCCCGCCGGGCAGATAAACAGATGCCTCTGACTCCTTTCGAAGCACTACACCGTCAAAGCCGGTGGATACATAATAGGTGAGATTTCCTTCCTCTGTAGAGAAGGTCACCTCATGTACCACATACAACTGACTCTTTCGCTCTCTATCGGTTAGCAAAAACAGCTTCACAGGCTTCATGATCTCAAAGGCTTCCGGGTGAGAGCTCAAATTCAATTCCTGCACGCTCTTAGCCTTTTGATGAATCATCTGAAGTGTCTCCTCCGGAATATCATTTATATCCTTCAAGTACTCGTCCAAGCCTTCAACTACATAGGTTTTGGACGTTTCTGTCAGTCGATACTCTGAGCTTTCTGCCACGATGCTTATGGTTTCACCCTGAATTAAATCATCCGTCTTGGAAATATCATAATCAATCCGATTGGGGTCCACATCACCCTTGTGCATCCTCTTTATCACCACTTCGCCGTCACCATCGGTGCCTTCAAATGATACCTCTATGTAATCGAAGGGATTAGCCTCGGGCTTGACTGCATTCGACAAAATCCATCCTGCCAAACCAATCACAGCCAGTACAATCACGACATATACCCATGTGGGAAGTTCCTTTTTCTGCTGCCCACTTGTTTCTTTCACCATTTCCGCCTCTGCCTGCAGCTTTCCCTTGTGGTAGCCGTAAGACTTGGACTGTGCCTTAGCCGCTATCTCCTCCAGAGTATCCTCTCGCTCAAGCAATGCCTGATAGCCGCAGTATTTACATACCGCCTTTTCTACCTTCGAATCCGGCTCTATATTGGCCCCACACTGGGGGCAGGTTAAATCGATTATTTTCATCTTTTGTAGGTCTCCTCCTTTTACTCATTGCTTACCGGAACCTCTCCGAATATCTCCAAATTATAAACTTCAAACTCCTCATTGTTTTCAAAGCTGGCACCGCCGGAAAACAACACATTTGCATTCTCATCATACACACTTGCGTCATACAATTTATAATGTATGTAGGTTGGATTTTTGCAAAAATCAGCCCACTTGTCTTTTTCGATTTTAACCTTCTTCTCCCAAGACTCGCCGGGCTGATACAGCTCATCTCCTTTGTAATAGGCTATATCACTTACATTGGTAAAAATAAAGGTAATGATATAAAAATCCTCATTCTCACTGAAAGAGTCATAAGTCACTTTAAAAAATTCATTTTGAACCTCTTTGACATAGCTTATGGGTTCTGTTTCCGATTCTTCTGCCTGTGAGCTTTCTTCTGCCGGATCGGCTTCTTCTGTTTCTGCCTCTGCGGTTTGTGTGGCTTCTTCTGTTTGCTGTTTCGCTTCACTTTCCGGCATGGTGCTTTCTGAAGCCTCCTTCTGACAAGCTGTGAGGCTGAATAATAATATGGATGTTAAAATCAAATGTAAAATCTTTTTCTTCATGTAAATCTCCTATTTAAAACAATATTTTCCTTTTCTATGTCCGCTTTTTCATAAACACATTATATATTTATCAAAGTGCATGGTCAACCTGCTTTTCCGGTCAGCTTTTTCAAAAGTATAGCGGCACTTACCTTTTTCTACGAAAACGACTCCTTTTCTTTTCTTTTTGCCTTGACTATAATGAAATTACAAAAGCGCTTTTGAATGATAAAAGGAGGACTGATTATGTCTATTGGTCATAAAATTAAAACATTACGCCGTGCAAAGGAGCTGACTCAGGAGGAACTGGCCGAGGTGCTGGGTGTTTCATCCAAGGCGATCTCCCAATGGGAATGTAACCGGACCACACCGGATATCTCCCAGCTGCCCATGCTTTGTAACTTTTTTGAGGTAACCGCAGATGAACTTCTGGAAATCGATGTGTTCCACAAGATGCAGGAGCGGGATAAGATAATAGCCAAAAACAGGGAACTTGCACATAACGGCAGAAATAAAGAGGCTCTTCAATTAATAAGAGATGGATTGAATCGTTTTCCAAACGATGCACTTTTAATGAGTTTCCTTATCCATGATTCCATTACCTATATACATAACCATTTAAATTGTGAGGAGGAGAATGAACAGATAGAGGAATGCCGCAACTATAGTGAGTACATTTTGGAACATTCGGTAGAAGATGTAGCTCGCTATTCCGCCCTTTATTTTATGAGCCTTTATCACTTCCGAAAGAGGGAAGAAAATAAGGCCTGGGAATATGCCATGAAGCTTCCCATTCTCTGCGATGGCCAGGAGTTTCTCCGTGTATATCTTCATACCGGCACGGAACAGGTTTGGGCAGAGCAGAATCTTCGACTCACATTATTAAGCTTTTTTGCCACTAGAATGCTGGCAAATTGGGAACTGGATTCCGGCGAAAAACTGTATTCTGAAGATGAGCGGATGGTGCTTCGTGACAAAAAGTTTTCCCTGTTTTCGCTACTCTTTGAAAAGGGAGATTATGGTTCTTTTTCGGACCATTTGGCTGATTCCCACGAGATGCAGGCCCGTGAATATGCCAAGCGGCAAAACAAGGAAAAATGCCTGTATCATTTAGAGCAGGCGACCAAACATGCCCTTGACTTTATCTCTTATATGAAAAGCGAAAGCTTCGTCCATACTTCACTCCTATGGAAAAACTTCTCTAATCCGTCGGAGGGAGTCAGTCTATGGGAAGAGGAGAATATGGCTGCATTGATTCTCTCCTACACCAAACAGCCCGAGTATGATTTCGTGAGGAAAGAAAGCAGGTTTATAGACCTTGTGAAATGCCTGACCGATAGTGCAGGTGCTAATGACTATTAAAAAAATGAACCACGGGGACCGTTAAGCCCCCGTGGCTTCTATTAATACAGCTTACCGCTACCTCTTCCTTCATCCAATGCAACGACTCTCTTACACAAAACCGGATGGTCCTTCAAGAGATTAAATAACCATAAACCAAAGCCTCTTTGACTTCTCATGTCTTCTATGTAATCCTCTTTATCCACCATCTTATATAAATGGCGGTCCACTGCAAGCACCAGCATAGCATCCAAGCCGTCTGTACCGGTGAGTCTCTGTGCCAGTCTGTCACAGCTGTATTCTCTTGCCCTGGAAGCTGTGGTTCCGAGTATGGGAATCATCTGGGAAAACAGGATGGACAAACAATAGCCCAATGTTGCATGCTTATAATAAATATGTGCCATTTCATGGGCAATCACAAATGCCAAAGCGTCCTTGTCCTTATGCTCCCGGTAAGCCACCTCAAACAATTCGCTGTGAATACAAATCCACTGTCTTCTGGGCAAATATGCAGAAAATGCATTTAATACGCCGTTTTCCTGTTTTACATAGGCCTTAGGCGCCTTGATTCCTAATCGCTGTGCATATTCCTGTATCAACGCATACACTTCCGGAAAGTTTTTCTCTGTAATCCGAAGTGCCATGGTACGATAGGTTGCGTACATATAATATAATGCCGGAATAAGGAATATCATAATCACCACACCGTACGCAAAAATCTCTAACGCCATGGGGATGTCCTGGAAGGCATCATATCTGTATTGTGTCTTATCTACCACATAGTCCTCTGAAAACTCTTCGCTTACCTGTGTTTTTATTGCCTCTGTCCAATCCTCCACTTCCGCCAGACTACCTGCCACTATGGCGATGGCTACAATGATTATTAGTATGTTCAATACAACCAATCTCCGATACCAGCGCATCTCTGCTTTGTGTCGGCATGCATCTGCCTCTTTTTTGGTAATACATGCCTGCTGCTCTTCCTCTGTCAGCTCGTATACCTTTCTGCCTTCAAAATAATCCTGTTTTCTTTTCTTTCCCATCATAAGTACTCTCCTTATTTAATTAATTGTATATGTATCACGAACCACTTCATCCTTTTCAAAAGCGTCCGGTCCATATCCGTTTGCAATTCCGTAAAAACGATCCTTTGTCGCTCCGAAGAATGCATTGCCCTTTTTATTGTCCCACCAGGTGTCTACGGACAAATCCGCTGTAAGTATGTAAGTCCAATCTTCCTGCCCATACTCTCTTACGCAGATATTGCGATACTCAAAGGTTCTCGTCTCATTCGCATAGTCGCCATCATAATTTTCCATAAACTGCGACATGCCTCCCTCAAAATAAGAGTGATAAAGGCCCGTATCAAAACGACTGATCAATGTCCACTCCTCCGTGGAAAGATCTGCTACCCACTGCTCCACAAAGGTCCTGCCATCCTCCTCCCGGTAACAATTTAAGTACATACGATACCACTTTCCTTCTTCCCAGTCATAATCGCAGATATAATTACTGCCTTCTCCTTCACCGCCGAACTTATTTGTATCACCGCCGGAAGGATAAACGCGTTCTGCTTCGATTTTCTTTTCCGCGCCCGACTCATCCATGTACTTAATCTCCCAGAACGACATGATGGCCTTAGGACCATCCGGCCTCATCTGCAGACCTGCATACGCGCCTGCATAAGCATCTATAACATTGTACTTGCTTATCAAATCCGCTTTGTTCATTTGCCAATTACAAAGCGCCCAATAAGTAGCCGTTCCTGCCTGATCTGCCTTAAAATCAATCATAAACCCATCAAATTTTCCCGAGGTGGTACTCAAATCCGGATCCGCATATATATTATGGGCCATCCGATGTTCCGGATTAGCTTCACCTGCCGCTTCCTCTGCGGGAAACTTCAGAAGCTCATCCCAATTTACGCTGTTTGCTTCCGGAATAGCCGTTATATTTTCTTCGGTTTCCGTAGAAAGATTTGCTTCCGCCGTAGGAGTGGGTATAGGACTTGCCTGTGTTACCTGCGGCTCTGTTTCCTTCTCACTACATGCTGTCAAACTTAAAACAGTTATACATAGCAAACAGTTTAAAACAACTCTTTTTAATTTTTCCATTTTGTCGTTTCCTCACTATACCTATTCAATCCGTGTTCACTCTGACCTCCCGGAATCTAGCAAGTTTAATTTCTATCGGGACAATAAGCACACGCACTCAACGGTACTTTCGTTGTCCCAATCCAATTCGTATATCTCTTTCCCATTGAAAAAGACAGGAAATCTAAACTTTAGACTTCGAAGGATTCTTCCATCCGCCTGCTCTTCCTCGTAAATATTCACATCTGCAAGGAAGCTCTTCATAAAGGTTTTCTTCTCAATATCCGTAAATCTGTCGTACAGCTTATCGAAGAATAATAAGAACTGATACACATTGTCACCGGATATTTTCTCCTGCCTAATATTATACAGTCTGGTCTCCACTTCTTCAATCAGAGTTTCAATTTCTTCTATCTCATCATAGAGCTTGTCCAGACGCACCTGCATATCCTCATACTTCTTGTCATAATGTTTATCCGACACAGACAAGTTATCCATCTGATTCGCCAACTTATTCTTGACACCGGTTACCTGCTTTAACCGCTCCTGTAAGCCTGTATGCTCTTTATCCAGCTCCTGCGTATCAATACTTTGTCCGATGTGCTTCTGTATCTCCGTTTTGAACTTTGGATTGTTTACCAGTTTACGAATCACCTCTTCTACAGCTGCGTTGATTTTATCCTCACTCCACTGCTTACGGTAAGTACATTTATGACCGTTCACAAAGGTTCTGTGCTTGCAGGCATAGTAAAAATAATCTCTGTAATGTCCGCCGTCGGGATGTTTTTTACGATTTACATTGCCATACATACCACTTCCGCAGATAGGACATTTGATAATACCGGATAAAATATGCTCGTGATCCAAGCTGTGAGTTTTGATGTTGGTAACTCCGGTTTCCTGTCTCTTTTTATGCACCTGATTCCACAATTCTTCGGATACAATCGCTTCATGAATACCGTCATTTAGCATATACTTGTCCTGCTTTACAATATGGTACTCATTCCTTGTACCCGGAATCTTCTCATTCTTTCTTCTGCCAAAAGCAAGCTTGCCACAGTACACCGGATTATCTAGTACACCTTTTACAAAGGATGTGGAAAAGCCTTCTATGGTATTGTTCTGGCGAAGCTTTTTCTTGTATCCGCTGTTGTTTAGGAATGTGGCAATCGCTGCTATTCCCATGGTGGTATTGGCAAATTTATCATAGATAATGCGAATAACCTCTGCTTCATCCTCAGCAATATGCAATTCGCCATTGATAAGCTGATAACCGTAAGGAGCAAAGCCGCCATTCCATTTACCTTCTCTTGCTTTCTGTCTGCGTCCTTCCATAGTTTGAACTAATATATTCTCACGCTCAATTTCAGCCACCGCAGATAACACGGAAATCATCAGTTTACCTGCATCTTTTGAACTGTCGATACCATCTTCCACACAGATAAGATTAACACCAAAATCCTGCATTCTCTGAAGGGAAGATAATACATCCGCTGCGTTTCGTCCGAATCGTGATAATTTGAATACAAGTACGAAATCGATGTTATCTTTACACGATTCAATGTCCTGAAGCATCTGCTGAAACTGCGGGCGACCTTCCACACTTTTACCGGATTTACCTTCATCAGAGTATTCTCCGGCGATAATCATATCCTGGTAATCGGCGTATTTATGCAATTTATCTTTTTGCGCATCTAAGCTGTAACCATCTACCTGCATGGAGGTGGATACACGGGTGTAGATGTAGCATTTCTGTTGTTTTTTCATGGGATACCTCCTCGTAAAAAAATGATTTTCATGACATCAAAAATCTCTTGTGTTTAATATCCTTTAATTTCGGATTATTCTTCAACATTTTTCCCACAAACTCCCACTCATCTTGCTTACTAAATATGTATCTGTAACTTTGTATTACCTGTAAAGAATTATAGTAATGCACTTCTTCAGACGGGATTTCCACAAAGTGATTATGAAAAGGTAGCAATCCACCAAATTCTTCAATATCCGCCAATATCAAAATCAACTTCGGACTTATAGGAAATGCTATTTCAATACCTTTACTATTTATACCATTAAATCCAGAATGACCATATTTAACCACTGGATTGTCTGAAGTAATAAATGGAATATCTGTCTTATTGTAACCTATGACCCAAATTCTACTTCTCAAACGAACAGCAATATCCGATACCATTTCCTCATCCATTAAAAATTGAGCGTGAAGCAATTTCAAATGATTTTTATTTTTTATCTCTAATTCTATCGAGTTAATATATTCCCTTTCTTCATCCGTCTTTGCAATTTTCTTCATAAGTAGCAACGGTAATCTTTCATACATTTCTTTTATATTTTCTCTAAACTCTTTAGACCTGATCATTTGAATTGCCAAATACAACGAAATATGATTCATATCATCATCTGTCATTGCAACCATATTTTCTATATTCTTTGGATTAGCCATAACATATGTTGATATAATTTTACTAATGGGATCAAATAACCATGTCTCAACATTTTGACCAAACCAATGCTCTATATGCTGAACATCAATTGTTTGCATTACCTGTTCCATCTCCGGATCAAATTCGAAATCCGGATCTTGTTCCAATTTTTCTTTTTTTAAAGCATCAAAATCAACATCGTAAAAAAATCTTTCACAAGCATAATTTTCAACATTTCCAGGTCTTTTTTCCGTCTTTTCTTTATCAAACACAAAAAAGTTTTCACCGTTTGCAAAATGCTTCAAATATCTCTGTGGAACATAATGTTCATTTTTTACTTTTTCAGCCATACTGTCTCGCTCCTTTATCAAAATCCCCAAATCTTTTTGTCCCAACAGAATTATATCATTGTTCCAACCCTTGTTCAACCAGAAAATGGCGGCCATCTTGACCGCCAACCTTCTTACTTATCATACTTGTGTCATTACTCTATTTACATTCTGAATTTGTATCGGAGTAAGATTATTGTACGTCTGCACAATATGGTCATATAAACTACCTTTAAACCTTGGCACGTCTACCGTTATAACCACAAAGTATTTAATCTTTTCATGTTCATAGGAATCGCGACCAATTGCATGCAATGAAATAAACGGATTCAATAATGAACTACAATACATAGAAGCTTCTTTACGTATAATGGTATCCCATTTAAAATCACTATTTCTCAAATCAGCTTCAGCAAAATTCCTTTTTGCAGGCTTAGATACTGGCAAATCGGACTTTATATACCCTTCATTAATTAGATGCCTAGCCATTTCAATTCCACTAGGATCTAGAAGATTTATTTTTTTCTCACTACATCCTGGCTTTCTAAATGGAAATCTCATTTCATTCGGATAAAAAGTATCTTCTATGCAATTATTGGTATAAGCATCTGGATCATTAAGATTTGGATTAACCACCGTACAAATTGTCCATCTAATGTTTGCTTTTCCTCGAATCGCATTTACTTCAGGCATAAATACAGGAAGTCTAACTGTCGCAGATGATGTTATTTCTCCCTCATAAAGAATCGTCACTTTGTTGTCTGTACAATTCAACAAATCATCAACTTCTAAGGTGCAAAATCCGAATCCATTCTCATTATTTCCTTCAAGTCCATCATTTTCCGCATTATGAATTATTAATGCTCGACCCAAATGTGGAACAATGTGATCTGACGCTGCCATAAGTCTTCCGATTTTTCCAGCAACTACAGGTGCTGCTAAACTAGTTCCAAGTGTACCCGTTATTTCATTACCTGTTTTTGAAGTTATAAACGGCATATCGACACTACCACCAAACTCTAAAATATCTGGTTTAATTTTAGCGCCTTCCCTTCCTGGCCCTACACAACTATAAGAAGCCCTATATTTATCTCCCAAAGAAGAAATAGTATAAGCCCCCACAGCAAGTCCATTTACCATATCAGCAGGTGACTGAATTCTATTCATAGGTGTTTCGAATGCTCCATCATTCCCTGCTGCCACGCAAAATAAAGGATTTACCTCATCTTCTTCCACATCATATGTAAGTTTATCACAAACATATGTAAACCTATTTATCTCATCATCTATAATTGCACCTCTTGGACCCATTGACAGATTAAATAACTTTATATCCCTCCGTTCCGAAACAACCTTTTCTATCACATCTATGGTGGTATACATTTGCCAATCCGCCTCTGCATCTCCTGTCTTTTTTGTCGGAAATACTCTAAATGATTCTACGGACACAACCGGATTATCAACTTTATCCTTCTCCGTTTTACCACGCAAATTTGTTCCGTAAAGAATTGCTCCACACACTCCTGATGCATGATCTTGTGCATTTTCCACAGCTGTATCATCGACCATGTCATAATTAGTTACATATGGATCCAACAAACGTGTACCCGATTTTACTCCTCCATCAAAAACACCTACTTTAATATTAGACTTCATAACTATTTCTGGAAGCTGAGGAGCAGGTGCAACCATATATCCTGCACGCAATTGCTCTTCCCAATTATCATACATAGGCTTAATACTTCTTAACGGATTATACTTTCCTGCTCGTTTTACAGATTCTTTATCCATATTAATACATACAAATGTAAGTCCATCTTCATAAGTACGTATTGCAGCCTTATCTTTTTCTAATTGTGTCGTCTCAAAAAATCCATTTATAGCTTGCTCTCTATCTGTATCAAGAGGATGGATTACTACCTCTACCGTTCCATTTTCCCATCCATCAGGAAATCCCATAGTCTTTTCTTCCGGGTGTAATAAATCTATACTTTTAATTGTACAGACCTGTTCTTTCCATTTTTTAACATTGTCTTTTCTTCCAGAAGTAAATTTGCTCTTTAACTCTTCTAATTCTTCTTTTGTTGTTCTTACAAAATACATCTTTCCTTTTGTATTGTTTTTCTCGTCTATAGTATACTTTCGTCCCCCTATCAGCCGCATTTTCGAATCCGCTACCAAAGATGTCGGTGTATAAGACTTCGCTTCGTATTTAGGTTCCAAACGTATGCACACAACTTTGCTTGAGACAAAAATCTCATCGTGATTTTCAAATGCCTCTTGTATTTTTTCAATATCTGCACATAATCTCTCTTTAGCTTCCACATATTCGTGTGGTAAGTTCGAATATCCACCTCCCGTCTTTTTCACCAGAGGTTGTATATAATACTGACCATTTGCTAAAATAGGATGTTTTCCAGTATCTTTCATCAAATCACTCCTTTAAGTATCTATCTACAGAAGAAGTTGGTATACCCGTTAATTCCGAGATTCTTTTTACCGAAATCTTACCGCAGTTTTCTTTTAACGACTTACAAATTGCTATTTTTTGTTCTTTGGTCTTCAATCCCGCATATTCGCAATACTCTTTTAACGCTAATACAGATATTGATTGCTCTGAATAAATTATAGTTTTTCTCTTTATATGCTCACACATCTTGCATAAATCAGCTGCCGAAACACCATTTGTTCCATCAACAAGAATCTTAATAATTCCTTCGTCTATTTCCTTAATATAAGTCCTTAATCCTCTCTCAATCAACTGTTGACGTTGTTCAAATTCTGGCATAGGAATTTCAATATTCCTATCGAATCGTCTCCATATCGCTTTATCCAATAATTCCGGATGATTCGTCGCTCCTATAACCACACACGTAACCGGGCATTCTTCTAATTCTTTAAGCAATACATTGACAAGTCTTTTTAATTCTCCCAAATCAGATGCATCATCTCTTCTCTTAGCTATTGCATCTATTTCGTCCAAAAACAATATAACATTTTGCTCTTTTGCATATTGAAAAATACTTTTTATATTCTGTCCGCTTCTTCCCAAATAACTCGAAATTGAATTTGCTAAATCTAATGTAATAATTGGCATATTAAGTTTATATGAAAGCCACTTTGCAATATAGGTTTTTCCAACTCCCGGTCTACCATGTAAAAGTATACTGTTAGACGGCACAATATCTTCTTCTAAAAATCTATCTATTAGCTCTCTTTCTCTCAAAAAATGGTTCAATTCTTCCTTGACACACTCTTCAAGTATCGGTTCTTCTAATGAAATAGGTTCTTCAATCTTAACCAACTGGCTCCTAGTTTCTTTATCTACTGGAAGCGGAGACATCTCAATACTTCTCATCACATCCGTTCCCGTATTAGAACATGCCAATATTTTCATTATTTCTGCCGCTACATCCGGAGCTTCCTTTTTTAGTTTGCGCCCCATAAGAAGCGCTATTGACTCAACATTCTTTTTATCATTATTAATTGCTGCTCTAACTAATTTGGGCACATATTCATAAGTCATTTTTCTCACTCTTTCTTTTTCTTTTAATTTTTGGGATATCTATATAATATATAAATACGTGCGTTTTGTCAACATTTTATCCCACTTTTGTTTTTGTTTTAGTTTGTGGGATGTTTGTCTCGAATAATATTTTTATAACTCACCTAATGTATTACAACGCCTATAAACGCAAAAAATGTAGGTAATATATACCCACATTCCGTTTATCTTTTATCACATCGCTTATTTCCAATTTTTAAAAACGTTTTTATATCATTTCACTTTGAACGCTCCATCGTATGTATACATCCCACTCTCGCAGGATGCTGGTAATACTTATGCTGCTTTCTCAAACCGCTTCATAAATCTTCTCGCATAAGCCTCATACCGAAGTCTTTTTCCCTCTGCATCATCACACCAAGTTTCCGGTTCATACTGAATCTCTACTGCGATATCTCGCAAAACCAATGCTCCGTACTTCTCCATCATCTCGGCCAGGAATGTGCAGCAGCGTTCAAATTCCTTGTTCAAAGCTTCCCTCCTTCCATAATCGCTTCTGCATCTTTTCGTCCTTATAAGTCTCAATGACTTCTTGTCTTAATGATACAACTATGAATTGGAAAAAGCAATGATTCCGGTGAGAAAAAATTTCCTCTTACTCGTTTCTAAACTTTCCACCGTTTACAGTTTTGTATACGTTGTTCACTTCCGTATTCAGTTTGCGCATATAAGCTACCAGACGTTCTTTGTCATCCTCTGAATATATGCCAGAATTATGATTGTGAACAATCTGATTAATATTTGTACCAATATGGTTTACTTCATTAATAAGCTCCTTCAACAATATCCTAATCTCCGAATAATCGCTTGGCTTCTGAGATATCATAAGTCTCAGATATTCTGATTCTGTCATATTTGCTTGCTGTGCTTTATCTGCCAGTATAGTTGCTTCTCTTGGACTCAACCGGAACTTCTTTACCAGACTTAATTTATCTTGAGACATCCTTTCTCTCCCTTCTGTAAGTATGTTGGAAATTCAT